>ONAK01000019.1 GCA_900315765.1 uncultured Prevotella sp. | reverse complement strand
CTCTAAGGAGCCTAACTGGGAGAACTTCCACGACTTCCTGCTCGGTGAGGTTCGTTACCTCTCTGTTAAGAAGGCTTATCCTAACGAGGCCGAGGAGCTGTTTGCTGAGGCACAGCGTATGGCTCAGCTGCGCTACAAGTCTTACATCCGTAAGGCTGCAGAGAACTGGGAGGATTAATAGATTTAATCTTTCATTCCATATTCAAGGGAGCATCCATTCGGGTGCTCCTTTTTTTTGATTTGTATCACGATATTCAATAATGCTGCGCAAAAAGTTGCACAGGTCATAAAAAAGTAGTACCTTTGCAGCCGGAAAAAATACAATAGGTATTATTATTTTACAAAAGAACAAAAAAACACTAATTAATTTATGCGTAAAGAATGGCGTGGTTTTAAAGGAACCAAATGGACCGAAGAGGTCAACCTCAGAGACTTTATTCAGAACAACTACACATCTTATGAAGGCGACGAGTCATTCCTTGCTGCACCTACCGATGCCACCAACATTTTGTGGGGACGTCTGCAGGAGTTGCAGAAGGAGGAGCGTGCCAAGGGCGGTGTGCTCGACATGGAGACAGAAATCGTATCGAGCATGACAGCTTATGGCCCAGCTTACATCGACGAGAGTAAGAAGGACCTGGAGAAGGTAGTTGGTCTGCAGACCGATAAACCCCTTAAGCGCGCCTTCATGCCTTTTGGCGGCATCAAGATGGCTGAGCAGGCTTGCACAACTTACGGCTACCAGCCCTCAGAGAAGCTGCACGAGATCTTCACCAAATATTGCAAGACTCACAACGATGGCGTATTCGATGCTTACACCGAGGAGATGATGCACGTTCGTCATAACCACATCCTCACAGGTCTGCCCGATACTTATGGTCGTGGCCGTATCGTGGGCGACTACCGCCGTGTGGCTCTGTATGGTATCGACTTCATCATCGCCGAGAAGGAGGCCGACAAGCGCAACTGCGGTGCCGGTGTGATGAGCGATGACGTGATTCGTCTGCGTGAGGAGATTTCTATGCAGATCAAGGCCCTGAAGGAGATGAAGGCTATGGCTCAGATCTATGGTTTCGATATCTCTCAGCCCGCCAATAACGCTCGCGAGGCTGTCCAGTGGCTCTACTTCGGCTATCTGGCTGCCATCAAGACTCAGAATGGTGCTGCCATGTCAGTAGGTCGCGTATCTACCTTCCTCGATATCTACATCCAGCGCGATATGGAAGAGGGCACTCTGACCGAGGCCGAGGCTCAGGAGCTTATCGACCACCTGGTCATGAAGTTCCGCATGGTTAAGTTCGCCCGTATCCCATCTTACAACCAGCTCTTCTCTGGCGACCCCGTTTGGGCTACACTCGAGGTAGGTGGTATGGGCATGGACGGACGCCACATGGTGACCAAGAACGACTACCGTTTTCTCCACACACTGGAGAACATGGGTCCATCGCCCGAGCCAAATCTCACCGTGCTCTACTCTCCTCGCCTCACCGAGAACTTCAAGAAGTACGCAGCTATGATCTCTGTAAAGACCAGCTCTATCCAGTACGAGAACGACGAGGTGATGCGTCCTGTATGGGGCGACGATTATAGCATCTGCTGCTGCGTAAGTGCTACCCAGACTGGTAAGGAGATGCAGTTCTTCGGAGCACGCGCCAACCTGGCCAAGTGTTTCCTCTATGCATGTAACGGTGGTGTCGACGCCAAGACCCGCGAGCAGGTAGCTCCTGGCTTCCGCCCCATCAAGGACGAATACCTCACTTGGGAGGAGCTGGCTCCACGCTTCGATCAGGCTATGGACTGGCTGGCAGGTGTGTATGTAAACACCCTGAACCTCATCCACTACATGCACGATAAGTACTTCTACGAGGCTGCCGAGATGGCCCTCATCGATACCAACGTACGTCGTACATTCGCTACCGGTATCGCCGGATTCTCTCACGTTGTCGATTCTATCTCTGCCGTTAAGTATGCAAAGGTAAAGATGATTCGCGACGAGGAGGGATTCAACGTTGACTACGTAGCCGAGGGCGACTTCCCACGCTACGGTAACGACGACGACCGCGCCGACGAGATTGCCGTATGGCTGCTCAAGACCTTCGTTAAGAAGATTCGCAAGCACGCCACCTATCGTAACGCTACCCCAACCTGCTCTATCCTCACCATCACCTCTAACGTGGTTTATGGTAAGTACACAGGCAATCTGCCCGATGGTCGCCGCGCAGGCACTCCTCTGGCTCCTGGTGCAAACCCAAGCTATGGTGCCGAGCAGAACGGATTGCTGGCTTCGCTCAACTCTGTTGCCAAGCTGCCTTACGAGTATGCCCTCGATGGTATCTCTAACACCCAGACCATCAGTCCTAACGCTTTGGGACAGAACGACGACGAGCGTGCCAACACGCTGGTTCGTGTGATGGACGGTTACTTCAGCCGTGGTGCTCACCACCTGAACGTGAACGTGTTTGCTGTCGACAAGCTGCGCGATGCTATGGAGCATCCCGAGAAGCCCGAGTACGCTAACTTCACAATTCGTGTATCTGGTTACGCCGTGAAGTTCATCGACCTCACTCGCGAGCAGCAGGAGGATGTTATTGCACGTCAATCTCACGAGAGCCTGTAATGACTACTCCCGGCTATATACACTCTACCGAATCCTTTGGCTCTGTTGATGGGCCAGGGATTCGGTTTCTTATTTTCCTGCAGGGTTGTCAGATGCGCTGCCGCTACTGCCACAACCCCGACACATGGAGGCTTGGTTCTGATACCTGCGGCAAACAGATGACTGCTGGCGAACTGCTCGACAAGGCCGAGCGCTACCGCAGCTACTGGGGCCCCGATGGCGGCATCACCGTGAGCGGTGGCGAGGCATTGCTGCAGATTGATTTCCTTATCGACTTATTCGAGGAGGCCCATCGTCGAGGCATCAACACTTGTCTTGATACAGCCGCCCAGCCTTTCACCCGCGAGGAACCTTTCTTCGCTAAGTTCCAGCGCCTGATGCAGAGCACCGACCTGGTACTGCTCGACATCAAGCACATAGATAGCGAGAAGCATCGTTGGCTCACAGGCCACGGCAACGAGCATATTCTCGACTGCGCCCGCTATCTCTCCGACATCCAGAAGCCCGTTTGGATTCGCCATGTGTTGGTGCCTGGCATCACCACCGACGAGGCCCAGCTCACCCAGCTGCGCCACTTCATCGACACGCTCATCAATGTACAGCGGGTTGAGGTACTGCCCTACCACACCCTAGGCACCTTCAAGTGGGACAACCTGGGCATCGCCTACACCCTGGCGGATACCCCGACCCCAACCGCCGAGCAAACAGCCCGCGCCCGCGAAATCCTCGGCGCAAAGTAAAATCCCCGCCGCAAAGCAAAAAAAAACAAGTGCAGCAACCTTGATGGCGCTGCACTTAATTATTTTACTTAAACTTTTCACCCATATTGTAGAGGATGAATCCGTAGATATCAGCCTGTTCCTCAAGCACTTTTGCCAACGGCTTGCCACCTCCGTGACCAGCTTTGGTGTCGATGCGGATGAGCACAGGATTGTTGCCCTGATGGCACTCCTGCAAGGTGGCTGCAAACTTAAATGAGTGGGCAGGCACCACGCGATCGTCGTGGTCGGCAGTCGTTACGAGCGTTGCGGGATAGGCTGTACCAGGCTTCAGATTGTGAAGTGGCGAATAGCCACGCAGATACTCGAACATCTCCTTAGAGTCCTCACTGGTACCATAATCGCTGGCCCAGTTCCAACCAATCGTGAACTTATGATAGCGCAGCATGTCCATCACGCCAACCTGAGGGATTGCCACGCGATAGAGATCAGGGCGCTGAGTCATACAGGCTCCCACGAGCAGTCCGCCGTTAGAACCACCCACGATGGCCAACTTGTTCTTATTAGTATAGCCCTCGCTGATAAGCCACTCGGCAGCACCGATAAAATCGTCGAACACATTCTGCTTCTGCATCTTAGTACCAGCCAGATGCCACTCCTCACCATACTCACTACCGCCTCGCAGCGTTACCTGAGCATAGATGCCGCCATTCTCGAGGAAGGGGATGCGAGTAGCAGAAAAACTTGGGCCAAGAGAGATGTTGAAACCACCGTAGCCATAGAGATAAACGGGATTCTTGCCATTGCGCTTCAGCCCCTTCTTATAAGTAAGGAACATGGGTATGCGCGTACCGTCCTTACTCTGGAAGAACACCTGTTCAGAGGTAAAGTCATCCTGGCGGAACTTCACCTTGGGCGATGAATAGAGCTTACTCTCGTTCTTAGCCATATCGTAGCTGTAGATAGTGCCGGGAATGGTGAACGAGGTGAAGGTATAGAAGCACCCAGGCTCCTTCTCATCACCCGTAAAACCTACACTACCAACTGATGGCAACTTAATCTCATGCTTCATCTTACCATCAAGTCCGTAAAGATAGGCATGATCCGAAGCATCCTTCTGATAGGTAAGGATGAGCTGGCGATTGATAACGTCGATGCCAGAGAGCACATTCTCCTGCTCAGCCACCAGCTCCTGCCAGCTGTCTACACCTGCCTGATGGATATCAGCCACCATGATGCGCCCCTTGGGGGCACCATAATTGGTGTAAATCCATATCTTATCACCATCGTCATAGATAGGTGAGTACTGATAGTCCATGTCGGATGTCATCTGAATGAACTGAGAGTTAGGTTGTTTCAGATCTCTCACAAAGAGATTGTTGCCTGAGCCTGCTCCTGCCTCGTAGAGATACATCTTGGTCTCGTCCTCGTTGACAGCCACATAGTAGAAACGCTTGGGATAGGCTGGATTCTGATAGAACAGCACATCCTCGCTCTGGGGCATACCTACCTTATGATAGTATATCTTGTGACCAGAGTTCATGTTCGAGAACTCCTTGCCCTTCTCGGGCGCATCGTAGGCACTATAGAAGAAACCGTCGCCCAGCCACGAGGCATTCGAGAACTTGGCCCACTCGATGTGGTCGCCGGTCAGCTGCCCAGTCTTCAAGTCGATGACGAAGAACTCCTCCCAGTCGCTACCACTACGCGAGATATTGTAGGCTGCGTACTTGCCATTATTTGAGAAGCTAACGCCCTTCAAAGCCACCGTTCCGTCGGCACTCAGTTTGTTAGGGTCGAGGAACACGCGTGGCTCGCCTCCCAGCTTGTCCATCACGTACATCACGTACTGATTCTGCAATCCGTCGTTCTTGTAGAAGTACCACTTGCCGTGATGCTTGCGAGGCGCCGAAATCTTCTCATAATTGGCCAGATCGGTCAGGCGCTTCAGCAGTTTGCCTCTGAAAGGAATCTTCTGCAGGTAGGCGTTCGTAACCTTGTTTTCAGCCTCCACCCACGCAGCAGTCTGCGCACTCGTGTCATTTTCGAGCCAACGATAAGGGTCGGCCACTTTCACACCAAAATACTCGTCGACGGTGCCGTCTTTCTCAGCCTTAGGATATTGCAGTCCCTGAGCCGAAACTGCCGTCGTGGCTAATGTTGCCAAAGTCATAAGAGTCAGTTTATTCATTTTTGATTGATTTATAGATAATTTGTGTGCAAAGATATAGATTAATTTTCATATTTTTTGTGAAATCTCCGAAAGAATTCGCATCTTTGCACACATTAACATAAACTTACAGATGAAACCTATATTTTTAGCAGCCAGTACATGCACTTGCGCTGGACAACAGTAGGAAATTTAAGCATTTGTAACCAAAACGTAACCTTAATAATTTGCATCCTAAGCTCTTTTTATTTATCTTTGTACCCGAAATATTAAAATAGATAAACTATGAAATTAGAGATTGTATTAAGACTTTTAGGCTCGCTCGCACTTCTCATCTATGGCATGAAGACAATGAGCGACGCCCTACAGAAGATGGCAGGATCGGGCTTACGACATATTCTTGGACGAATGACCACCAACCGACTAACCGGCATGCTTACTGGCACCTTTGTTACTTGCGCCGTACAATCGTCGTCGGCCACAACGGTTATGACGGTATCGTTTGTTAGTGCCGGACTGCTCACGCTGGCACAAGCCATCTCGGTTATCATGGGTGCCAATATCGGTACTACACTCACGGCGTGGATCATGTCGCTGGGCTATAATCTGAACCTGACCGTAGTGGTGTTTCCCGCCTTCCTTGTGGGTATGGTACTTATTTATAAGAAGCGCCACCGTTATGCAGGCGAGTTCCTTTTCGGACTGGCATTCCTCTTCTGGTCGCTCGTCATGTTGAGTGGCGCCGGCAAGGATATGGATCTTCAGCATAATGCCCAGGTGGTGGCATTCTTTGCCTCGTTCGACACCAGCAGCTATCTCACCATATTCGTCTTCCTTGCCGCAGGCACGCTTATAACCTGTATCGTACAGTCGTCGGCAGCCGTCATGGCCATCACCATTCTGCTCTGCTCTACAGGCGTGCTGCCCATCTATATGGGCATAGCCTTGGTGATGGGCGAGAACATCGGCACAACAGCCACAGCCAATCTGGCAGCACTCGGCGCAGGCATCGAAGCCCGCAGGGCGGCGTTAGCCCATCTGCTGTTCAATGTGTTCGGCGTGGTGTGGGTGCTGGCGGTGTTCTATCCTTTCGTCGATATGGTGTGCAGCATCGTTGGCTATAATCCTGCGACAGGCGGGCAAACCGAGCTTCTGTCGGTAGTACTGGCCATGTTCCATACGTGTTTCAACATACTCAACACCGCTTTGCTCATCGGTTTCATCCCCCAGATGGAGCGCTTGGTGTGTCGCCTTCTGCCCAACAAGCAACAGGCCAAGCCCAACGCCGCCCTTCATTTCATCGATGGTGGCGTGATGGCTACACCCGAAATATCGGTTCTGCAGGCGCAAAAAGAGATTATCCATTTTGCCGAGCGCATGCAACGCATGTTTGGCATGACGCGCACGCTGATAGACGAGAAGGATAAAAAGGAGTTTGAGCGCCTGTTCGAGCGAATAGAACACTACGAGACCATTGCCGACAACATGGAAATTGAGATAGCCAACTATCTTGAACAGGTAGGCAAAGACCACCTTTCAGACGAGACAAAGAATAAAATCCGCATTATGTTCCGCCAGATTGGCGAGCTGGAATCCATCGGCGATGCGTGCTATAAGATGGCTCGAACCATCAAGCATCTGCGCAACAATCGTGAAGACTTTACCCCCAACCAGTACACCCGATTGCACGATATGCAGCATCTGGTTAACGAGGCTTTGACACAAATGATGGTTGTGATGAACGGCCGCCGTGAAAACCTGACTGTCGATGCCTCGAGGGATATCGAGAACGACATCAACACCTTGCGCGACAACATCAAGGCCGAAACGCTTAGCGATGTTAACAGCCACACTTACAGTTATACGCTGGGCACGCTCTATACCGACATCGTTGCCGACTGCGAGAAACTGGGCGATTACGTGATGAATGTGGTAGAGGCCCGATTGGGCAAACGCTATCAGAACTACAACAGTCTGAAGATGAATATCGATCGCCGTACGGTTACCATCGACGGCCAGCCCGTCAGCCTCACGCGCACCGAGTTCGACCTGCTTTACCAGCTCCTCTCCCACCGCAACCACGTGCTCACCCGCCAGCAGCTGATGGACACAGTATGGCCCGATGTCATCGTGACCGACCGAACGATAAATGTTAACATCACCCGCCTGCGCAAAAAACTGGGCAGCTACGCACAGAATGTCGTCAGCCGCCCAGGTCTGGGTTATGTGTTCGAGGGATAGCCTCTACTCCACCTTCGTCATCTCGAAGGTGGCTGTGTATAAGGTTCCGTCTTCCTTCTGGCGCAGGGCTTTCCACTTCATCACGCCGTTCTCAATCGATTCTATCTCCCACCATTCGCGGTTCTCTACGGCACCTTCTACGTTGTTCTTCCAGCGCGAACACAGTAGCGGTCCTTCCACAAAGTAATCACTAAACGTGTCGTCGCTCAGCTGCCACTCGTCGTTAACTTTGCGATAGAAACCGAATGTGCCATCGGTCTTGAACTCCCAACGGTGGAGCTGACCATCGTCGAACTCCGAGCCTATCTCGCTGGTAGCGCGGCCTTCCCAAAGGCCCAATACCGTCTGCGAGTAGTCTTCGGTAACGCGAATCAGAGTCTCTTTCGATGCCATTTTGATGGCTTCTGCACCATCTATCGATATGATGTTCGAGAAATCCTCAAACATTTTATTGTCATCGATAGCATTCACCTTAACCGTAGTATTTACAGATGTATGCTCGTTAAGCTGGCCCGCGCAAGATATCACGTTTCCATTAATAGTATAATCAAACAAATCATTACTATGCCAGAAACTCATGTACGACAAGCTGACGGTCACCTTGGTGGCCGACTTAAAATCAATGACGAGTTTCTGATTGGTGAGTGCAGGCTTACCCTCTTTTTCTTCAACTATCCATTTACCAATAACCTTCTCGGGCAGATTCTCTATCACAGGTACATCGCCGCTCGGTACAGGATCATCAACATTACCACACGCAGTAAACACAGTTGCGGCGCAAATCAGCATGGCGCCCAGCATACAAAAATAGTTTTTCTTCATACTCCAATAGTTTTAATTATTGCTGCAAAGATACAAATAGTTTTTGGATTTACAAGCACGAAATGGATAAAAACAAAAAAAACAAGCAAAGCGCGTGGAGAGATCTCATAAAATCTCCGAAGGAGATACTTTAGCTTACGCCAAGCGGCCAAATCCGTAGAGAAGTCTTCACTATCGAAGCGACAAAGCCGAGCGCTCGACTTCACTCGACATGACAAGGGGGTGTTTTTGAGTCTTAAAAGTTATTTATATTTAAAAATATCGTGAATTATTCACGAAAATGTCGATTATATTTTGTACTTACGCTTTTTTGGCGTATATTTGCAACAAAATCATATCATTAAAATACAACGACTATGGTACAGGAGTTTCAAGTACAGAATTTCTACAGCATCAGGGAGCCGCAAACTATTAGTTTTGTGCCAACCAATGATGTCCGTATGCGTGACCAATATGTTCATGAAGTGAGTGATGGCGTTGAGCTATTGAAAATTGGCATCGTTTATGGTAGTAATGCCAGTGGTAAGACTACCTTGCTTAAGGCCTTGTCATTCTTCCGCAGAGTCATGCTCGACAAACCCGAATCCAAGAATACTGACATGAGGTACTTTCCATTTTTACTCGACAAGCATAGTGCGCAGGAGCACTCACATATGCAAATGACTTTTTGGGTAAAGGGAGAAAAATATGTCATGGATTTAGTTTTTAATTTCAAACGAATATACGAAGAGTCATTACTCGTGTATACAAGTGCCCGTCCAACAACACTATATAAGCGTATTTATCAGGCAGAGTCTGATCATACTGAGGTTACTTTTGGCAATAAAGCTGGGCTTGATAAGGCCGCCCAACGTGCTATTGAAGGCAACACCACCAACAATTGTACGGTAATGGCCGCTTTTGGACAATCAAATGCTCCTACTTCGAAACTTAATGATGTATATGAGTTCTTCTATTCAGGACTGCAAAGTATATTGAGTCCCAAAGATTCCCTATCATTTGATATAAAAAACGAATTGCGTAATGACAAGGATGGAAAGAAAAAACGATTCTTACTCCAACTGTTAAAAGCAAGTGACTTTAATATTGTTGATATGGTTCTTAACGAGAACGAGGAATCTATTACTCCAGAAATGGAGAAAGCCATTAATAGTGCGCCAATACCTGAGGAGGCTAAAATTGAAATGCTTAAACGTGGCACCATCAAGCATGATGAGATTATGTTCAAACATAACGGAGAGGAAGGTGAATATGAGTTACATGAAGGATTGGAATCTGCAGGAACAAACAGATTCCTAGGTATGTCTATCGTGCTATACTATGTGTTACACGAGAATAACTTTATCCCCGTCGACGAGATAGAGACAAGCATTCACTACGAGCTTCTCTCATATTTCATTAAACTATTTTTGGCCAACAGCGAAGGTTCATCACAGATTTTGATGACCACTCACGACATCAACCTACTTAACGAGGATTTCATTCGCAGAGACATCATCTGGTTTACAGATAAGAACGAGGTTGGAGCCACACAAATTAAGCGTCTCAGTTCACTTGGCTTGCACAAAACAATGAATCCATACAATGCCTACAAGCAGGGGAAATTAGTGGATCTGCCTTTCCTCGGAAGTATTTACCTTGAAACAGAGTAACATAGCATGGCAGTAAAGAAGAGTATAGCAATCATAGGCGAAGGAGAAACCGAATGGTGGTATTTTGAAACCCTACGCGTGGCTTGCCACTTCAAATTCAAAGTAGCACCTGATTTTCCCCAACATTCGGATATTCCACACATGGCGAAACTGGCAGAGGACTATGTGAAGCGAGAAACCGACTACGTTGTTTGCCTTGTGGATATGGACCGCCTGCTCAAAGTGCCTGCAGAAATGGCGACATATCAAAAGTTGAAAAAGAAGAGTAGCCGGAATGTTATTTGGATTGAGACCAACCCGTGTACCGAGTTCTGGTTCCTGCTTCACTTCCTGCCGCAACTTTCCATGAAGCATTATGATAGTTGCGAGGATGTATTGCCAGACTTGCAGCACTTTATGCCTGACTACGAGAAAACCGCCCGCTATTTCAGAAAGAATAACTTATACAACTATCTGACGGAGCACGGTGACCTCGAACGTGCCATCGATTATGCCAAGGAGCTCAGCCGCCTGAGCGAGGAAACACCCGAGGACAGAATCGCATATAGTCAGATGCACAGGGTGTTCGAACTGATTGCGTCGATGAATGTAAATGGGTCTGAAGAGGGTGATATAAATGACTCAAAAACGGAAAATCAAAATCGAAATAAGGAATATCGGCGACAAATCACCAATTTTATCGCCGATAATGAGATTTCAGATTCAAAAACCGTTTCAAAAGCCATCGGACTCAAAGCTTCACGAACCCGCGACTATCTGAAACAACTCGTTGACGAAGGTATTCTGGAAATTGAGGGTGAGTATAAAAATAGGAAATATAAAATTAAGAAGACCGTAAAACAATGATTCATTGGACAGATATTGAGAAATCTAAAGATGGAATTCTCCAAATTCTTGAGGTAATTAGAAATTATGAGAAAGATGGTGAGGTAAGGTTCATTGCTGGTATACAAAGCCGCAACTTCTCTGAATGTAAAATCCAACAATTAATATGCATTGTGCGCGAACGTATGAATATGACACGTCGCGAATTGCTACGACTTTCGGAAATAGCGGTTACGTATAATAAATTGTGGGCAACTGATGACAATAATTGTTTCCGTGATTCAGAAAAGTTGTTTCGCAAAATACGCAGTACATTGAAAGGTACGAAGATTATCTACAAGAAATTCACTCCTATTTGTAGGAAGAACATGCCTGACAAAGATTTCCGACCTTCGGTATTTGTAAAATCAACATTAGCGTTTGCAGAATGTGGCCGTGATTTGTACGGGCTAGAATCGTATCCAGATAGTGTAACGACGCTATATGCTGAAATGGGTGCCTATTTTGCCAATGTTATAGCCGTACTGGTTATCTGTCATCAGGAACTGGCAAAAGAGGCGAGGATTAGCAACGATGCAGAGCTCTGTCTTAAGTTACTCAACGAGCAATGCATAAATATTGTGGGCGATATGAAGGATGTGATAGGAATGCTGTCAAAAGAAAAAGCAAGTCAGGACGAACTGCTAAAAAAGAGTAAAAAAACTGGCTCATTGAAAACTTTTGCACAACAAGGGTTTCATAAATACAATATTAAAAGTATCACGCGCTATGCAACTTCTCGCGTAGTAGAGAGTGGCGCCCAATACGGGCTGGATGATTTGGAGTCGTTGTATTTTGTCAACAATTACGATAAAGGTAAAAAGGCAAAAGAAATCATGACCAACTTCGACACCTACGCTGACAAAGGACGTGGCAAGAAGATGGATACAACAGCCATAGCAGAATTTGTGTGCTGGACGGGACTTGGCATGGCTAAAGGTTATAAATATTTTGTCTCTTCATACAAAGGTCAATACGACTTGCCTCAAAAAAAGAGCGTTTGGGCTCGTTTTGACAGTTACAAAAAAGCAGATCCTGAAGCAGCTTTGGATGGAGGTTTGGAACGCAAATTCGCCTCTGATTTTGAAAATCGCATGAACAACCACTAAAGACCATTCATTTTACCATAGTTTTATTAGACGCTCACAAACCGTGGGCGTTTATTTTTTATATGCTTACTGGACGTAGCCTGTTCTTATTGTCCATTTCTTGGTGGAAAAATCAAACAAAGCTATCCATTTAATCTTTTAATGGTTTCGAATTGGACGCAACAACTTATAAACATCTAAAAAACAAGTGTTTAAGCCGTCAATCTATCCTCAATAAAAAAGGAAATAGATACCAAAATTCTGCTTACCTTTGCACCACCAAACAACGAGAAAAATGGTCAAGCGTAGGACCGTAGGCCTGTCTCACTTTCTCGGTTGTGCGGAGGGACCCTCGTGTGAGACCGAGGCTTTCCCGGAAAGTATACTGTCATGTATATAAATAAGAAAGGTTTGACAGGCGAAGACTGGTAAGAACTATGTGGGCGTGCTGAGCCGCGATGTATTGTGCGATGAGTTTCTGTACGATGAGCACTTTACATTCATTGAGATGCCACCCAAGCCGCCGGTTAAGCACAATCCTAAGGTGTTCGACGGTAAGCGCATATCTATTACCCGACGCGATGATGGCACATTGCGCCCCAACTTCAAGCCGATGAATGTGGGAAAAGGTTTCAGCTTGGCGCGATATATTTGGGAGGTGTGCGTTGAGCTTTGCAATGGTCTAACAGGCCTTATAGAGGAGCGCTAACCCAGTACGCAAACGGCCACACAGGTGTGACAGTTCCAATTGTTCCAGTTTGTTTTCGAGGAGCAAACGCCCCCTCTATTCTTTATAACTAATTGATATATAGATAGTTATATAGTAACACAAGGGCAAATGGGACTTCCAAAATATTAATTGGAACAACTGGAACTGGAACGCCGAGGCCACTTTTAACATTATTATTAATTCTCTAAAAAGCAGATTTTCAATGAGATACGACATTTCTAGCAACTCTGCGCCTGCGATGCCAACACTCGGCCGAGGCACAGAATGTATCAAACTCCTGCTCTCGCAGGCATCAAAAGACATGCACGAACCACTGGTTCCGATGTTTTTCCCTATCTTTGGCGCTCACATCAGCGGCACAGAATTTCAGTACCCCGACAACAGTTGGAAGGAACCAACAGGCATGATGGCCAATTTGGTGGCACATTCTGGCGACAACAAGGGTCAGTTGACCAAACTTGCCGAGGCCATCTGCCGCGATTTCAGCAAACACGACGAGGAGGAAGAAAAGAAATATCTGGCATGGCAGAGGCAGAAAAATGCCCGAGGTGCCAACAAGGATAAACCCGAGGAACCCCAACTGGCCTACTGGTTTCCGCCTACCGACACCACCAAGCCTGCCTTCCTGAAAAATGCCATCGCACTGGAGGCTCAGGGCGGACATACACAATACTTCAACCTGCCCGAGGTGGAGATGGCCGACCAGCTGTGCGGCAGCCACAAGCAGGTGTCGGTGTTGCTGCGCAATGTGTACGATAGGGCCCGAGCCGGCGCGCTGCGTGCCACATCAGACGGCGTGACAGGCAACCCAATTATCCGAGCATGCATCACCATCTCGTCGAACCCCAAGTCCACCCGTAAGTTCTATCAGTACGAGCTTACCAACGGCACCTTCGGACGCATGGTGTTCTCTTACAAAGTACGCGGCGAGCGCAACGGGCGAATCCCCCGACAGGGCAAGTATGGGGAAGACTTCTACCAGAAGCTCGACGAGTATCTAACCCGACTTGCCATCTGCAAGGGCCGATACATCATCCGCCCGCTGAATAAGCTCATCGACAAGCTGGCCGAGGACATGGCTACGCTGGCCGACCTGACCGACGACGACTTGCTGTTCGAGATTTCACACCGTGCCCTGGTATCAGCATGGAAGGCTGGATGCATCCTATGGGTGCTTAACGAGCAAACGTGGACCAAGTCGATAGGCGAGCTCGTGGAATGGCTGGTGTATCACGACATCTGGAGCAAAATGACGGTATTCGGCGACATACTGGCCAAAGAATCAGAACTGTTGAGCGACACACAGCGCCGAGGTCCGAAGAACATGCTCGACAGCCTGCCCACAACCTTCAACCAGGCCCAGCTTGAAGCCCTACGCCAAAGCATGGACAAGCCTAAAGAGGGCGCCAACAATCAACTGCGCAAATGGCTGCATCGAAAGTTCATTACCTACAGCTGCCAAACAGGCCTGTACACCAAGACCGAAGAGTATCTTAAAGGGAAGAGTGAATAGTGAATAGTGAAATTATGGATAAGATAGAACTTCAAAAGCTCCGCGACCTGCCTATTGAGGGGGTCGCCGAGCGACTTGGATTAAGCGTAAAGCATCACAAAAGTCTGTGCCCGTTTCATGCCGATAGCCACCCCAGTCTGTCGTTCTCAACCAAGCGCAACACCTACCGCTGCTTTGTGTGCGAGGCCAAGGGTGGCACCATCGACCTTGTGATGCGCCACCTGAACGTTGACTTTCGCGAAGCCTGCCGATGGTTGGCCGATGAGCACAACATCATCCTCGACGAATGGCAACCTGCCGAAAAAGCTGAGGAGCCAAAGCCCTTCGATGCAAGCCGCTATGCGC
The DNA here is from genome assembly GCA_900315765.1 of uncultured Prevotella sp. GTDB lineage: Bacteria > Bacteroidota > Bacteroidia > Bacteroidales > Bacteroidaceae > Prevotella. The sequence goes on along the minus strand of ONAK01000019.1, from coordinate 42,556 downwards.
GATACTTCGAGCATCCTTGGCTGGACGAGGCTGCGCGCAAGTTCCTGTTCTACGAGCGTCTGATTGATCCTCGCGTGGTGTGGTGGTGCCGACTAACCTCATGGCAAGACCGTAAGGGCACTCCTTGGCTGCAGATACCTTATTACAACCGCCAAGGCAAGCTGGTGGGCGTGCAGAACCGCAATTTGGTGCGTGGTTCCCTACCCCGTTTCCGATTTCCGCAAGGCTCTGAGTGCGGCATATACAATCTGCCTGTGCTCAACCTTCTGAAGCCAGGCGAACCGCTCTTCATTACCGAGGGTGCTTCCGACTGTTGGGCAATGCTCTCATCAGGCCACAAGGCAATAGCCATCCCCTCGGCCACCCTGCTTAAGCCAAAGGATGTGGAACTACTCTCAACTCTAAATTCTAAAATCTCAATTAGTTTCCACATGTATCCCGACCGCGACGAGCCAGGCGAGCGTCTCTTCATGCAGTTGAAGCAGGTGTTGCCCTCGTTGGTACATCACCAGCTACCGCCAGACTGTAAGGACTTTAGTGACTTATATTTAAAGAAGACTCCGCTATGAAAGCAATGTATAAATCAGAACTGGCGAGGCTTGCAGGCGTAAGCGCCAGCACGTTTCGCAGGTACCTGAACTCGCGCAGAGCACGTACCAAAATGCTTCCACCAAAAGCAGTAAGATTTGTTGTAGACGACTATTGTATTGATTTGCCAGATGAAATGCAATAATTTTACTAAAGTTTCGCCGATGTCCATCAAAGACAGCCAACGGGCTCCGCCGATGTCGTACCTTTGTAACGTCGAAACAAAGGAGAAAAATCCACTCCCTAGTTAGGGAAAAAAATCTCTCTAGTTAGACAGCAAAAATTTTATGTTAAACCCTTTAAAAAAGTATCGATTATGGCACTTAAAGTAAAAGCTACCGAGCAGCTGATTAAGATCGGCAAGTACGAAGGCAACTTCCGCTACGTGATGATGCCCGAACTGTACACCGCTCTGAGTCAGGAGAAAGTAATTAAGGAGGCAGCACTCCGAAGCGGCGTGAGCCGAGGTGTAATGCAGGCTTGCTGGGATGCAGCCGGCGATGTAATCAAGGCATGGGCTACCGAGGGCCACAGCGTGGCTCTGCCCGGACTGGGCACTATGCGATTCGGCCTGCGCGCCAAGAGCGTTGAGAAGGTAGAAGAGGTAAAGAGCGGACTCATCACCAGCCGCCGCATCATCTTCACGCCTAACAGCGACCTGAAGGAGGAGCTGGCCAAGACCGCCGTGCAGATTACCTGCTACGACCGCGATGGCAAAGAGGTGAAGCGTGTTACCAGCACCAGCGGCGAGGTGGAAGACCCCGAGAACACTCAGCCCATCAATGGCGGCGGCACAGGTCATGGCAACCCAGACTAAGCGTAGCGCATGGAGAGATCTTCGATCTCAGAATGAGATTTCTTGGACAAGCCAAGCGGCAAAGCCGAGCGCTCGACTACGCTCGAGATGACAAAGGGTGTGAGGGATGGTAACCACAAAAATTAGTATTAACCACTTAAAATTAAAACCAACTATGAGCAAGAAAGAAACCATTAAGTTCATCGTGCAGATGATTGCATCGATTGCTACGGCGATTGTGACGGCACTGGGCACCACCTCATGCATGGGAATTGGGGCATAACCGAACGCCTGCCCTGAAGACAAAAAGAAAGTGCAGTAACCACCAAGGGTTGCTGCACCTTGCTTATCATAACTCTATTTTGTTTCTTCTTTTTTACTACTCTCCTCAAACACCTTTTGCAGTTCTTCCTTAGGAGGTAAGGCTTTTAGGAGTTCGGGGTCCATTTCATCCGCAGTCTTATAGGTAGCTACTCCCATTGGCTGACGGAAGTCCTGCATTATGTATCCGGCATAGTCTTTGTCTGCATCTCTGCAGAGGATGATACCAATGGGAGCCTCTTCGTGGCGGCGGCGATCTTCGTCGTTAAGTACGCGTAGATATGCGCTAAGTTGGCCTAGATATCCGACCTTAAATCTTCCGTTCTTCAATTCGAATACTACGGTTCGGTTCAGGTCGCGATTAAAGAATAAGAGGTCTACCCAATGGTCGTGCCCAAATTTATCGTAATGCACCTGACTGCCACAAAATGTAAAACCTCGACCGAATGTCATAATGAAATTCTTCACATTGTGCACAATATTGCTCTCAATTACGCTCTCGTCAACATCTTCATCATGCATACCCAATTCCTCTACATTAATGAAATTTAGCAAGTATTCATCCTTAAACATGCGGATGGCGCGATATGCCTGCTTGTAGTCGGGAATGGTAGCAAGGAAGTTGTTGGGCATATTATCCTGATGGTGGTAGAGGTCTTGCGTGATAGCCTTCTCCAAATCCTCAACGGTAGGCTTGTAAGCATCGGCATACTTCATATAGAAAACACGTTCATCATAGGCCTTAGCCTTAGCAAAAATAGCTATGTGATGTGTAAAGCTGATGCTCAGGAACTCACGCAAAGGAAAATCGGGCATGTTTGCCAATTGTAATTGACGAATTTCGCGGTCTTCTTCAAATTTGGCAGTTGCGACTGCCAAATTATTGTTAATTTCTGTAAATTCATCAGTCGTAACTGATGATTTGGAACTCAACTGCTGAATTTCATCAGTCGTAACTGATGAATTTGATTCTAACAGCCTCCATTCCTCATAGAAAATGCGCATATTGCGCATACTGGTTGCAGAAAACCCACGTAATCCTGGCAGTTCAGCACGCAACTGACTGCTAATAGCTTCGATGGCCCCCTTACCCCAATTCTTCTTGCGGGTATTTGCCGAAACGAATCTACCTATACCAAAGTACAGTGCTAACTGCTCTTGGTTTACGGCTTTTGCTGCTCTCGCCTGACTCTGTAGTATCGCGGTTTTAATTACATCAACCGCATTTTTATAGTTAATTATATCGCTCATTTACGTTAAGATTATGTTGGTGCAAAGGTACATAAAATATCTCAATTCGCAGCATAATGACGCATAAAAAAGAGAAATGAATAAAAACAGAATCCCTACGATTTATATTAGATTCCTTTAGCAAATTCCCAAAACGCAATCAGAGTTGCTATGAACGACACCGTTCTCAATATTATATAAACAGTTTTTCAGATTCAAGAAGTTACTTTCTTCCACGTGTTTTACTTCGAATAAAACGAAGGATGATACATTACTAATTTGCTCCCTCAATTTACACAAATCATTCTGGTCTTTCAATGAATGACCACAGAAAACCAACATGTCTGCATTTGACTGGTTTACAAGATCAATCATTAATGAGAGACGTTTTGGAGCAGTCAAGTTGTATCGGAAGGAAATCAATTCTAATGTCATCTTATAAAAATTAGGAGGCAGTTTTTTTATTTTTTACGTTGAGAAGCAGGCTTGGGCTTTTGTACAAATGCACTTGACATATCGGCATAAACCTCTCCAGTTTTCTCATTAACAATATATGCTCCAATTGCTTTACCAATAACAAAGTTTTGGGGTATAAGATAATTTGCGACTTGCTTTTTCTCTTGTGAAGTAGTTGTAAGTTTGAAAATAATTAATAGACGAGCATTACAATATGGATTTTCCATTTCATTCTCAATTTTCAATGCCGTAACCTCTGGAATTATAGTCGTTTTGAGAATGTTATAATTGTAAATGCCATTAGTCGCATATTGAGATTCTTGTCTTGTTCTTGACAAATATGCTGACGGATAAGTTAACGACAGACCGCCTCCAAAACACAAATAGCCAGGCTTTGAATATCTATACATATCATCAAAACCTACTTTGAATAAAAAGCAACGCTTTGCCGTATCATAATCACTATTATATCGAAGGTTATACATTACATATCCTTTTCCTTGAGTAAAATAGTTGTATTCCTCCATCAATGTTTCAAAAGTGTCATTATAATCATCCGTTTGCTTGAAAGTCTTAATTTTAAGCTCAGTATTGTATTTATCCCCCAACCCATAGTAAGCAACAACATCTTTTCGTAAAAGTGCAGCCATATCGTCAATAGAACAGGTTGCTTTCTCACCATGTGAATTTATATACTTAAAATGCTCTATTTTATCATTTTCTACTGAGCCGAAAATGCACCCCTTCAGAATATCATTAAGGGTAGTTTGAGGAAAGGCTCCAATACTATATAGAACCGTAATAAGCAAAACAATACTTTTTTTCATACCTGAGATAATTAAGAATTAATGTTTGTATTAAAAAAATAAGGGGGGGGGCAAAGAACCGCGATATCGTTGATTGGCTAATCGTAATGTTCGAAGAGTTCTGCTAACTGCAGGAAGGTTTCTTGGAGTTTTTCCGCAAATTCTGGTGTCTGCATGGTGGCGATAATCTCGTCCTTGGTGCCTGAAGCAACGGTACAGTCAGACTTGTATATTCCAGACGGAATATATGCTGCAGCCTCAATGTAGCGTATTCTAGGGTCAGCTACGATATCCTTGGGCATTTTGTATACCTTCAGGCCATATTTCCCCACAAACTTGCTGGTCCTTGAATCAGGATTAACGAAAAACTCAAGGATAGGTGAAAAATCTCCATAATCTGGCACATGGTTCATAATCTGCTGAACCATAACCTCAATAATTTTGTTAACCTCCTCATTCATATTCTTACAACTGAAAAATGAAACCTGACGATCTGTTTCTGCAAAAATACGAAGAGTTTCTAATAAATGCAAATCTTTTAGCCCAAAATCTTATAAAACCAAATGATTTTATTTGTAAACTATACATTGTTCTAAAGTCAAGAGCGTAAAAAGGCGCCTCAAACGTCTTAAAAAAGAAAGTGCAGTAACCACCAACGGTTGCTGCACCTTTTGTTTATTGTTTACGGGGGATAACGGTTTATCCGCCGAAGTTATCGTACATGATTGACTCGGGATCTACGCCGAGAGAGTCGAGCATGCCCACAACGGCCTTCGACATGGGGCCAGGACCACACATGTAGTACTCGATATCCTCGGGAGCATCGTGGTCCTTCAGATAGGTCTCGAACATCACGTTGTGAACAAATCCTGGAGTGTACTTTACGCCAGCTGCATCGGCTGCAGGGTCTGGACGGTCGAGTGCCAGGTGGAAGTGGAAGTTGGGGTACTCCTTCTCCAGGCCCAGGAAGTCGTCGAGATAGAACACCTCGTTCAGAGCGCGGGCTCCATAGAAGTAGTGCATCTCGCGATCGGTGGTGTGCAGCGTCTTGGTCATGTGCATGATCTGAGCGCGCAGAGGAGCCATACCGGCACCACCACCAACCCAAATCATCTCCTTCTTCGAGTCGAAGTGTGGGTGGAAGTCGCCGAAAGGACCGCTCATGATTACCTTGTCGCCTGGTTTCAGCGAGAAGATGTAAGATGAAGCGATACCAGGGTTCACATCCATGAAGCCGCTGCGATCGGGCTTGAATGGAGGTGTGGCGATACGCACGGTGAGCATAAACACATCACCCTCGGCAGGATAGTTGGCCATTGAGTAGGCACGGATGGTGTCCTCGGGGTTCTTACACTTGAGTGGGAACAGTCCGAACTTCTCCCATGCAGGCAGATACTCGTCGCCAATCAGGCTCTTGTCGATATCCTTATCGTAGTCGATGCAATCGAACTTAGGAATCTTGATCTGAGCGTACGAACCAGGCAGGAAGTCCATGTGCTCGCCAGCAGGCAGCTGCACCTTGAACTCCTTGATAAAGGTAGCCACGTTCTTGTTAGAGATAACGGTACACTCGTACTCCTTAACGCCGAGGATCGACTCATCTACATGAATCTTCAGGTCGCCCTTAACCTTGCACTGGCAACCCAGGCGCCAATGGTCCTTAATCTGCTTGCGGGTGAAGTGTGGCTTCTCTGAGTCGAGAATCTCGCCGCCGCCCTCGAGCACCTGCACCTTACATTGTCCGCAGCTGGCCTTACCACCACAGGCTGAGGGCAGGAAGATGCCGTTCTCGTTCAGCGTAGCCATCAGGTTGTTGCCCTGTGGTACGTTGAGCACCTTGTCGCCGTTAACTGTAATATTCACATTGCCGCTGGGGCTGAGATACTTCTTAGCCACCAACAGGATAATCACCAGCAGGATGATTACCAGGAGGAAAACTCCAATACTATATGCTATAAACTGTGCCATAATCATCTTTTTTATCTCAACACAGAGTCACAGAGATACAAAGTTCTTTTTTATCAGGGGTACAAACAAAAGCAGAAACTCTGTACCTCTGTATCTCTGTGTTTTATTATTATATATTCAAGCCTGAGAAACACATCATCGCCATAGCCATCAAGCCCACGGTGATAAACACGATGCCAAGGCCCTGCAGAGGCTTGGGCACATCGCTATACTGCATCTTCTCGCGGATGGCACCCATAGCAACGATGGCCAGAGCCCAACCGATACCAGAACCGAAGCCATAAACGATGGCATCCCATACAGAGGTGATGGCCTGCGAATTGCTTGGATCCATCAGGATGCGCTGCTGCATGAACAGCGAAGCACCCATGATAGCGCAGTTTACGGCAATCAGAGGCAGGAAGATACCCAGCGCTGCATAGAGCGATGGAGAATACTTCTCTACTGTCATCTCAACCAGCTGCACCATACCAGCGATAACAGCGATGAAGAGAATGAAGCTGAGGTAGCTAAGGTCTACACCCTCAACCAGACAGTCGGGGCCCAGCACCTTAGTCTGCAACAGATAGTTGACGGGCACGGTAACGGTGAGCACGAAGGTCACGGCGAGACCGAGTCCGAGCGAAGTCTTCACAGTCTTCGACACAGCCAGATAAGAGCACATGCCGAGGAAGAAAGCGAAGATCATATTGTCGACAAAGATCGAACGGAATAATAAACTAATTATATGTTCCATATCTTATTTCTCCTTATAAAAGTAAGCACGATGAACCCAAATCACACATCCCACGAGAATCAGCGCCATAGCAGGCATCGTCATCATACCGTTGTTCACGTAACCGAAGTCGTAGCAGGCATCGGGGATAATCTGGAAGCCCAGCAGAGAGCCGCGGCCCAGCAACTCGCGAACAGCACCCACGATGACCAGAATCATAGCGTAGCCAAGACCGTTACCTACGCCATCGAGGAACGAAGGCCAAGGCTTGTTCTGCATGGCGAACGCCTCGAGGCGACCCATCAGGATACAGTTGGTGATAATCAGTCCAACATATACACTCAGCTGTACGCTCACATCGTAAGCGAAAGCCTTCAGAATCTGGCTAACGATAGTAACCAGCGCAGCCACAACCACCAGCTGAACCACAATACGAATGCGGTTAGGGATAGTGTTGCGGATGATAGAGATGATTACGTTAGAGAAAGCGGTAATCACAGTAACGGCGAGACCCATTACGATGGCAGGCTTAAGCTGCGATGTAACAGCCAATGCCGAGCAGATGCCCAGAACCTGACCGAGAATAGGATGGTCGACGTTTAATGGGTTTGTAAAAACCTCCTTATTTTGTTTACTGAATAATGCCATAGTTTTATTCCTCCACTGCATTTGGTTTAACAATCTTCAGGCCGTCCTTCAGCATGGCGTCAACACCATTTGAAGTAAGGGTTGCACCAGTTACACAGTCAACCTGAGTAGCGGGGTTCTCAACCTTCTTAACAACAGAGAGTACTACATTGCCGCTCTCGTCCCAGATCTGCTTGCCGATGAACTTCTCCTGCCAAGCCTGAGAGTCCTTGATTTCAGCACCCAGACCAGCGGTCTCACCTTCGTGGTTGAAGTAGGCACCGTAAACCTTACCATCGGGGTCGATAGCAATATAACCGCTGATGCCGCCCCAGAGACCCATTCCCTTAAGGCTTACAACATAGATATCCTTACCATCAATCTGGCAAGCATAGGTCATCTGTCCGTCCTGCTCTTCCTCGTTCTTTACCACCTCGGCATACTTTGCCTCGGCCTCGGCACCATCCAGATTGCGGATGTTGAGCGAGTAGAGAATCTGTTTCTTAACATCGAGAGCTACGTTAGCATCCTGCATAGGCTTCAGAGCCTGATAGACAAATGCCAGCAGGAAGGCTACGATAACCACCATGACCGCGCTATATATAATAATGTACGCGTTAGAGTTTGTATTCAGTTTCATTTGCGACCTCCTCTCTTTAAACGGTTAGAGATATTGCGCTCCACAACGAAGTGGTCGATAGTAGGAGCAAACATGTTACCAAAGAAGATGGCGAGCATCATACCCTCAGGATAACCAGCATTGAGCACGCGGATGATGATGGCCATAGCACCAATCAGGAATCCGTAGATGTACTGTCCGGTAGCGGTACGGCACGATGTAACAGGGTCGGTAGCCATAAACACAGCACCGAATGCAAAACCACCCATAACGAGGTGATGCCACCATGTCATGCCCTGACCAGTCTGCTCGAAGAGTACTGCAAGTGCGATACCACCAACGAATACGCTGATCATGGTGCGCCAAGAGGCGATTCCTGTCCACAGCAGGATAGCAGCACCGATGGCGATGGCAACGAGGCTGGTCTCGCCGATAGAACCAGGGATGAATCCGAGGGCCATATCCATGATAGAAGCATCGGGAGTGATGTTCTGAGCCAGCTGACCGAGTGGTGTAGCAGCTGTGAATCCATCGGGCAGGTCGTTACCCAGACCGAAGATAGAGTTCTGAGCCACCCAAACGGTATCGCCAGTCATCTTCGAAGGATAAGCGAAGAACAGGAACATACGTGCTGCAACAGCTGGGTTGAAGATGTTCATACCTGTACCACCGAATATCTCCTTACAGAAGATTACTGAGAATGCGCAGGCCAGAGCCAGCATCCACAGTGGGCAGCCGATAGGAATAATCAGAGGAATGATGATACCAGAAACGAGGTAACCCTCCTGGATTTCCTCACCCTTCCACTGTGCCCAGGCAAACTCGATGCCCAGACCTACGATGTAGCTAACCAGAATCTTTGGCAGAACAGCCAGGAAACCGTAAGCAAACAGCTCGAAGAAGCTTGCGCCGGCGAGTGTTCCTGCTGCTAGATAGTTCTGATAGCCGATGTTATACATACCAAACAGCATGGCAGGCATCAGGGCGATAACCACCATACTCATAATGCGCTTCGAGTCGATGGAATCGTGAATATTCACGCCTCCAGCCTTCGCTGTGTCGTTAGGCACATAAAGGAAGGTCTCAAAGCCGTCGAACACAGAGCGGAAGGCATGAAGCTTGCCACCATCCTCAAAGTTCGGCTTTATCTTATTGAGATAATTTCGTAATGCTTTCATTGTCGTTATGCGTTTTCTTTACGTAATATATTAAGTCCCTCACGTACAATGCGTTGCAACTCCAGCTTAGAGCTATCCACGAACTCTGCGAGAGCAAAATCCTCAGGACTTACCTCGTAGATACCCAGAGCCTCCTGACGGTCGATATCGCCAGCAATGATAGCCTTGATGAGGTACTCGCCGTAGATGTCCATAGGCAACACCTTATCGTACTCACCACTCATAATCATGTGGCGCTCGCCACCCTTTACGCGGGCATCAAGAGCATACTTCTTCTTGCCACACAGCCATGAGAAGTAGCTGCGGGTGTGGGCACCAAGGAATCCGTCCTTAGTAGTTGGGCGGCCTGTAAGCACGTTACCATTGATAATACGAACGCTCTTCTGTGCATCGTAGCTGTTGCTAAGCAGAGTAGAGAGCTCCTCGCCTACCAGCATATCAACGCAGGCAGGGTTCTTAACCTCGCTACCACACAGAGCTACGGTACGGCGCAGGTCAACCTTACCAGTATTGAACAGGCGGCCGATGAACAGCACTACAGTAGGATCGCCGATAGTCCAAACCACCTGGCCCTTGTTCACAGGGTCGATGTTGTTAACCTGTACGCCTACGTTACCTGCTGGGCACTTGCCGTCGAACACGGTAACCTCAGCATCTTTAACATTCTCAAGCTTTGAGCCTACACCTACTCCAACGTAGGTCTCTGGAAGTCCTGCTCCTGTCCGGCTACCTCGTACTCGAAGTTGCAGGCCAGAGGCTTGTCGCGCAGAGCAGATACAAAAATTGCCTTAGGCTGCACACTTGGATTGGTAGACACAGCATAAGGCAACTGGTTGATGTATCCGAAGATACCAGCTTCCAACAATGCGTTAATAACTTGCTCGCCCGTTAGCGTGCCGACATCCTTCTTGCCGAAGTCAACGAACTCCTGCTTCTCGTCGGCATCTACACGCACGCAGAGCACTTTTCTACGTTCACCACGCACCACCTCGCGGACTGTACCGCTTACTGGCGAGGCAAACTTAATCTCAGGATACTGCTTGTTAACAAACAGAGCATCCCCGGCCTTGACCTTATCGCCCTCCTTGACAACAACCTTTGGAGTTACACCCTCGAAATCATCGGGTACAAGCGCAAACTTGCCGTTTGATTTTAGTTGGATTTTCTTCTCCTCGGCCTTGCCCTCAAGGGTAATGTCTAAGCCTTTGCGTAACTTAATCACATTTGCCATTTATATCAGAAATTTATAGAATAGTTGCACGAATCGAGTGCAAAATTACTAAAAAAATGCCACATAACTACAAATAATGGAAAAAAAATGCCCAAATCCGGACAAATTGTCGTAATTTTGCCTCGTGAAGTTACTTAAACGTTTAATTAGTTGGACTATTTGGGGGGTCATATTGCTTAATGTGGCACTCATGACCTTATCATATATACCCCAGGCACAGCGCTTCATCGGAGGCAAGATTGCAGGGGCTATTTCAGATAAACTCGGCACCGAGGTAAGCGTAGGACGGGTAGATCTGGGACTCTTTAGTCGTATCATCATCGACGATGTGAAGATACTGGACCAGCAGCAGAAGGAGATGCTGCGGGTGGGCCGACTGTCGGTACGCCTGGAACTGCTGCCGCTGCTGGACGGGAAAATATCCATTTCATCGGCTCAGCTCTTTGGTGCACATTTCCTATTATATAAGGCTGATGCCGAGAGTAAGCCCAACTTCCAGTTTGCGCTCGACTCGCTGGCTTCGAAAGACACCACCAGCCACACCCCACTCGACCTGCGCATAAACTCGCTGATTATACGCCGCTCAAGTCTTACTTACGACCAGTTTGACCAAACGCGCACCAGCGGCGTTTTCAATCCGCAGCACCTGAAGGTTCAGGGACTGAGCGCACACATCAACCTGCGTGCGCTTACCGACGACTCACTGAACGTAAACGTAAAGCGCCTGGAGTTTAAGGAGCAGAGCGGACTAACCGTAAAGCGCATCAAGTTCTATCTGGCAGCTGGTAGGAAGCACTCGCAACTGGAGGATCTGTTGGTAGAACTGCCCCAGTCGCGCGTACAGATCGACAGCCTTCGCGCCAGCTATCAGCTAACCGACAGCGGACTGCAGAAAGGCTCGCTCGATTACTACGGAAAGATTTCTAACACACACATAACGCCCTCAGAATTAAGTTGTTTCGCTCCTAAGCTAAAGGATTTAAACAACCCTATTTTCATCGCTACCAGCTTTAGGGGCTCCGATTCCGAGCTAAACATTCCCAGCCTATTGGTATCGTCGGCTGGGCATGAGCTCGACCTGAACGCCAGCGGCTGGATAAGTCATTGGCAGCAGCGCCCATCATGGAATCTGCAACTCAACCGTCTGGCTGCGTCCGAGGGTTACCTGAACCTGTTGGCAAAGGTATTTCCACAGATTCCATCGCAACTCACCACCCTTGGCGACATACAGATACAAGGCGCTTGCCATCGTGACAAACAGGGCGCAGGTGCGCTACAAACCGATATCCACACAGGCGCAGGCGATGCAAAGGTTGACATGAACTTGACTGCCGACCAGACATTCGGTGGAACCGTTGACATCAACAGTCTGAACCTGCAGAAGATTCTGGGCGACAACAACCTGGGCAAACTTACCACAGCCCTCAAGTTGAACGGAAAGCTGCACGAGGGTCAGAAGCCAGATGTGAACGCCGAAGGACTGATAAGCCAGCTCGACTACAAGGGTTACACCTATCACAATCTGGCGCTCATCGGCGGCTACAACAATGGCGTCATCACCACCAATCTGGACATCAACGACCCGCATTTGGAGGCGCAGATAGAAGCTACACTATCAGATGAACATACAAGCAGTAACAAACTGAATAACATTAAGTTACAAGTTACAATTTCCAAGATAGTTCCATCAGCATTACACCTTACCGACAAGTGGGGAGAGGCTGCACTTAGCGGAATACTGGAGGCAGATTTGGCAGCGCGCAACCTGAACGATGCCCAGGGTAATATCCGCCTGAGCCACTTCCATCTTTCGGCTACCGACGAGCATCCGGCTTACAGTTTGGACAACCTCAACATTACCACAGGCAGCGAGAACGGCATACATTATCTTTCGGTAAAAAGCGACTTTGCCGATGCAGAACTTAAAGGGCAGTTTGACTACAGCACGCTGGCTGCATCGTTAACCAACCTGGTAAAGTCAAAGCTCCCCACTCTGCCCGGACTGCCTACTACCAGCACCAAGACCAACAATAACTTTATACTGCGCCTGATGGTGAGCAAGAGCGACTGGCTGAACCGTCTGCTGGGCGTAAACCTGCAGATAAACCAGCCACTAAACATCCAAGCCCGTGTGAACGACTTTACCAACGAGCTGTATCTGAATGGCGCCCTGCCATCGTTTGCCTACAACGGATCGTGGTATAGCGATGGATTCATCAATATTTCATCGCCTGCCGACACCTTACGCTGCAACGTAAGCATAGAGAAGCAGATGGACAACGGACAGCATCTGGACCTGGGACTATCAGCCCATGCTGCCAACAATAACCTCACAACGTCGCTGATATGGGACAACCACGATGATGCAGAGCGCATGAGCGGACAACTTAACACCATCTTGCAGCTTTATCACAACGTGGCCAACAAGCCCGAGGCCCATCTGCGCATCATGCCTTCGCACATCATTCTGCGCGGCGAAGGCTGGGACGTAGAACCGTCAGACGTGCTCTATAGCGACAAATTCCTACTGGTTGACCATTTCTCGGTTCAGCACGGAAAGCAGCACATCATCGTCGATGGAATCGCATCAAAGAACGAGTCCGACTCGCTAACCGTTGACCTGAGCGAGGTGGAAGTGGGCTATATCCTCGACCTGGTGAACTTCCACAGCGTAGAGTTCAGCGGCAAGGCTACTGGCAAGGCCAAGGCCTCATCGCTATTCGATGGATTCAAGGCAAATGCCGACCTGATTGTCGATGAATTCAAGTTTGAACGTGGTCGCATGGGCGTGCTGCATGCTAAGGCCAACTGGAACCATGAGGCTGAGCAGATAGACATTCATGCCGTGGCCGACGACGGGCCAGAGGCGCAGACTCGCATCAACGGCTTTGTATCGCCTGTACATAATACTATCGACCTTGCCATCGAGGCCGATGGAACCAGCATAGAGTTCATGCACAACTTCACCAGCAGTTTCCTGAGCAGCATTACAGGCAGAGGTGAGGGATTGGCGCGCCTGTCTGGTACGCTCGACAACATCAACCTTACAGGACAGCTGGTAGTGGATGGCGAAGCAACGGTTACGCCGCTGAACACCACCTACAAGCTGGTAAAAGATACCGTGGTAATGATTCCCGATGAAATCGAACTTCACAACATGCGGATTGTCGATGCATTGGGCAACGAAGGCATCCTCTCAGGTGGTATTCACCACGAACACCTTACCAATCTGAGCTACGACCTGTTTGTGAGGGCCGACAACCTGCTGGCCTACGATTTCAACGATTTCGGCGAGTCAACCTTCTATGGCACGGTTTATGCCTCGGGCGATGTATCTATCAGCGGTCATGGCAACGATGTTATCATCAACTGTAATGTTACCCCCCAGCCCGGCACGGTATTCGTGTATAACGCCGCCAGCCCCGATGCTATCAGCAACCAGGAGTTCATCACCTGGGAGGCCAGCGATGCTGGCCAGGCTAGTTCGGCTAGCACGACTAGCCCTGCTAGCGCAAGAGCCGACGATACTGATATCTACATCAATTTTCTGATTAACGCCAATCCATCGGCAGCCATCAAGCTACTCATGGACGAAAACACTAAGGATTACATCACCCTCTACGGCAACGGCGCCCTGCGAGCATCGTTCCACAACAAGGGCTCGTTTAATATGTTCGGCACATATACCGTAGACCACGGCACCTACGGCATTACCATACAAAACATTATCAAGAAGAACTTCACATTCAATCGCGGCGGAACCATCGTCTTTGGTGGCGATCCATATCAGGCCGCACTCAATCTGCAAGCCGTATACACCGTTAGCGGCGTGAGCCTGAGCGACCTTAACATCGGAAACTCGTTTACCAACAACACCATCCGCGTAAACTGTCTGATGAACATCGGAGGACAGCCGGCACAGCCTCAGGTTGACTTCGACCTCGAAATGCCAACCGTTAATGCCGACGAGCAGCAGATGGTGCGCTCTATCATCAACGGTCAGCAGGAGATGAACCAACAGGTAGTCTATCTGCTTGCCATCGGACGATTCTACAATCAGGGCGCCAATAACAGCGGCACCAACGAGCGTACCGACCAGACTACCCTAGCCATGCAGAGTTTCCTCTCAGGAACGTTGTCATCGCAGATAAACACACTCATCAACCAGTTTATCAAGAACGACAACTGGAACTTCGGCGCCAACATCTCTACAGGAAACGAGGGCTGGCATAATGCAGAATACGAGGGAATCATCAACGGGCGCATGCTGAACAACCGTCTGCTCATCAACGGACAGTTCGGCTATCGCGACAACGCCACCCACGCCAACCCATCGTTTATTGGCGACTTCGATGTGCAGTATCTACTCTACCCCAACGGTAATCTGGCTCTCAAGGTGTATAACCAGACTAACGATCGCTACTTCACAAAGTCGAGCCTCAACACCCAAGGCATCGGCCTCATCATGAAGAAAGACTTCAACGGCCTCCGCGACCTCTTCTCAACCAAGAAGCGCAAACGCAAAGAGAAAAAACATTAGGCACGGATTAACGCGACTTAAATTAAAATTTAAAAACACGGCTTTAGCATTACAACTAAGGCCGTGTCTTTTTTATAAAAAGCCGTGTTAATCCGTGCCAAAAAAACTATCGGCTGCCAATATAGAGGAATACCATTCCAAGTAGTACGAGGGCGAGATCGAAGGCTTTGGCCTTGAGATTCTTCTCGCGGAAGAACATGGCACCGAACATAAAGCTAACAATCACACTACCACGACGAATCATCGACACAATAGATATCATCGCCTCTGGCAGGCTGAGCGAATAGAAATAAAGAAAATCGGCTGTTGACAGGAATACACTAACGCCCACAATAGACCACGACCAATGGAACGGCGTTGTCTGTTCGTGCTTAGGCCACCACAACAGCCACAGCATGGCACCCATCATAAAACATTGGTAGATATTATACCACGACTGCACCATCATGCGGTCGAGACCTACACCCCCACTCTCTACTGGGGCCATCAGAAACTTGTCGTACAATCCGCTAACAGCACCAAGCATTGCAGCACCCACAATCATATATATCCAATGGTCGTGCTTAAAGTCGATACCCTCTTTCTTGCCACTACGACTCAGCAACAGAAACGAGGCTATAGCCAACAGCACACCTATCCATTGCCAATGGTTCAGGCGCTCGCCAAACACCAGCAGCGCTCCTACCAGCGTCATCACAGGGCGCGTAGCATTAATAGGACCAACAATCGTAAGCGGCAAGTGCTTCATGCCAAAGTAGCCCAGAATCCAGCTCGACAGCACGATGAGCGACTTAAGAAGTATGTATTTATGCACCTCCCAACCGCCACTGGAAACATGGAACAAACCACCATCCAGCACATCGGTAGTACCACTCAGAATAATGAACGGCAGGAAGATGATGCTCGAAAACAAGGTATTTAGAAACAATACTGGTATAACGGCATTACCCCTAAGGGCATGTTTCTTCAAAGAATCATAGCAACCCAACAAGGCCGCCGACATAAATGCTAAAATTAACCACATAATATATTATCCCAAAAACTAATATTTCACATCCTCAAGGAACAAAGCATTTCCCGGCATAGACTCGCCAGCATCGCTACGACGCTTACCTTCTATCACAGCACGCAGACCATCCTCAGTCAGTCGTCCACGCCCCACATCAATAAGAGTACCCACTACAGCACGAACCATGTTACGCAGGAAGCGATTGGCCGATATCACAAAATACCAATCCGTCTCGCCTGTCTGAATCCACTCTGCACGAGTAACGTGGCACAAAGTGGTCTTTACATCAGAGTGAGCCTTACAGAAAGCGCCGAAGTCTTCGTACTCCATCAGTATCCGTCCGGCACGGTTCATCGCCTCAAAATCCAGCGGATAATGAATCTCGCACGAATAGTGGCGCTTAAACGGATCCTTACGCGTGTGTATATAATAATGGTATGTGCGCTCGGTAGCCGAGAATCGTGCATGCATATCAGGAGCAACCTCCTCTACCTTGCTTACTGCGATATCCTTTGGCAGCATGCGGTTCATCTTGTAGGCCAACTGCTTACAGTCTACCTCGCCATCGAAATCAAAATGCGCCACCATCACTCGTGCATGCACACCAGCATCGGTTCGTCCTGCCCCGGTAATCGCTATCTCCTGCCTCAACAGAGTGGACAGCACACGTTGCAGTTCGCCCTGAACCGATATACCATTAGGCTGCACCTGCCATCCATGATAGTTAGTGCCGTCGTAGCTAAGAGTAACAAAATATCGCTTTGACATGATCTTTTTGCTTTCTTTTTCGTGTGCAAAGTTAGTGCAAAATAGCCTAAATTGCAAATAATTTAGGAATTTTTCCGCTATTACAGTAAATAAATGTTAAATAATTACATTTTTCCGCTAAAAAAAGTATCACGAATTAAAAATCTCCTTATATTTGCAAAAACAATTTAACAAAGACAATTCTATTAATTAACTTTTAAAGACAATTAATTATGAAAAAACTAATGATTATCGCTATCATGATGGTAGCAGCCGTAAGTGCAAAAGCACAGAACGAAGTAGGTCAGGCTTCTATTAAGCCAATGGCAGGTATCAATCTTGCTACTATGACAAAGGCTGACAACACAAAGATGCGTGTAGGTCTTGCTGCTGGATTGGAGTTTGAATATGGTGTTGCCGAGAACTTTGGCCTCAGCGCTGGTGTACTCTACTCTATGCAGGGTGCCAAGATTGATATTGTTGGCAATGATAAGGTGACTATGAAGCTTGATTATATCAACATTCCTATTCTGGCTAACTATTACATCGTTAAGGGTCTGGCTATCAAAGCTGGTGTTCAGCCAGGATTCAATGTTCAGAAGAAGCTGGATGACGTAAAGCTTGATGATGTTAAGGGGTTCGCTCTGAGCATTCCTGTAGGTCTGTCATACGAGTTCTCAAACGTTGTTCTCGATGCTCGCTACAACTGGGGTCTGACAAAGGCTTTCAAGGAGGGTGATTCCAAGAACAGCTACTTCACCATCACTCTTGGTTACAGAATTCCATTCTAAAGAATTTAAGAAACTCAATAATAAAGGCTCGCTAAAAATGGCGAGCCTTTAATTTTTCATCCCATACACTAAACTGTACGCTAAAGTTAGGATTGATGTTATACTTGATAGATGCGCCTATCTTGTCGCCAAAGTCGGTCCCTAACCACCACATTTGGTGTAGTGGCATATTAGGTTGCATCATTGACTTCTGTGCAAAAACGGCAGCCTCCCAATGCTCATCTATGCGGTAATTCAACATCGCAGTCAGTCCTGCATCTTTCATCTGATGCCGCCCCCAATCCAGGAACGAAGAATAGCCTCCGATAGAAAAAGAAAGCTTCGGCATAATCTGCCCAGCATACATAACCGCCATACTATTGGCAAAACCACTCCCCGAGTTCCCACCTAATCCAAAGATAGCCGAAGCAGAAAGCGAGGCGTTCAGTCCTGGATGAAGCTCCCAGTTGCCTAAGCTAGTAAACATGCTGCCTAAATAGGGATAGGTGGCGATGGTGCCGCGATAAGTGAGCGGCGGCAACGAGAAAGTAGTATCAGGCATCAACAAGCCTCTCTCCTCCTGCGCCTTAGCGCAAGCACAACAACACATCATGACTATGACAAACCACTTTCTCATTTCGGTTGCAAAAATACTAAAAATAAGATACGAACCACACGAATTCACACGAATTAATACATTTTTAGCGATATTTTTGGCTGGTTTCATAATTATTAGTACTTTTGCGAACGTTATGAAAGATAATAGTTTAGAGAAATTCCCTATAGTGGATGAGAAAGGGTGTGTCATCGGATCGGCAACACGCGGCGAATGCCATAGCGGATCGAAACTGCTGCACCCAGTGGTGCATCTGCATGTATTTAACAGCAAAGGCGAGGTATATCTGCAACGCAGACCTGACTGGAAGGATATACAACCTGGCAAGTGGGACACAAGCGTAGGCGGACATATTGACTATGGCGAGGAACCGGAACAGGCTCTTGTACGTGAGGTTCGCGAAGAATTAGGTATCACAGCGTTCAAGCCTGAACGTGTGGGGAAATATGTATTCGAAAGCAAGCGTGAAAAAGAGCTGGTTTATGTACATCGCACTACCTACGACGGCCCCATAACACCCTCGGCTGAAGAACTGGACGGCGGACGATTCTGGACCCTCGACGAGATACGCGAGGCTATCGGGAACAATATACTAACACCCAACTTTGAGAGCGAATTTCAGAAGTTTTTTCTATAATCAACACAAGATATGATTTTCTATTTTAGCGGCACAGGTAATACAAGATTTGTGGCAAAGGAAATAGCAGCAGGCATCGGCGAGGAGCTGCTGTTTATACCCGACCTTATTCGCGAGAACCGATACGAGTTTACGATTCAGCCTGAAGAAACTGTAGGTTTCTGTTTCCCCACCCACGGTTGGCAGCCGCCAAGAATAGTACGCGAGTTCATCAAACAATTATCAATCACCCGACACCCATCACCCTATAACCTTTATTGCTGGGCGCTTACTACTTGTGGAGACGACATGGGAGAGGCTATGACTATCTTGAACAAGGATTTAAAAGCCATTGGCCTCAAAGCCTCGACGATGTTCAGCGTCATCATGCCAGAATCGTATGTATGCCTGCCCTTTATGTATACTGATACAGAAGACAAAGAACAACAAAAGATAGCTGCAGCAGAGGAGCGACTGCCACATATTATAGCCTGTTTACGTGATCGCAAGGAAGGCATAGAAGAATTAGAGAAAGGAAGCACTCCCCGACTATATTCGTATGTGATTGGAGCTTACTTCAACGCGAGAATGGTGCACGACAAGAAGTTTACTGTTGATGCAGATGCTTGCATCAAATGCGGCAAATGTGCGAAAATGTGTCCTGTAGATAATATAACAGGAACACCGCCCGTGTGGAATCACAACGGACGGTGCACATCATGTCTGGCTTGTTATCATTACTGCCCTACTCACGCCATTAACTTCGGCAAGATAACACGCAAGCGCGGACAATATTATTTCAATAAACGCGGGGACCAAAAATCTTAGTACCTACGCGAATCATAGTGGAACCCGTTTCGAGAGCAATGGGATAATCATCACTCATACCCCACGAGCGCTCGCAGAATGCATCATCATCAGCGAAGTACTTGCCTTTAACCTCATCAAAGAAATCGCGGGCAATAGTCATCTCGCGCCGGATCTGTTCGGTATCGTCAACAAACGATGCCATCATCATCAATCCGCAAATCTGAATATGCTTCATATCGCGCCATTCGCCTGAAGCTAACAACTCGCGACAAGCATCGAGCGAAAGACCATACTTAGTAGACTCTTCGGCAATATGCAACTCGAGCAGTACTTTTATTACCCGGCCACACTTCTCGGCCTGCTTATTAATCTCCCGAAGAAGCTTGAGCGAGTCAACAGCCTCTATCATCGACACATATGGAGCGATATACTTAACCTTGTTGGTTTGCAAATGGCCAATGAAATGCCACTCGATATCAGCCGGAAGCGACTGATGTTTCAATCGCAGCTCCTGCTCATGACTCTCGCCAAAAACACGCTGTCCCTCTTCGTAAGCAGCCTCGATATACTCGTTGGGGTGATACTTAGAGATAGCCACAAGGCGAACACCCTGTGGCAAATGGTCTATAACCTCATGCAGATGGGATTTAACGTCGTAATCCATGATTACTGCTGCTCGTATTCAGGCTTATCGTTAGTCTTACCGTACTCGAAAACATCCATCAGAGTTGTCTCGGCAACTGATGCGACAACATAATCAATCATAGTGCCACCCATCACCTCGTCGATGTTCTTCATAGCTCCGTTCATTGAACCAGCCTGAACAAGATAAATTATATTTGAGCGCTTTTCTTTCTCAGTCTTCTCGTCGATAGTAATGAACTGCAGCTTTGCCTTATACCACTTGTCGGCGATGTTATCGTCGGTAAAGAAAACCTCTTTGTAGGCAGCCTTCTTGATATCTGCCACTTCAAATTCTCCGCTGATATATGCTGACATCTCCTCTGTGATACGAGTCTCGGCCTCGCTAAAGCTGAGTGCGTCTACTACATAATTCTCATTAACTTTCTTCTGCAAGCCATCTTCCATCACCTTCTCGTAACGGATCTTGCATTCAAACCACATTGCTGATCTGCTTCTCATTTCTTTTCTGTTTTATTCTTTTTTATACCTAAATAATCTTTGTCGAGTGCTTCCATCTTCTTGGTGGTAAGCTGGTCGATAATCTCGCTGGCTACACGCTGCGAGCGCTCATTACCCAAGTTGGCCTCTTTGGCAAGTTTCTCCTCAACTTTAGCCAGTTCCTCGGTCATAGAACGACTGCGAGCCATGAAATCCTTCTCGCTAAGGTTCATCTGCTTGTTGTTATATACCTTAGAGAGGATGCGATCGGCCTCCTTGGTAAACTGTTTGCGGAATATCTGCTCAGCTTTTGCCTGGTAGGCTTTCATCTCCTTTTCATCTATGGTTAGCGAATCCTTCATGCGCATCTGCTTAGCTACGATATTAGCGATGGTAGCAGAGTCAGCATCGGCACCAAGACCGTAAAGCAGATTCTCCTCGTCGAGCATATCATCGGGTATAGGCTCCTCAACGGCTTTAACATACTCCACTTGTTCTGGCTGTGGCAGCATATAGAAATAGCCGCCGACGATAGCCAGAGCTATGGCGATAGCAGCAAAGCCTACAAGAGCCGTGCGGCGCATGTTCTTATAGTTCACAAGTGCATGATAGAAATCCTTTACCGTAGCATAGCGGCGTTCCGGGTCTTCGGCTGTAGCACGAGCAATAACATGACGCCACTCAAGAGGCAGGCCTGCCGAATGATACAGCCAACCAACAAACTTTGCCAACGAATAAACATCGGCACGGGCTGTAATCTCTCCTCCAGCCAGAACTTCTGGGGCCACATAGTCTTCAAGACCATCGTAAAGAGTCTCCTGATCAAGCTTAGCATAGAATGAGCCATGACACAGAAGTCGTACACTTGAATCATTCTTGCGGGCAAGCACATTGCACGGAGCGAAACATACATGAAAGACGTTCTTTTCGTTTAGCAACTCGGTGAGCTCAACCAGATCACGCAGCGTATCGGCAGCAAATGTTTCGCGGGCAATAATTGCAGGATTCTCATTAAGAAGTTGTTCGAAAGTGACAAAATTGCCCACCTCAACGGCAATAGCATAAACGCCGCCATCACCCTCGTTTGGAACAAAGTGCAACTGATGCTTGTTGCCAATCTTTTCCATATCGGCAGCCTCGGTGCGAACACAATTGCTAAAGGCAACATGATCGGCAACCTCATCGTGAAACTCCACAAAGTTCGAGTACTTTCCATCTATCAACCGCTTGTAAAAGTAGCCGTAAGGAAGACGTACTTTAGTGGTTTTCCTGACATCGCGCGTTTCTAATAATTCCTCGAAATTCATCGTTTGCTAAAATTTTGGTGCAAAAGTAAACAAATAAATCGAAAAAAAGCAAGTTTTAAAAATAATTTAGTACCTTTGCACCGCAAATTGTAAAATAGTAAATAGTTAATTAGTTAAATAGAAAGATGCCTGAGATATCAGTTCGCGGACTGGAGATGCCCGAGTCGCCTATCAGAAAACTCGCTCCGCTTGCAGTAGCCGCAAAGAAAAGAGGTACAAAGGTTTACCACCTGAACATCGGTCAGCCAGACCTGCCAACCCCACAAGTTGGACTCGATGCACTTAAGCAGATAGACCGCAAAATCCTGGAGTATTCACCCTCACAGGGTTACCAGAGCTATCGCGAAAAACTGGTAGACTATTACGCGAAATACAATATTAATGTAACTGCCGACGATATTATCATTACCAGCGGTGGTAGTGAGGCTGTACTATTTGCATTCCTGAGCTGTCTGAACCCAGGCGATGAGATTATAGTGCCCGAGCCTGCTTATGCAAACTATATGGCATTCGCGATTTCGGCTGGTGCCAAGATTCGCACAATCGCAACTACTATCGAGGAGGGATTCAGTCTGCCTAAAGTAGAGAAATTTGAAGAACTCATCAACGAGCGTACACGCGCTATTATGATATGTAACCCTAATAATCCAACGGGCTACTTGTATACACGTCGCGAGATGAATCAGATTCGCGACCTGGTAAAGAAGTACGATTTGTATCTGTTCTCCGACGAGGTTTATCGTGAGTATATCTATACAGGCTCGCCATATATCTCAGCCTGCCACTTGGAAGGCATCGAGCAGAACGTGATTCTTATCGACTCCGTATCAAAACGATACAGCGAGTGCGGAATCCGTATTGGCGCTCTGATAACCAAGAATGCCGAGGTGCGCAAGGCTGTGATGAAATTTTGTCAGGCCCGCCTCTCTCCCCCATTGATTGGACAAATCGTTGCTGAGGCATCGCTGGATGCTCCAGAGGATTATTATCGCGACGTTTATGATGAATATGTAGAGCGCCGTAAATGCCTTATCGACGGACTGAATCGCATTCCTGGAGTCTATTCGCCAATACCCATGGGTGCATTCTACACAGTTGCCAAACTGCCAGTAGACGACGCAGAAAAGTTCTGCCGTTGGTGCCTCTCGGAGTTTGAGTACGAAGGTGAGACTGTAATGATGGCTCCTGCAGCAGGTTTCTACACCACGCCAGGCGCAGGTATCAATCAGGTACGTATAGCCTACGTGCTGAAAAAGGAAGACTTGGAACGCGCTTTGGTTGTATTGCGCAAAGCGCTTGAAGCATATCCAGGAAGAGTTGACGAAGAGTGAATTTTCCATTATACATAGCTAAGAAGATTTATAGTGATAAGGGCGACAAACGAAAAGTTAGTCGCCCGGCTATTCGTATAGCTACCATTGGAGTGGCTATCGGTCTTGCAGTTATGATAGTAACGGTAAGTGTGGTCCTGGGATTCAAGCACACCATCCGCGACAAGGTTGTCGGCTTTGGCAGTCACATACAAGTTCACAATATTATGAACTACGGTGGTAGCGATCCCCACCCCATTTGTGCCAATGACAGCCTGATGAAAGTTATCAGCCACCTTCATGGCGTGGCCCATGCCGAGCGATTCAGTATGACGCAAGGAATACTAAAAACAGACGAAGACTTTCTCGGTGTTGCATTTAAAGGCATAGCAGCCGAATACGACACAACATTCCTGAGCAAACATCTCACAGAAGGTTCAATACCAGAATTCAGCGATTCAGCCAGCCGCTATAAGATACTGATATCCAAGATGATAGCCGACAAGATGCGACTAAAAGCTGGAGACAAAGTGTTTGGCTACTTTATTGACAACGAAGATGTGCGCACCCGCAGATTCACCATAGCTGGCATATACCAGACTAACATGACGCGCTTTGACGAGACACTTTGTTTCACAGACCTGTATACCGCCAATAAGCTAAATGGATGGACAGATAATCAGGCTACAGGCATTGAGGTTCTGGTGAAGGACTTTGAACATCTTGACATTACTGCAAACACATTTATTGATCATGTGAACCGCTCTACCGACGAGCAAGGAAACTCGCTGACAACTGAAACCATATACGAACTGTATCCCCAGGTATTCTCTTGGTTGGAGCTGCTTGACATTAACGTGTGGATAATACTTGCGCTGATGGTATGCGTAGCGGGATTCACTATGATTAGCGGACTGCTGATTATCATACTGGAGCGCACTCAAATGATAGGAATACTGAAGGCCTTAGGCGCCAGAAACAAGACTATTCGTCACACTTTCCTATGGTTCTCTGTGTTTATCATAGGCCAAGGATTATTCTGGGGAAACATAGTAGGCATTGGCATAGTACTGCTACAGCAACATACAGGCCTGATAGCACTCGACCCACAGACATACTATGTGAGCGAAGCTCCAATGGAGTTGAATCTGCCCATTATTGCAATGATAAATATTGCCACACTTTTGATATGTGTATTTGTGCTTATAGCACCAAGCTACTTGATTTCACACATACATCCTGCGAAATCGATGAGATACGAATAATTTTTTGAAAAATTGCACAAAAACATTTGGTAGTGTGCAAAAAATGCATTACCTTTGCACAAAATTTCAAAATTTGTGCAGTTTTAATGGAAAAATTTAGCAGTTTTAATGCTTTAATTCAGGAAGCCATAGTGAAAAACTGGGACCAAGATGCTCTTACTGACTATCAGGGCATAACGCTCCAGTATCACGACGTTGCACGCAAAATCGAAAAAATACATATATTATTTGAAAACAGCGGTGTGGTTAAGGGTGATAAGATAGCGATATGCGGTCGTAACTCTGCACATTGGGCAGTAACCTTCCTTGCTACACTTACCTACGGAGCCGTAGCTGTGCCTATTCTACATGAGTTTAATGGTGAGCAGATTCAGAATATAGTTAATCACTCAGGCTCCAAACTCTTGTTCATAGGAGATTTTGCGGTAAAAACAATCGATCCCGAAGCGATGCCAGCACTTGAGGCAATTATTAACCTGCCCGATTTCTCGCTCTTTATTTCGCGATCTGAGAAAATTACTTACGCGCGCGAACATCTTAATATGATGTTTGGCAGCAAATACCCAAAAGCGTTTAGAGCGCAGCATGTGAAATATCACGTAGACAACGCCGAAGAGCTGTCGATGATTAATTATACCAGCGGTACAACAGGATTCTCAAAAGGCGTCATGCTACCCTACCGCACAATCTGGAGCAACGTTGAGTTCTGCTTACGCATTCTTGGTAGAAACGTAAAAGCCGGCGACAATATGCTTAGCATTCTGCCTATGGCACACATGTACGGAATGGCAGTAGAATTCCTTTTTGGATTCTGCAATGGATGCCATCTGTTCTTCCTAACCCGCCTGCCAAGTCCCGCAATCATAGCCGAGGCGTTTGCTACAGTAAAACCATCAGTAATCATTACCGTTCCGCTGATTATTGAGAAAATAATACGCAAAAAAGTATTCCCAAAGATACAAGACAACCGTATGCGCCTGTTGCTGGCTATGCCTATAGTTAGCAAAAAGGTAAAAGCAAGTATATGTAAAGAGGTATACAAAGCCTTTGGCGGCAACCTGTATGAGGTTATCGTAGGCGGTGCTCCACTATCGAAAGAGGTAGAAGAGTTCCTGTTGTCAATTGGATTCCCGATAACAGTAGGCTATGGTACCACGGAGTGTGCTCCGCTAATATCATTCAGCGACTATCACGACTTTGCAGCAGGCTCATGCGGAACACCTGTCGACCGCATGGAGGTGAAGATTCTAAGTGCTGACCCGCAGAACATTGCCGGAGAAATTGTTGCCAGAGGAACCAACGTAATGACAGGATACTACATGAACGAAGAAGCTACCCGCGAGGTATTGGATGCCGACGGATGGTATCATACTGGCGACTTAGCAACCATGTCGGCCGATGGACATATATTTATTCGCGGACGCCTGAAAAACATGCTTCTTGGAGCCAATGGACAGAACGTATATCCTGAGGAGATAGAAGACAAGCTGAACACCATGGCAATGGTATCAGAGAGTCTGATTATTCAGCGTGGCGACAAACTGGTAGCTCTGGTACACCCCGACAAAGACGAGGTGGTGAGCTTTACCCGCGAAGAACTGGAAAACATTATGGAGCAGAATCGCCAGGAACTAAACAACATTCTGCCCGTATATAGTCGTATCTCGGCAATTGAAATCCAAGAAGAGGAATTTGCCAAGACACCCAAAAAGAGTATAAAACGCTACCTATATAAGAATAACTGATAGCTTATGGAACATATACCTAGTTTTAACGCTCTGATACAGAAAAGTATCATTGACAATTGGGATCGCGATGCCCTTACCGATTTTAAGGGTCAGACGCTGCAGTTTCATGACGTAGCCAGAAAAATCGAAAAGTTGCATATCCTTTTCGAAAACAGCGGTATACAGAAAGGCGACAAAATCGCACTCTGTGGACGCAATTCATCACAATGGGCAGTGGCTTTCCTTGCCACACTTACCTACGGTGCAATTGCCGTGCCCATACTGCATGAGTTCAACGCAGAACAAGTGCACAACATTGTCAACCACTCTGAGGCAAGACTACTCTTTGTGGGAGATCATGTGGCTACAATTATCGATCCCCAGGCCATGCCTACACTTGAGGGTATTATTAACAACCCTGACTACTCGCTGATGGTATCACGTACCGACAAACTTACTTATGCTCGCGAGCATTTGAATGAATTGTACGGCAAGAAATTCCCCAAATACTTCCGCAAGGAACACGTTAGTTATTACATAGAGCAAAGCCCTGAGGAGCTGGCTGTTATAAACTACACCAGCGGAACAACAGGATTCTCAAAGGGTGTTATGCTACCCTACCGCGCTCTGTGGTCGAATTACGACTTTGCCATGAGTGTGCTGGGTGATATTATAAAGGCCGGCGACAAAGTTATATCTATGTTGCCAATGGCCCATATGTACGGCATGGCATTCGAGTTCATATTTGAGTTCCTACACGGATGCCATGTATACTATCTGAACCGAGTTCCATCGCCAGCAATCATCGCTCAGGCTTTGGCAGAAATCAGGCCAAGAATAGTTATTGCTGTACCACTTATCATCGAGAAGATCATCCGCAAGAAGGTTTTCCCAAAGATACAGAACAACCGTATGCGCCTGCTGCTCCAGATGCCTGTTATCTCGAAAAAGGTACGCGAGATGATATGCCAAGAAGTACTCAAAGCCTTTGGCGGCAACATGTACGAGGTAATCATAGGTGGTGCTGCGCTTAATCAGGAGGTAGAGCGTTTCCTGAAACGCATAGATTTCCCCTACACCGTAGGCTATGGTGCTACAGAGTGCGCCCCTATCATCTGCTATCGCGACTGGCATACATTTGCACCAGGTTCTTGCGGTCGTGCAGCTTTGCACCAGGAAGTAAAGATTGTATCACCCGATCCAAAGCGCATACCTGGCGAGATTCTTACCAAAGGTCCGAATGTAATGCTGGGCTACTATAAAAATCCAGAGGCTACTGCAGAAACGATTGACCGAGACGGCTGGTATCACACAGGCGACCTTGGAACAATGGATGCCGATGGTAACGTATTCATCAATGGACGTTCAAAGAACATGCTGCTCGGTCCTAATGGACAAAACATCTATCCTGAAGAAATCGAGGATAAGTTGAACTCTATGACAATGGTGATTGAGAGTATCGTAGTGCAGCGCGACAACAAGCTCGTGGCTTTAGTTCATCCTGATATGGATGAAGCCAAGAACATGGGATTCTCAGAGGAAGACCTTAAGAACATCATGGAGCAAAATCGCAATGGCCTGAACGAGCTGATTCCTGCATACGAAAAGATATCAGAAATCGAAATACATGAAGAAGAGTTTGAAAAGACTCCTAAAAAGAGTATCAAACGCTATCTATACAAATAACCAAAGAAAAGGAAGCCTCTCGACAAACAATCGGGAGGCTTTCTTCTATACCTTATTCATACCAATAATAATACCAATAGGTACCAAAATATTCTTCCATCATCTTGCCCTTCTGCTCTCTCTTGTCTGGATACATGTTGCGCAGTTCGCGGAAATTATCGTAGTCTTCATCCATCACGGTATTGTGATAAACAGCCACAGGCCGTGAGCGCAGATGGGCATAAAGCACCATAGCCTCACGATAGTGCTTCGGGAGACTATCATTTAAAGAGTAATGCTTTCTTAGCTCACATACAAATTTGTCAAGATCCTTATCTATCAGATAGCCAGACAACAGGAAATCGGGCACCACCTTGCGTGGCACAGAATCCTTACGCTGAACCAACTTGAGATAATGCATTGGTTCCATTCTGTAGGCAGGAACAGCACCTAAAAACTTGTAGATACTATCTACCGGATATAACAACAAGGTAGGAATACTATCGTTGGTGGGCAAAATGGTCTTGCTGCTGCCACACACCTTATATTCAAAAAGCTGCTCTCCCAGAGCATCTTTTCGAGCCAAAGCCTGCATGCGGAGCATAACAAGTGTCTCATCACATTCGAGAGACTTCTTACCAGCTTTAAGCGCTCCCTCAATATCTCCATCAAGCAAACAACGCTCAACACGCATACGGTAATGGAACACGGCATCGGTATTGGCTATGCCAGAGGTAATCATCATCTGGAAGACCAGTAAAAGCAGGTTCACCCACATGGAACGCGAGAAGATATTTGGATTAACATCCTCATCGAGTTCTTGCAACTTGGACGATACGTACGACACTCCCCCCCATACTATTAATACAAGTATGGCCAGCCAACCAGAAAACCCATGATTGATACCTCCTTCTGGGTCGGGTGAGATATTAGTAAGCAAACCCAACAGCAACATCGACGGAAAGAAGGTAAGAGAATAGAAACTTTTGTTCAGATGGGTGAACTTATGAACCAGATTCTGGATAAACAAGAGAGTGACTGTAATAACGATGGCACCAACTAAACGGTTATAATGGGTAAGCCCATTACTAAGCACATGCTGCGCCATAGTCAGTAAATCACTCTGGAAGTAGAATACCCAGCACCAAGTGAAGAGAACAAAAACGATAGCGCACACCACACAGATGGTCATTGCGCTATCATTATTACGTTGTTTTTTCCGATAATTATTATATCCCATTTCAGATTTTCTTCAATACTACGGCAGAACGTGCCGGTATATAGAGTTTGAGCCACTCCTTATGGTCTTTGATATAAAGAGGATCAAAATTGGTGAAGTGAGTAACGGTGTCGTCGGCAAATCCGTTTCCACCAAAGTCCTTCGAGTCGGTATTAAGCATTACCTTATACGAACCTGTTGGAACCAAGAAACCGTAATCGGTATAACTACGTGTGGGTGAGAAGTTGAATACAAACACTAAATCACCACGCATGAAACAGAGTACCTGATCACCATCGTCATGCCATATTTCAACCACAGGCTTGTCTTGGAAATTACGTACAGTCTTGATGGTCTTAAGCATTTCACGATCGAAATCCCCCAGCCAATGATAACACAGATCCTTGTTGTCTACAAGGTTCCATTGACGGCGTGCATACTTATAACTCCAGCCATTACCCTCACGAGGGAAGTCAATCCATTCCGGATGTCCAAACTCGTTACCCATAAAGTTCAGATAGCCACCATTAATGGCTCCTAAGGTAACCAGACGAATCATCTTATGCAGAGCGATACCACGCTGGACAATATCGTTAACATCCTTTTTAGCAAAGTGCCAATACATATCGGCATCAATCAGACGGAAAATGATAGTCTTATCACCAACAAGTGCCTGGTCGTGACTCTCGCAATACGAGATTGTCTTTTCGTCAGGGCGACGATTCTTTACCTCCCAGAATATAGAGCATACGTTGATGTTTTCATCACGAACCTCCTTAATAGTCTTAATCCAATAATCAGGAATGTTCATGGCCATACGATAGTCGAAACCGTATCCGCCATCCTCGAATTTTGCTGCAAGACCAGGCATACCCGAAACCTCCTCGGCGATGGTGATAGCATTGGGGTTCTCCTCATGAATAAGGTAGTTTGCCAATGTCAGATAGCAGATGGCATTATCGTCTTCATGCCCATTGAAGTAGTCACCATATCCTCCGAATGCCTCACCCAGTCCATGAGAGTAGTACAGCATTGAAGTAACACCGTCGAAGCGGAAGCCATCGAAGTGGAACTCGTCCAGCCAATAGCGGCAGTTAGACAACAAGAAGTGCAACACCTCATCTTTACCATAGTCGAAACAGAGCGAGTCCCATGCTGGATGCTCATGCCTATCACCTGGATAGAAGAACTGATTGGGATCGCCAGCCAGATTGCCCAGACCTTCGACCTCATTTTTTACGGCATGCGAGTGGACGATATCCATGATGACAGCAATTCCCATCTTGTGTGCTGTATCAATCATCTCCTTCAGATCCTCAGGCGTGCCGAAGCGTGAACTTGGAGCAAAGAACGAAGACACATGGTATCCGAACGAGCCATAGTAAGGATGCTCTTGGATGGCCATAACCTGAATGGCATTATAGCCATCCTCCTTGACGCGCGGCAGCACATTCTCGGTAAATTCCTTGTAAGTGCCCACCTTCTCAGCGTCCTGTCCCATACCTACATGGCACTCATAAATGAGCAATGGTGACTTAGAAGGCTTGAAGCTTTTCTTCTTCCACACATAGGGTTTCTCAGGATTCCATACCTGAGCAGAGAATATTTTTGTATTGTCGTCCTGAACCACGCGACGGCACCAGGCGGGAATACGTTCACCTTCTCCCCCATTCCACTTCACCTTCATCTTGTAAAGGTCGCCATGCTTTATAGCTTTCTCTGAGAGCTTCAGTTCCCAGTTGCCTGTACCCTCAATGCGCTTGCAGCGATACTTCTCGTTCTCCTGCCAGTTGTTGAAGTCGCCAATCAGATAGATGTCTGTGGCATTAGGAGCCCACTCGCGGAACACCCATCCCTTTGACAATTTATGAAGTCCGAAATAGAGGTGACCCGACGCGAAGTCGGTAAGTTTCTTTTTTCCATTCTTTGTCAACTGATTAATTTTCCACACAGCATGGTCGTGACGTCCGCGAATTGCAGCCTCGAAAGGCTCAAGCCATGAGTCATTACGCACTAACCCGATATGCTCGGGGGATTGTTTTTTCTTTGTTTCCATAGTTTTTTATGCTTTAACTTTAAAAATTACCTTCTTGATTTCCTGCTCATCGATAATGCAAGGCGCATGCCCATCTTGTGGGAAGAAGATGACGAACTGACCTGGTTTAACAGTCACATAGGTCTGTGGCTTAGTGTCGCCATACTTTGTCATGTCTATTTCGGCATCATACTCAAACTCCGGCAGATCGCATAGAGGAGAATAGCCGTAGGTCTCTGCACAGGAAATAGGAATTTGGATATCAACCATCTCAATATGAGTCTCGATGAATGCAGATTCCTTGGTACGCTGCTTAGCAACCTGAACACTCAGAAAAAGATTTTTATCCTTAATAGGATATTTTCCCTCTTTCATCGTTCGGAGATCATTATTCTTCAAAAACTCAATAACATCGGCAAACAACGGATTTAGTGCTACATAGTTGCCAAGATTCTCAATAGTATCAATTATCATAATCGGAATGATTTAAAAGTTTTTTTTATTTTGTCTGGCGGTGACCTCGGGTATATGTACCCTGAGCGGTAACCTTACCGTTTCTATCTTTCTCAACAAAGTTGCCATCGCGTACATCGTCTTGATAATTACCCTCAAAACGATTACCGTCCTTATCTTCCTCAACAGCCGTACCATTACGACGGCCATTTTTAAAGGTTCCCTTGAATTTAGAACCATCGGCAAAACGCACGACACACTCTCCATTAGGCTGACCAGCCTTGAAGGTACCTTCGACGGTATCCCCACTTTTCTTTGTCAGCTTACCGCGCCCCTCTTGCTTGTCGGCCTTCCACTGGCCTACATAGGTATCACCATTGCTCCACACGAATGTGCCTTGTCCCTGCTTGTCTCCCTTTGAGAACTGACCTGTATACTTGTCACCATTGGCATACTTGAAGATACCAGAACCTGTACGCTCACCTTTAACGTAATCACCCTCATACACATCGCCGTTCTGGAACTTATAAATGCCTCGGCCATTCATCTCATCGTCTACCCAGGGACCGATATAGACATCACCGCCGGCATACTTGAAAGTTCCTTTGCCAGAACGCATATTCTCTTTCCAGTCGCCATCGTATATTGAGCCATCACCCCAATCGTAGATGCCCTTACCGTTTTTCTTGTCATTAAGCCAGTATCCCTTGTAGTAAGCACCGCTTGCAAAGGTATAGATACCATATCCCGAGCGTTTGTCGAGTTTCCACTCGCCATCATACTTATCACCATTATAATAATACATGATGCCATGCCCCTGCTGGTAATCACGGAACCAAAGGCCATCATATCGGTTATTATTCTGGAAATAATAGGTACCCTTACCATGTTGTTGATCCTGGAACCACTCTCCCTCGTACTTCTCACCATCAAAGAAAGAGTATGTGCCATAGCCCTGGCGCTTACCTTTTACGTATTCACCCTCGTACCAGTTGCCGTTCTTGTAGACAGCCTTACCCTTACCATTTGGTTTCCCCATCAACATTTCCCCTTGATATTCGCCACCATCCTTAGTAGTTGCCGAACCAAGAGTGATTTTCTGTGCTTCTGCCGTAAATGACAGAAACAATGATATTGCTATAATCGAAAGTCTATTTATATTCATTTGAGCTATATTCCTATTTTTATGTGTGCAAATTTAAATAAAAATATTGAGGTTCGCAAATTCCTTCGTATTATTTTATAAGTTTTTGCGTTTTCATCAGTTTTTTTATTTACCTTTGCACCCATTATGAAGTTTATGGCTATTATTCCTGCCCGTTATGCTTCAACAAGATATCCGGGCAAGCCGCTTGCAATATTAGGCGGAAAGACAGTAATTCAGAGAGTGTACGAGCAGGTGAAAAGCGTGCTCAACGATGTATATGTGGCAACAGACGATGAGCGCATATACAATGCCGTGACAGCATTTGGAGGCAAGGCTGTGATGACACGTGCCGACCACAAGAGTGGCACCGACCGTATTGAGGAAGCAGCAGAGAAGATTTTTTTGGATGCAGATGTAATCATCAACGTTCAGGGAGACGAGCCCTTTATCCAGCCATCGCAGATAGAGACACTTATGCACCTTTTTGATGCCCCTG
The DNA here is from genome assembly GCA_900315765.1 of uncultured Prevotella sp. Classification (GTDB taxonomy): domain Bacteria; phylum Bacteroidota; class Bacteroidia; order Bacteroidales; family Bacteroidaceae; genus Prevotella. Next base: position 9,167 of record ONAK01000019.1, on the reverse strand, counting down.
AGACTCAGATTGGTACATTGGGAAAGCCTTTCGAATCAATCGAAGCCATAGAAAACCCCAACTCACCTAAGATTGTAACCGACAATCGCGGATTTGCCCTCTATTTTAGTCGTAGCGTAATCCCATATATCAGAGGAAAAGAGCGCGACAGTTGGTTTGGCGAATATCCTTTCCTGAAACATCTTGGTATTTACGCATACCGCCGCGAAGTATTGGCAGAAGTAACAAAGTTGCCCATGAGCAGTCTGGAAAAAGCAGAGAGTCTTGAGCAACTTCGATGGTTACAAAATGGTTATCGTATCCGCGTAGGTCTTACCGACATCGAAACCGTTGGCATTGACACCCCAGAGGACCTGACCCGCGCAGAGGAGTTTCTATTGAAGCATCTGGCGTAACAAGTCCTTCTGACGCTCAGTCAGATTTGTCGGAAGTTTTACTTGATAGGTAATGATGAGATCGCCAAAGGTCCCATCACCTCTATCGTATCCTTTTCCGCGCAGCCTAACCTTGGTGCCTGGCTGGGTTTCCGGTTTAATCTTAAGTTTCAGCTTTTGTCCATTCGACAGCGTAACAATCACCTCACCGCCAAGCATCGCCGTGTAAAGATCTATTGTCACGTTTGCATTCATCTCGCCACTATGCGTTCTGGCCTGGCGAGTGTTAAAGCCTTGGAATCCGCCAAAGCCTCCACCTTGCTGTCCTTTACGTCCAAAAAGGTCTTCGAAGAAAGACGAGAATCCACCTCCCTGAAAATTACTAAAGTCGAAACCACCAAACGGATTACCACCGCCCTGGCCTCCACCTCCAAAGCCTTGGAACTGCTCTGCCTCACGCCACTTTTCGCCATACTGATCGTACTTGGCTCGTTTCTGCGGATCGCCAATAACATCGTAGGCCTCCTGAAGTGCCTGGAACTTAGCCTGCGCCTTAGGATCGTCGGGATGTAAATCAGGATGAAACTGCTTGGCTCGTTTAAGATAAGCCTTTTTTACATCTTTCTGCGGTATAGTCTTATCTACACCTAGAATCTTGTAATAATCGATAAATGCCATAATCAAATCCTCCTATTTTTTAAATAGACCTGCAAAAAATGTGCCAAGCAACACTTAAAATATTCAACCAAAAGTTTGTGCAAATCAAAATTATTACGTAAATTTGCGCCAAAATTACTAAAAGAGAATGAACAAGACAGTTTTTTTCCTGATATCCCTTCTGCTATCAGCAACAATGGCAGAAGCTAAAAGCTCAAAGACCGTTAAGATAAAAGTGGTTGAAACCAGCGATGTGCATGGCCATTTCTTCCCTTATGATTTCATGGAGAAGAGACCTATCAGAGGTACGCTTTCAAGAGCCAATACCTATATCAAAAAACAACGTGAGAAATACGGCGAAGACCATTTTCTGCTTATTGATAATGGCGACATTCTGCAAGGCCAGCCTTGTGTCTATTGGTCGAACTACGTGATGCCAGAAGACGAGAATCTGGCTGCATCGGTTATAAACTATATGAAGTATGATGCAGAAACCGTAGGTAATCACGATATTGAACCCGGACATAAGGTATACGACAAATGGATTCGTGAGGTTCGCTGCCCACTGTTGGGTGCGAACATCGTAAAAGAAGAATATAAAAACGCCGAGGCGCATCCAGAGCACATCTACACAGGCATTAAGCCCTACTCTGTTCACGAAAAGGACGGTGTGAAGATAGTGGTAATAGGCATGATAACCCCAGCTATTCCTCACTGGCTGAACAAATCAATCTGGAAGGGGCTGGAATTCGAAGATATGACATCGTGTGCCAAGAAGTGGATAAAATACGTGAAGGATGTAGAAAAGCCCGACCTTATCTTTGGTCTGTTCCATTCAGGGCTTGACGGTGGCATCGTTACACCAGAGTATGAAGAAAACGCCACAGAAGCTGTGGCTCGAGAGGTACCTGGATTTGATATTATCTTCTTTGGTCACGACCATCAGGTTCACAACATGTGGGTTACTAACAAGGAGGGTAAGCGCGTGCTGTGTATTGACCCCTCATGCTATGTTGCCAATGTAGCCGAAGCAGAAATCACCCTTACCTATCATAAAGACGAGCTGACAAAGAAAGTGATTAAAGGCAATATTGTAAGCGTGCTCGACGAGAAAGTAGACGAACAGATGATCGCCGACTTTCAGCCTGCAATTGACAAGGTGAAGGATTACGTAAACACCAAGATCGGTTATTTTAAGCATCCGATTTATACCCGAGAAAGTTTCTTTGGCAATTCAGCATTTACCGACCTCATCCACAATCTGCAGATGAGCATTTCAAAGGCCGACATTTCATTCAATGCGCCATTGGCATTCGATACTACCATCGAGGCTGGTGAGGTTACTCAGGCCGACATGTTCAAGTTGTACCGCTTTGAGAATCTGCTGTTTGTGCTCAAAATGACTGGCGAGGAAATCAGGAAACATCTGGAATTCTCGTACGACATGTGGTGCAACACCATGACGTCGCCAAACGACCATGCCCTCAGACTCAACGACGATGCGAAGGAAGACCAGCAACGCACTGGTTTCCAGTATTATACATTCAATTTCGACTCAGCTTGCGGCATCGACTATGTGGTTGATCTCACTCAGCCCGACGGTAACAAGGTAAAGATTCTGCAGATGTCGAACGGCGAACCATTCGACGAAAAGAAATGGTATAAAGTTGTGATGAACAGCTATCGTGCCAATGGCGGTGGCGAACTGCTGACAAGAGGTGCAGGGATACCGCAGGACTCTCTTGAGAGCAGAGTGCTGTTCCACACCGATTTGGATCAGCGCCACTATCTTACTGAGGAGATCAAGCGCCTGGGCACTATAGACCCACAAAAGAACAACAACTGGAAATTCGTGCCCGAGGCATGGGTAAAACCAGCTCTTGAAAGAGACCGCAAACAATTATTCGGAAAATGAAACAGCATTATTTTGTATTCTGCAAAGAAGAACTATTGTTAGAGAAGACACCCGACGGAGGGTATACCATTCCTTTTGAAGAGGAGCCGCCTACAGAAATAAAGCCATGGACCAATGTCATGAACATTACCCCCTTAGACGGCATTGAGGTAAAAACATATAGAATCGACAGCCCTATTTGCGATAATCCACGTTATGAGATGTGCGGATTACGCCAATCGTACTATAAACTCGAGCAGTCGCTCTATCAGAAGGCAGGCAAATGCCACGAACTACTTTATTGGGATGCCAACACTAAGTTCTGTGGTGTCTGCGGTGCCCCCATGAGAATGGATACCGAGATTTCAAAGAAATGTACAGAGTGCGGTAAAGAGGTATGGCCTCAGTTAGCAACAGCAGTCATTGTGCTGATACATAAAGGCGATGAAGTGTTACTGGTTCGTGCCAAAAACTTCCGTACCGATTTCTATGGTCTGGTAGCAGGTTTTGTAGAAACAGGCGAGACACTGGAAGAAGCAGTAGCACGCGAAGCATTCGAGGAGACAGGTGTTAGAATCAGCAACATTAGGTATTTTGGTTCGCAGCCCTGGCCCTACCCTTGTGGACTAATGGTAGGATTTAATGCCGACTACGTATCAGGCGACATTCATTTGCAGAAAAGCGAGATAGCCAAAGGAGGCTGGTTCAAACGCGACAACCTGCCTACTATTCCCGAGAAATTATCAATAGCACGCATGCTCCTCGATGCGTGGCTGGAAGAGAAATAAGCATTAATATTCAGCCAACTTCATCGAAGCTGTTCCTGTATAACTGATGGTCGTCTCTACCACATAGCTTGTCGCACCGTCAGGAATACATAGTACGGCTTTAAAATGCAATCCCTGAGCATCCACATGACTATACTCCATATTGGCAAATATTGCCTCGTCAAGAAACGCATCAGGAACCAATCCTTTATACTGCTGCTTATGGAAATCGCTTGAATACAACTTATCGGCCCCTAAGAAAACGCTTACATGCATGATATTGTCATAATAAACGTTTTCCACCTCAAGCCCATCTTCGTTATACGAGCGCTTTGTAACCTTGTATTTGGTTGGATTGATGGCAATATACCAATGATAACGCTTACTGTTATATGTAACCACCGAGTCGATTTTCACCTGATGGGTATAGGTAAGTACGCTTGGAGCCGGATGCTCATTCACCACCGCTTCTTCTCCATCGCCTTTTTCTAATTTCAGCAGATCTCCATTCTGGTTTTTGAACCAGAAAAGATGCTCTGTCTGTTTAACGATACTATACGACGTACCTGAGCCAAGATAAAGCGAGTCTTCAAAGATTCTGAAATAAGTTGGCATACTGGTAGCATCCGAGAAATAGATGGTATCGCCTTTTGCCTTGAACGATATGTCGCCACTCTCCTGGTCTACCCAGACGCCTTGCAACAATGTTTTTGCCTCTTTATTCTCAGGCAATACCGATGAGTTGTTCTGATTGCAAGCCACCAGAACACCCATCAATAATGATATCGTCAATAATCTCTTCATTTACCTATGCAATGATATTCGAAACCGTTTTCCTCCAGCTCCTCCATATCGAAGATATTTCGTCCATCAATCACCAACGGACGCTTCATGGCCTTCTTGATGACACCCCATCCCGGCAATCGGAATTCCTTCCATTCCGTGAGCAGCAACAAAGCGTCTGCATCAAGCACAACATCATACATATCGCGGCAATATACAACCTTATCGCCTATTCTGCGCTTACACTCGTCCATGGCAATCGGATCGTAAACACGAACATTGCAGCCTGCCTCAAGCAGCAAATCGATCATGACCAAGGCAGTAGACTCACGCATATCGTCGGTCTCAGGCTTAAACGAGAGTCCCCACATGGCAATTGTCTTGCCCTTAAGGGCATCTTTACTGCCATAAGCCTTGACAAGCTTTTCGAAAAGCACGCTCTTCTGTTTCTCGTTTACACGCTCAACCGCTTTAAGTACTTCCATCGAATAGCCATTCTGATCGGCAGTCTTGATAAGCGCCTTTACATCCTTGGGGAAACATGAACCGCCATATCCACAACCAGCATAGAGGAATTTGCGGCCGATACGTGTATCAGAGCCGATTCCTGCGCGAACCATATTAACATCGGCGCCAACTCGCTCGCAGAGATTTGCGATATCATTCATAAACGAGATACGTGTGGCCAACATCGAGTTAGCCGCATATTTGGTCATCTCGGCCGATGGAATATCCATGAATATCACACGGAAGTTATTAATCAGGAAAGGCTTGTAGAGTTTCGTCAGCGTTTTCTTTGCTTTCTCGCTCTCCACACCTACAACTACGCGGTCGGGGCTCATAAAGTCCTTAATAGCATTACCCTCTTTCAAGAACTCAGGGTTAGAAGCAACGTCGAATTCGATGTTAACACCACGTTTTTCCAACTCATCCTCGATGGCCTTACGCACCTTTTTAGCCGTTCCTACAGGCACCGTGCTCTTGGTAACTACCACCACATACTTCTTCAGGTTCTCTCCGATGGTCTTAGCCACCTGGAGTACATATTTCAAATCAGCCGAGCCATCCTCATCGGGAGGAGTGCCTACAGCCGAGAAAACGATTTCAACATCATCTAATACAGAAGCAAGATCAGTAGTAAACTTCAATCTACCAGCTGCTACATTCTTCTTAACCAGCTCGTCGAGTCCAGGTTCATAGATAGGTATTTCGCCATTCTTAAGGCGTTCAATCTTCTTCTCATCTACGTCAACACAAGTTACATTTGCGCCAGTATCGGCGAAACAAGTACCAGATACTAATCCAACATAACCGGTTCCAACAATAGCAATATTCATATCAGTAACTTTAATTTTTCTGCAAAGGTACACTAAAAAATTCATTTTACCGCAATTTTAAGTTTCTTTTATTTGTTTATCTCGTTTTTTTGATGTAATTTTGCACCCGTGATTGAATTAGAAAGACATATTGAGATACTGTTGCTCGACAACGATTGCGTTATTGTGCCCAATTTGGGTGGCTTTATGGCGCACCATGTTGAAGCGCGATATGATGAGGAAGATGGCATTTTCCTCCCCCCTCTACGTACGTTAGGTTTTAACCCTCAACTTAAGATTAATGATTCTCTTTTGGCCCAGTCGTATATCGAAGCTTACGATATCAGTTATCCAGAGGCCATTCAGCGAATAGAAGACGAAGTTAACGAGCTAACCCAGCATCTGCAGAACGAAGGCAGATACGAACTTAATAATATAGGTATAATAGAGCTGAACGAGGATGGCAACTATGTGTTCACCCCTTGCGAGGCCGGCATATTGTCACCCGATCTGTACGGACTGAATTCGTTTGAGATGAAGACCTTACAGATGGTTAGTGCCGAAACTGCTGCAGAAGAACCTGCCAAGGAGAGCGTCAAGGAAACATCGAATATTGTTAAGCTCGAGCATCCGATGAAGCATCTGATGGAGGACACCGCCGACAACGCAGAAGAGACTATCGACACCGCAGACGACGACAACGACGATGATGTGGTACGCATCAAATTCTCGTGGATTCGCAATTCTGTTGCCGTTGCAGCTATTCTGCTTGCCGTATTCTTTGTAGCCATGCCTACCGGGCAGACCGAGATGATGACTCGCACCATCAGCAATCTGAACAACCAGCTGCTATTCGGCATGATGTCGTCAAAGGATACCAATACCAGCACCATCAACTTTAAGCGCAAGGATGTGCATAAGCCAACTGCTAAGACTTCGGAGGCCATACTCGACACCATCAAGCCTGCTAAGCCTGCAGAAACATCCAAGTCTGCCATCAAGCCTGCTAAGCGTGAGGGCTATTGCATTGTGCTGGCAAGCCAGGTTACAAAGCAGAATGCCGAAGATTTCATCAGCCGTCTGGCAAAGCGAGGCTATGAGGGAGCAGAAGTCTATGTTCATAACAACATAACCCGAGTAGTATATGGACATTTCGATAATCAGGCCGATGCATACAAGAGACTCCAGAAGGTTTCTAAGGAAAAGGAATTAGAAGAAGCTTGGGTTTACAAATATAACGAGAAGAGCGAATGAAAAGAGTACGTTGCCCAAAGTGCGACCAGTATATCACCTTCGATGAGACCAAATACGAGGCAGGTCAGTCGTTGGTATTCAAGTGCCCCGATTGCGGTAAGGAGTTTGGCATCCGTATCGGTGTGAGCAAACTCCGCGAGCGCCAGAAGGATGAGAATCCCGATGAACAAGCCAACGAAGAAGGTTGCGGCTCTATCGTTGTGATCGAAAACGTATTCCACTACAAGCAGGTCATTCCTCTACGCATGGGTGACAACATCATTGGTCGCTACCAGAAAGGAAATCCTGCCAATACTTCCTTTGAGACGGTTGATCCCAGTGTAGACCTGAATCATTGTACTATTACCGTTAGCCGCGACAAGAAAGGCGGCCTGCGTTACACTCTGAAAGACAACAACAGTAATACGGGTACTTTTATTGATAATGTAGAGCTCACCCCAAAAGAGCGCCGCGTCATCAGCGATGGAACCCTGTTTACTTTAGGTGCCACTTCCATCATTCTTCGTACATCAGAAGGAGAAGAATAAAAACCATTATGGACAATCATACTGATAAAAACAAATGGGTGGCTTGCTGGGGCAATGCTACCTCTATCACCAATCGCCGTGAAGCAACATACGCCAAGGACCTCACACTACGCTACCCTATCCGTATGTGCTTTAGCGGCAGCATGCTGCGTTTCCGTTTCTCAAACCTCACAGGCACAGAGCCTGTAACACTCTCAAAGCTCTTCGTTGGTCATACGCCTATCACCTTCGATGGCGAGAATCGCGTTACCATCATGCCAGGCAAAGAAACAGAGAGCGATGCCATCAGCTACAACGTGAATAGAGGCGACACCGTCAACGTGAGCTTCTATCTGGCAGATTTCACCCAGATGAACAGCGGCACACTCATCACCGGTCCGCTATCAAAGGGATTCTATGCCTATGGCGACTATGCCGAAGCCGACGAATTACCCCTGAACCTGAGTCGCAGCACCAACTGGTTCTACTTCTTAAACACTATCGACATACTGACATCAGCCGATAATCACTCGATAGTCTGCTACGGCGACTCCATAACAGCCCAGTCATGGCCCGACTATATGGCATTACAGGCATTCGGATCGGATGCTGCCATCATACGCCGCGCAGTAAGCGGAACACGCATCCTGCGACAGTATGACTGCATCACCTATCAGGCATACGGCTTAAAGGGATCCACCCGCTTCCCTATCGAGATGAATGTGGCAGGTGCTACCGATGTTATTATTCAGCATGGTATCAACGACATCATCCATCCCGTAGGAACCGACGTAAACCCATTCCGTCCGTGGAGCGACCTGCCTACCGTAGAAGAAATGGAACATGGCATTGAAGACATCTACGTGAAACCAGCCAAGGCCATGGGACTGAAAGTATGGAGCGGCACACTATTGCCTATCTTCGGTTGGCGTACATACAACGAGGATCGCGAGAAGATGCGCCAGGAGTTTAATGAGTGGCTGCGCACATCGCCTATCTTCGATGGTTGTATCGACTTCGATGCTGCCGTGCGCCATGTAACCAATCCCAAAGCATTTGCCGAGGGCTACGATAGCGGCGACCACCTGCACCCCAGCGAGCGAGCCTATGAAGCGATGGCCCATGCAGCTATACACAAGCTGATTCGCTATATGCCACAATACGACCACGAAGAATCTTTTTGATTTGTGCCTAAGGTTTTAAGGTACAATACATAAGGTTATCAGGTACAAAGAGTAAGGAGATTAGGTACAAAAAGCCTACTAATCCATCGTTTGCCTATACGCAAACGATTATTCGGCTATACGCAAACGATTGTGCGCCTATACGCAAATTGAGATCAAATTCAGAAACGAAATAACCCTCACGAGGGTGATACCTCGAGAGGGCGTAATATGGTGGAGCTGGAGGCAGCCAAATTAACTAATGTAATTCCTTGTAAAAGTAGGCAACTCCATTCTCCTTTTTCTTATTTTTGACGCAAATTTAAATCAAATTTGTCACATTTATATCTAATACCACTAGTGTCCACTAAATAAAATTAAGAGTCAATTGACCATCATCAGCAACATATTCAGGTTCCTTGGTAAAGAGTTCCTTGATAGGAGTCTTATCCA
>ONAK01000032.1 GCA_900315765.1 uncultured Prevotella sp. | reverse complement strand
GCAAAAGCGCTACCAGGTTCAAGAATAACCTTCAGCCAAGGATAACGCTTATGAAAATCCTGCATCAAACGAATAAGAAGTTCTACATCGTAATCCTTACGAGTCATAAGATGTCCTCCTCCGAAGTTAATCCACTTTAATTGCGGAAACCATTTTGAGAACTTTTCTTCTATATGAACCAATGAGCGCTGGAAGACATCAGCTCCACTCTCACAATGGCAATGACAATGAAAACCCTCAATGTCAGCAGGAAACTGATTGGGTAATTTATCAGACGTGATACCAAATCTGGTTCCTGGAGCACAGGGATTATATAACAATGTTCCAACCTCAGAATATTCAGGATTTACACGTAAGCCCAAAGAAACACCTTTGGCCTGAGTATGAAATCGCTCATACTGGGAAAGAGAATTAAACGTAAGATGCGACGAGCACTTTACGATCTCCGGAAATTCATCGGGAGTATATGCAGGCGAATAAGTATGTGCAGGAGCACCAAACTCTTCAAATGCTAAACGAGCCTCGCTAAGAGAGCTGGCTGTAGTACTGTTTATATACTCGCGAATAATAGGAAAAGTCTTCCAAAGTGCAAATGCTTTGAAAGCAAGTATTATCTCTATATCGGCTTTCGCCGCAACATCACTGATTAAAGCGAGGTTACGGCGAAGCTTTGTTTCTTCTATAATATAAATAGGTGTATTCATTATTTCTTTAGTGGTACTGTAAAACTAAAGGTACTACCCTGCCCTTCTACAGATTCTACAAAACAATCGCCTCCATTCTTACGAGCAAAATCCTGACAGAGTTGAAGTCCAAGACCAGATCCCTCTTCACCACCAGTGCCATAGGTGGTATCACCTTTCTTAAAGATAGACCCGATACGATCAGAAGCAATACCAACTCCATGGTCGGTAACACTGATTTTTGCAAAGTCGCCTTCTGCATTCATTCTGATTTCAATGCTGGAATTCTCAGGTGAGAACTTAATGGCATTAGAAAGGAAATTACGCAAAACGGTTTTAAGCATATCGTTATCAGCAGTAACGACAAGACTCTGAGGAGATGGCTGTAAATCAAGCTTGATATGCTTTGTTTGAGCTATCATTTCAAAGATTTCAACTACGCCTGGAATAATATCGTTAAGATCAAGATCCTGAATCACAACTGAGAGGCGGCCAGTCTGACTCTTAGTCCACTTGAGCAGATTGTCAAGCAGATCGTGAACTTCCTCAGATTCGCGATTAGCCTTATCAAGCAGCTCATAGAGTTCGGGGCCAACAGTTTCAGGAGTAGCTGAGGCAACAACAAGATTAAGAACCATGCGAATACTTGCCATTGGCGAACGCAAATCATGAGCAATAACAGAGTACATCTTGTCACGATTACTCAGTGTTGCACGCAACTCTGCATTCTGCTTCTCAATAATACGTTTTGCAGCAACAAGCGAAATTTGCTGCATCACACGCATCACAAGTTCTTCCTTATTAAAAGGTTTGGTCAAGAAATCACTAGCACCAACCTGGAATCCATGAACCAAATCCTGCGGTGTGTTCAATGCTGTAAGAAATATGATAGGAATATCCTTTGTTTCTTCATCCTTTTTAAGAACAACAGCAGTATCAAAACCACTAATATCTGGCATCATCACGTCAAGCAGAATAAGATCGGGATGCTCCTTCTTTGTCTGCTCAATACATGTTGTACCATTGTTGGCCGTAATAACCTGGAACTTCTCGTTAGTCAGCAAAATTTTAAGAAGTAAAACATTGCTCACAACATCGTCAACAATAAGTATTTTATACTCACTGCGATTTATTTTGGCCTCAAGAGTATCTGCTACATCCATAACTAAAGCTTGTAATTGCTCTTAATAAAACGTTTTATATGGTTGCAAAAATAGTGCAATAATTTGAAATATCCAAATTATTACACCATTTTTTTGCATTTTGAGGTCCAAAAGCCTATTTTTAACGATATTCAGACCATGATTTTATTCCGATTCCATCAATACCAACAGTACAGAATGCATGAATAAATGCACTGGCCAAACGGCTATTGGTAATAAGCGGAACATTTAAATCGATGGCTGCACGACGAATCTTATATCCATTTGTAAGTTCATGTGTAGTAAGATTCTTTGGAATATTAACTACCATATCAATCTTATGCTCGTGAAGCAAATCAAGAGCTTGAGGCTGAGCATCTTCTGAAGGCCAATAAACTAAAGTATTGGCGATTCCATTATCTGTAAGATACTTAGAAGTACCACCTGTAGCATAAAGCTCATAGCCATTTTCTACCAGCTGTCGGGCTGCATCTATCATTTCAGCCTTCTGCTTGGCAGAACCTGTTGAAAGGAGTACAGTCTTCTTAGGAATGCGATGACCAACACTAAGCATTGACTTGAGCAGTGCCGTATCTGTGTTATCTCCAATACATCCCACCTCTCCTGTAGAAGCCATATCAACTCCAAGAACAGGGTCGGCCTTCTGCAGACGATTGAATGAGAACTGCGATGCCTTGATACCAACATAGTCGAGATCAAAAAGGTTCTTTTCGGGCTTTTCTACAGGCAGACCAAGCATCACCTTGGTTGCCAAATCGATAAGGTTAAGCTTAAGAACCTTGCTTACGAATGGGAAAGAACGTGATGCGCGGAGGTTACACTCGATGACCAAAATATCATTATCGCGAGCCATGAACTGAATATTGAACGGTCCGTTGATATGTAAGGCCTTAGCTATCTGGCGAGAGATACGTTTAATACGACGCACAGTCTCTACGTACAGTTTCTGTGGAGGGAACTGGATGGTAGCATCGCCTGAGTGAACTCCGGCAAACTCAATATGTTCGCTGATGGCATAAGCCATTATCTCACCATCTTTTGCCACAGCATCCATCTCGATTTCCTTAGCATTCTCGATAAACTTCGATACTACAACAGGATGATCCTCTGATACGTTTGCGGCAAGTTGGAGGAATTTCTCAAGTTCTTCCTTGTTAGAGCAAACATTCATTGCTGCACCAGAAAGTACATATGAAGGACGAACCAGCACTGGGAACCCTACACGGTCTACAAAGTTATCAATATCCTCCATCGAAGTAAGGGCACTCCACTCTGGCTGATTCACACCAATCTCATTTAGCATCTGTGAGAACTTAGCACGATCCTCTGCCCCATCGATGTCGACAGCCTGGGTACCAAGGATGTTGACGTGCTGCTCGTCGAGATATACGGCAAGATTGTTTGGAATCTGACCACCAGTAGAAACAATCACACCATAAGGTTGCTCCATATCGATAATATCGAGAACACGTTCAAAGGTGAGTTCGTCGAAATAAAGACGATCACACATATCATAATCAGTAGATACTGTCTCTGGATTATAGTTAATCATTACTGAACGCCAGCCCTCTTTACGAATTGTATTAAGAGCCTGAACGCCACACCAGTCGAACTCTACTGACGATCCTATGCGATAAGCACCTGAGCCTAAAACAATGATAGACTTCTTATCGTTCTCGAACTGAATATCGTTTGCTACACCACTATAAGTAACATATAGATAGTTGGTCTGAGCAGGATATTCGGCAGCAAGTGTATCTATCTGCTTAACTACAGGCAGGATTCCAAACTGCTTGCGACGATTACGTACCAACAGCAAAGCCTCATGCATGTTACGACACTCGCCCTCGAGTCCAATAGCACGCGCAATCTGGAAGTCGGTAAATCCATATACTTTTGCCTGGCGCAGAAGCTCTTTATCGAGCGTATTAATATTCTGTTTCTTGAGTTGCTCATCGATATCGATGATGTGCTTGAGTTTCTGCAGGAACCACTTGTCGATCTTTGTGAGTTCGTGGATGCGATCGATATCATATTGTGCATCGTGCATAGCCTTAGAAATAACAAAGATACGCTTATCTGTTGGCTCGCGCAAGGCTGCATCAATATCAGCTATCTTCAACTCTTTATTCTCAACATAACCATGCATCCCTTGACCAATCATACGAAGTCCCTTCTGGATGGCTTCCTCAAAGTTACGACCTATAGCCATAACTTCGCCAACCGACTTCATCGAAGAACCAAGTTCCTTATCTACACCATGGAACTTTGAGAGGTCCCAACGTGGAATTTTGCAAACCACATAGTCAAGAGCAGGTTCAAAGAATGCAGAAGTAGTCTTAGTAACAGAGTTCTTAAGTTCAAAGAGTCCATAGCCCATACCCAACTTCGCAGCCACAAAAGCCAAAGGATAACCAGTTGCCTTTGAAGCCAGAGCCGATGAACGACTAAGACGGGCATTAACCTCAATTACTCGATAATCCTCCGACTGAGGATCGAAAGCGTACTGAACATTACACTCACCTACAATACCAATATGACGGATTATCTTAATAGCGAGAGCACGAAGTTTGTGATACTCAGAGTTGGTTAGTGTTTGTGAAGGAGCGATTACGATTGACTCACCTGTATGAATGCCCAGAGGGTCGAAGTTTTCCATGTTACATACGGTGATACAGTTATCATAGCGGTCGCGAACAACCTCGTACTCAATCTCTTTCCAACCCTTAAGCGATTTCTCAACCAAAACCTGTGGCGAGAAAGCAAAGGCTTTTTCTGCAAGTTTATTTAGCTCCTCCTCGTTATCGCAAAAACCTGATCCCAATCCGCCAAGGGCATAAGCAGCACGAAGGATGACAGGATAACCCAAAGAGGCTGCGGCCTTACGAGCGTCCTCGATATTATCGCATGCCTGACTCTTGATGGTCTTAACACCAATCTCATCGAGTTTCTTTACGAAGAGCTCACGGTCTTCTGTATCCATAATAGCCTGAACAGGTGTGCCCAGAACCTTTACATTATATTTCTCGAGAACACCACTTTGATAGAGTTCAACACCACAATTAAGTGCAGTCTGACCACCAAAAGCAAGAAGAATTCCATCTGGTTTTTCCTTAGCAATAACCTTCTCTACGAAATAAGGCTGAACAGGGAGGAAGTAAATCTCATCGGCAACTCCCTCTGAGGTCTGAACAGTTGCGATATTAGGGTTAATCAAAACAGTTTTGATACCCTCTTCGCGAAGCGCCTTAAGAGCCTGAGAACCACTATAGTCAAACTCGCCAGCTTCACCTATCTTCAATGCGCCTGAACCAAGTAACAGGACTTTCTTTATACTATTATCTTTCATAATTATCAACTATTAGAGGGTTTCGATAAAACGGTCGAACATAAACTCTGTGTCAACAGGACCTGAGCATGCCTCAGGATGGAACTGTGACGAGAACCAAGGATGTGAGAGATGGCGGATTCCCTCGTTTGAACCATCATTCATATTCACGAAAAGTTCACGCCAATCATAACCAAGAGTACTAGCATCAACAGCATAACCGTGATTCTGAGATGTTACATAGCAACGGTTTGTACCAACCTCACGAACAGGCTGATTATGCGAGCGATGACCATACTTTAGTTTATAGATAGTAGCGCCACCAGCCTTGGCAAGTAACTGGTTGCCCATACAAATGCCACAGATAGGTTTGCGAGAAGCCGACATTTGTTTCTTCAATACCTCAACAGCATCAACACACATGTCAGGATCTCCAGGGCCGTTGGCAAGGAAGAGTCCGTCGAAATCCATATCTGTATAATCGTAATTCCAAGGTACGCGTATAACCTCTACACCACGATTGATAAGACAACGAATAATATTATTCTTTACACCGCAATCAACAAGAACTACCTTACGGCCTGCGCCTTCATTGTAGCGGATGATGTCTTTGCACGACACCTTATCTACCCAATTTATACCCTCATACTCAGCAGTTGGAATATTATCTGGTTCATCATCAAACACAATCTTTCCCATCATCACTCCGTGTTCACGAAGCACCTTCGTGAGTTGGCGGGTATCTATACCAGTGATTCCAGGAACCCCCTCGCGCTTAAGCCAGTCAGCTAAGCTCTCATTAGCGTTCCAATGAGAATAGGCCTCACTGTAATCGCTAACGATGATCGCAGAAGCATAGATTTTGTCGCTCTCCATAAATGTAGCCAAGCCATTCTGCTCAATTGTGAAAGGAGGCACACCATAGTTGCCAACCAAGGGATAAGTAAGCGTCATCAACTGTCCGGCATAACTTGGGTCTGTAAGCGATTCGGGATATCCCATCATCGCAGTGTTGAACACAACCTCGCCAGCTACGGGAGTCTCACTACCAAAGCTTTTGCCATGAAATTTTGTTCCGTCCGAAAGGACCAGTGTTACATCTCTCATATTCTTTTATATAATATTTTTTTAATTCTCCAAAAAAAAGGCGAAACGTTTATAAAAACGAATCGCCCTAACTTTATTCAACAGTAACCGATTTAGCTAAGTTTCTCGGCTGGTCAACGTTCTTGCCTTTACAAACAGCAACGTGATAAGCCAACAACTGAAGAGGAATCGTAGCAACCAATGGTTCGAGACACTCCTGAACATCAGGGAGTTCGATAACCTCATCAGCAATCTTTGAAATAGTATCATCTCCTTTTGAAACCAAAGCGATAACCCTACCCTGTCGTGCCTTAATCTCTTGTATATTAGATAGGACTTTTTCGTACATCGCGTTATGTGTGGCGATAACTACTACAGGCATATCAGAATCAATAAGGGCAATAGGGCCATGCTTCATTTCTGCCGCAGGATAACCTTCAGCATGAATATACGAAATCTCCTTTAACTTAAGCGCTCCCTCCAGAGCTACTGGATAAGAGAAGCCACGACCAAGGTATAGGAAATTATGTGCATAGGTAAAGGTACGAGCCAAATCGGCAACCTTTTCATTGGTTTGCAAAACCTCACGAATCTTCATTGGAATCTCGCTCAAACCCTTAACTATCCCCAAATATTCATCACGATTTACAGTACCCTTAGCTTCAGAAAGCGCGAGGGCAAACATAGTGAGCACAGTTACCTGACCTGTAAATGCTTTGGTAGAAGCGACACCAATCTCAGGACCTACGTGAATATATGTACCTGTATCGGTGGCTCGAGGAATACTAGAGCCGATAGCATTACATATTCCATATATAAAAGCTCCCTTTTCCTTAGCCAACTGAACAGCAGCAAGTGTATCAGCCGTCTCGCCACTCTGACTAATGGCGATTACAACATCATCCTTAGTTACAACAGGATTACGATATCTGAATTCAGAAGCATACTCTACTTCAACAGGAATCCGACAGAGAGTTTCGATAATCTGCTTTCCAATAAGACCTGCATGCCATGACGTTCCACACGCTACAATTACCACACGCTTAGCATTTACCAACTGGCGACGATAATCGATAAGCGCAGAAAGGGTTACATGATCAGCCTCAACATTAACACGACCGCGCATACAGTTTGTAAGGCACTCTGGTTGCTCAAAAATCTCCTTGAGCATAAAGTGAGGATAACCACCTTTCTCTATCTGTCCAAGGTCAATATCAACAGTTTTCACTGCCAACTCCTGGTCTTCACCATGGATATTTACTACATGGAGATCCTCTCCACGACGGATAACAGCAATATTACCATCTTCAAGGTATACTACTTTATCAGTATATTCAACTATTGGGCTGGCATCAGAACCAAGGAAAAACTCGTCTTTACCAATACCAACAACAAGGGGACTCTGCTTACGGGCACAAATAATCTGATTGGTATCACGCTTATCAAGAATGGCAATAGCATATGCACCAATTACCTGATAAAGGGCTACCTGCACTGCGGTAAGCAAATCGATATTCTTATGTTCCTTAATATATTCTATAAGCTGAACCAGCACCTCAGTATCAGTGTCTGATACAAAGTGAACACCTTTAGTCTGGAGTTTCTCCTTGAGCTCAGCATAATTCTCGATTATACCATTATGAATAATGGCAAGATTCTTGCTTTCGGAATAATGTGGATGGGCATTGCGCGACGAAGGCTCACCGTGGGTAGCCCAGCGAGTATGAGCAATACCAACGGTACCACTTATATTCTTATCGTTACAATATTCACAAAGATTATCAACTTTACCTTTCGACTTGTAAACATTCAAGTCTCCATTATCATTAATGAGAGCAACACCGGCGCTATCGTATCCACGATATTCCAGTCGGCGCAAGCCTTTTATAAGTATTGGGAATGCTTCTTTATTCCCGATGTATCCTACGATTCCACACATAAACAGTTTTGTCGTTTTGTCGTATATATTGTATTTTCGGCTGCAAAATTACAACAAAAATCCGAAACTACAAACATTTTGCTAAAAAATATTTTATTTTTCTTACACAAACAAAAAGTCCACCAAGATTCACATCTGGGTGGACTCTCTGCGGTGCGTACGAGATTCGAACTCGTGACCTCCTGCGTGACAGGCAGGCATTCTAACCTACTGAACTAACGCACCATTACTATGGAACGAATGAAAAAAAACTTGCGGTGCGTACGAGATTCGAACTCGTGACCTCCTGCGTGACAGGCAGGCATTCTAACCTACTGAACTAACGCACCAGGAAACGCTCTTCCTTATTTGCGGGTGCAAAGGTAGTGATATTTTTGGAACTACCAAAACTTTTCGGCATTTTTTTTGCGATTTAATCGCATTTTTTCTGAAAAACGTACTGAACGAGCATAGAATCGTGAAATTTCGCCCCATCATACAGCCAATCTTTGATTTCTGACACGACTACAAATCCAGCCTTCTTGAACAACTGAAGCGACGAATAATTATCAATATCTATATAAGCATAAAGCTGATGAAGGTGCAAAATTCGTAATGCATAATCCAAAATCTGATTAAGAACAGCTGTGCCGTAACCCTGACATCGATAAGAATTAAGTATTATCAAGCCAATCTCAGCACGGCAATTAGCAGGATCGAAACTTACAAGATCAACAACGCCCACAATCTGACCTTCATAATTCTCAACCATCATACGCACTTGACGATCGGTATAGATATCATTTTTGGCATTAGCCACATAGTCGTGGAGCAAGTATCGTGAATATGGAACATTTGTTGTACCAACATTCCAAAGTTCCATGTCGTTCTCAATCCGATAAAGAAGATCAAGATCTTCGGGTTCTATAGCTCTGAGTTTTATCTGTTTCATCCTAAATGTAGTTTTTTCCGTATTATATCAACCAATGCCAGCGATGCACGAAAATAAATGGCGCACTTTACAGGCAATGTGAAGAAGATGCTAAGATGACTATAGTGCTTACGGAAGAATATGAGCATTGCCTGATAGAACACATGCACATAACGAAAATCAGACTTCTTTGTAGACTGGCCCTTATAATGTATAATAGAATAAGGAATATACCAATTCTGCCACCCTCCCTTCAGCAAACGATAAGAAAGATCAATATCCTCACCATACATAAAGAAATCCTCATCAAGCAAACCAACCTGGTCGAGAGCCTTACGACGAATCATAAAGAATGCACCGCTTACTACCTGTATCTGTGCTGCTTCGTCCCAAGAAAGATAACTCATATAATAGCGCTTAGTAAAGCCCAACATTTTTCGTGCTGCAACAAAAGGTGTGGGAATAGCACGACGACTCTCTGGAGCAATAGTACCATCGCCATTGTACATCTTTACACCCGAACCACCTGCTTCTGGATGCGAGTCCATAAACTGAAGGACACCTCTAAAGGTTTCTTTATCAACCAAAGTGTCAGGATTAAGCAGCAAGACATACTCCCCTGCAGATTGACGAATGGCTATATTATTTGCCTTCGAGAAGCCAACATTCTCTTTATTATTAATAAGGTGTACCCAGGAATAATGGCGCGAGACAAACTCAACACTATCATCTGAGCTATTATTATCTACAACAAACACCTCGCCCTCGATACCATCAAGGGCTTTAGCAACACTATCAAGACAAGCTGCGAGGTATTGCCTGACATTATAGTTGACGATAATAACAGAGAGTTTCATTATTCAGCCTCAACCTCTGATTTACAACGGTTCATACTTGGATACACAAATGGCAGACACAGCAACTGGATAATTGCCATATAACCAAAAGTGGTATTCATATACATATAATATAAATATGTGTTACCCACCATGGGGATGAGAAGCAAACCTAAACGCAAAAGTCCCCACTTGAATAGCGCATGTTCTTTCTTGCTCACAAGCTCATCATGCACCTTTTGGAACTTAAACAAGCGAAGCGCAAGAAAAACGCCACCCAAGGTTAACAACTCCATAAGTGAGACAAAGATGAACTCAGAAGTTTTTCTTTCTGAAAACAAACCAGACTCCATGAATCCTGTCTCATAAACAACTACTGCGCCAAATGCAAAGACGATTGCAAATACAAAAAAGGCCATCAGCTGATTTCTTGTTTCTTTCATATCAATATAATTCTATTTTTCTTCAAATAATGTACGATTGGTGATAGAACGTCCCAATGTTACTTCATCGGCATACTCGAGTTCGTTACCTACTGCGATGCCACGTGCAATTACACTAACCTTAACACCTGTTGGCGCAAGTTTGCGATATATAAAGAAGTTGGTCGTATCACCTTCCATCGTAGGACTAAGTGCCAGAATAACCTCACGAACCAAGCCTTCTTCAACGCGTTTTATTAGCGAATCAATCTCGATATCGGCTGGTCCCATACCATCCATAGGCGAGATAACCCCACCTAATACATGATACAATCCATGAAATTGCTGAGTATTCTCGATAGCCATAACATCCTGTATATTTTCTACAACACACACTGTGGTTTGGTCACGACGATGATCCGCGCAAATAGGACATACATCATTATCGCTTATATTATGGCACACTTTGCAATATTTTACTTCGGCCTTAAGCTTGCTAACGGCTTCGGCGAAGCTAGCCACATCGGCATCGTCCTGACGAAGCATCCAAAGAACGAGGCGCAATGCTGTCTTACGGCCTATCCCAGGGAGTTTGCTAAACTCCTGGACTGCCTTTTCCAGTAACTGCGAAGGATATTGTTGTTGTATCATATTTCCGAAAGTTCTAACCAGCGCATTGATTTCTCATCGAGTTCGTCTTTAAGCAAAGGTAGGCGTTTGCTCTTTTCTGTAAGCTCCTCTACAGATAGCGTTCCGCTGCACAAAGCCTCTTCCAAAGCATGCTGCTCTGCTTCAAGATCGGCAATTTCTTTTTCAAGCTGTTCAAACTCGCGTTTCTCTTTGTAAGTGAGTTTGCGTTTGGGGCTAGCAGGGCTGGTTGGGCTAGTCTGGCTTGTTGGGCTAGTTGGGCTAGCCTGGGCCGATTGGCCCAGCAAACTAGGCTGACTTGGCTCTTTACTCCACTGGCGATATTGAGTATAGTTGCCTGGGAAATCCTTTATCTCACCTTCGCCCTTAAACACCAGCAGATGATCCACTACCTTGTCCATAAAGTAGCGATCGTGGCTAACCACGATAACACACCCAGGAAAATCCTGAAGATATTCCTCAAGAATTTGCAATGTAACAATATCGAGATCGTTGGTAGGCTCATCGAGCACAAGGAAGTTTGGGTTCTTCATCAGAACCGTACATAAATACAACTTGCGTCGCTCACCACCACTTAGTTTATATACATAGTTATGCTGTTGTTCTGGAGTGAAGAGAAAATACTGTAGGAATTGCGAAGCAGAAAAATGCTTACCTCCCCCCATATCGATGTATTCGGCAATATCTTTAACAACATCTATCACCTTCATCTGGTCGTCAAACTGCAATCCCTCCTGAGAGAAATAGCCAAAACGTACAGTATCGCCAATATCAAATTTTCCACTATCAGGAGCAACCTGACCTAACAGCATCTTTATGAATGTCGACTTACCTGTACCATTGTTGCCTACGATTCCCATTTTCTCGAATCTCGAGAAGTTATAGTAGAAATCTTTAAGTATCACTTTCTGATCAAAAGCCTTTGATACATATTGACACTCGAAGATTTTGGAACCGATATATACATTACGCGATTTCAAACGTATCTGGCGCTCCTCTATTCTCTGTTTTGCAACCTTCTCCAATTCATAGAAAGCTTCCTCGCGATAACGGGCTTTGTGACCGCGAGCCTGAGGCATACGGCGCATCCATTCCAGCTCTGTACGATACAAGTTATTAGCCCTTGCAATCTCAGCACGACGGTTATCGATACGCTCTTGGCGTTTTTCCAGATAATAACTATAGTTTCCACGATAGGTATAAATGGTCTGATCGTCAAGTTCCAGAATGACAGAACAAACGCGATCAAGGAAGAAACGATCGTGGGTTACCATCAGCAGTGTCTTGTTGCCACGATTAAGGAAACCCTCAAGCCACTCAATCATCTCAAGATCCAAGTGGTTGGTAGGCTCATCGAGAATCAGCAAATCAGGATCAGTAATAAGTACATTTGCCAATGCTACACGCTTCTGTTGACCGCCACTAAGCTGACCCATGGGTTGTTCAAGATCACGAATCTTAAGCTGAGTAAGAATCTGCTTAGCTTTCAACACCTTCTCCGGATCTCCCTTATGATTAAAGCAAGCATCCAGAACACTCTCGGCAGGATCAAAGTCTGGCGCCTGCTCAAGCATACCAACACATAAATCCCGACGGAAGATGATGTCACCACTATCATATCCCTCTTTTCCCGAGAGGATGGATAGCAGCGTACTCTTACCTGTTCCGTTTTTGGCAATCAGTCCAACCTTTTGACCTTCGGCAACCGAAAAGCTAATGTCATTAAACAACACCAACGAGCCAAATGACTTCGTTAGGTGTTGAACGTCCAAATAAGGATTTTCCTTAGCCATTCTGCAACTCCTTATTTATACCTTCGATATAATCCAGCACTTCATCTCGGCCTTGTTTCTTCTCTGACGAAGTAACGAATATAGGCGGAAGCTCCTCCCACGTCTCGCTCAGAACCTTTTTGTATGCTGCAACATTTTGTGCGGCCTTTGATGCGCTCAACTTGTCGGCCTTAGTAAATATAATGGCAAAGGGGACACTGCTTGTGCCAAGCCACTCGATAAACTCCAAATCAATCTTCTGTGCCTCCAAACGAATATCAATAAGCAGAAAGACGTTGACCAGTTGCTCTCTCTGCAGGATATATCCGTTAATCATCTGCTCCAGCTTCTGTATCTCCTTCTTCGAGCGTTTTGCAAAACCATAGCCAGGAAGATCTACCAGATACCATTCGTTATTAATAATAAAATGGTTTATCAGTAAAGTTTTACCTGGTGTAGCACTTGTCTTGGCCAAATTCTTCTTGCCTGTAAGCATATTAATCAGACTCGACTTACCTACGTTCGATCTGCCGATGAAGGCATATTCGGGTTTAGTATCCTTAGGACACATAGACTCCATAGGAGCACTAAGCGTAAATTCAGCTTTCTTAATTTCCATTATACATCATAATTTTGGGTGCAAAGATACTAAAAAAAATCGAAAATGTTTGGTGGTTTACAAAAATATGCGTACCTTTGCAACGTTTTTCCAAAACAATGCTTCCTATCGCGAAGCATTTCCACTATTTTTTTCGAAATCATTAAATGTAATTTAAGTACATATTGTATGTATACAAAAGAAGAGTTAGAATCTATGGACATACCCCAGCTTGTGGGTATTGCCGATCAGCTTGGCATCAAAGTTTCACCTGATGACCAACTGGAAACTGTTGTTTATGCCATACTCGACAAGGCAGCTGAGAACAGTGCAACAGCAGACGAAACGCCAAAACGCAAGCGAACACGCATTGCTAAAAAAGATACAAGCCGAGTATATACCGTAAACGGCGAAGAAGGCGAGAACCTTGACACGAAATCAAACCGAACACGCAAAAAAGTTGAGGCCCCATCGCTTTTTGCCGATATGCCTACAGAGGAACCCGCAACAGATCCTGTAGCGCCAGTTGCCGAAGAAAAGCCCAAAAAACGTGGACGCAAAAGTAAGGCCGAAAAAGAGGCAGAGGAAGCTGCTGCCCGTGCTGCAGCAGAGGCTGCAAATACCGAAGCTACAGCAAACGAAGATAATAGCGCTAACGCCGAGGATTTTGTTGTGCCCGAAGCTGCTGAGTTTGCTGTAGGAGCAAGCGACGAAGACGAAGCAACACCTAATGCTATAGAGCAATTGCGCGAAAAAATGGCAGCTAATAAGGCTGTTGCTCCCGAATCAAATCCATCGGAAGATTTCACAGACAATAATGAGGATCAGATGGATCCTTTGACTGATGCTGTAGACGAAAATGGTGTTTGGATGGGAGACCCTGGAGATGGTACCGACTTTATTACGATTGTTGACATCCCTATTGAGGACCAGGCAGCAATTCCTACTCTCGACATATTCGACCGCCCGATGGCTCCTCAGGTAAACGATGCATCAGTTGCTAATCGTGCAGCTGTTAATACCCAGCCACGTTACGACTTTGCCGACCTGATTGACGCAAACGGAGTGCTTGAAATGCTTAGCGACGGTTATGGATTCTTACGTTCAAGTGATTACAACTACCTTTCATCACCCGATGATGTATATGTATCACCACAACAGATTAAGAAATATGGTCTGAAGACCGGTGACGTTGTAGATTGCAAAGTACGCCCACCTCACGAGGGAGAGAAGTTCTTC
Organism: uncultured Prevotella sp.; assembly: GCA_900315765.1. Lineage (GTDB taxonomy): Bacteria > Bacteroidota > Bacteroidia > Bacteroidales > Bacteroidaceae > Prevotella. The sequence goes on along the minus strand of ONAK01000032.1, from coordinate 9,828 downwards.
GCTATGACAGATGTTAAGTCCATCAATGGCCGTGATCCAGGCGAGGTTCGTAATCGTGTTGCCTTCGAGCATCTTACTCCTCTCTTCCCAGAAGAGAAGTTTATACTTTGCGGCGACAAGTCTACCATCAACCCAAGCGTTCGTGTTGTAGACCTTTTCTCACCTATCGGTAAAGGTCAGCGCGCACTTATCGTTGCCCAGCCTAAGACAGGTAAGACCGTTCTGATGAAGGATATTGCTAACGCCATAGCAGCAAACCATCCTGAGGCCTATATCATGATGCTACTCATCGATGAGCGTCCTGAGGAGGTTACCGATATGGCTCGCACCGTTAATGCCGAAGTGATTGCATCTACATTCGATGAACCAGCCGACCGTCACGTTAAAATTGCCGGCATCGTACTCGAAAAGGCAAAACGTATGGTTGAGTGCGGTCATGATGTAGTTATCTTCCTTGATTCTATTACACGTCTGGCACGTGCTTACAACACTGTTGCACCAACATCTGGTAAGATTCTTACTGGTGGTGTAGACAGCAACGCTCTTCAGAAGCCTAAGCGCTTCTTCGGAGCAGCACGTAACATCGAAGGCGGCGGATCGCTAACCATTATTGCAACAGCTCTGGTTGATACTGGTTCTAAGATGGACGAGGTCATCTTCGAAGAATTCAAGGGCACAGGTAACAGCGAGATCCAGCTTAACCGCCAACTCTCTAACAAACGTATATTCCCTGCTATCGACTTGGTTCTGTCGTCAACTCGTCGCGACGATCTGCTGCTTGATGAAACCACACTGAACCGCATGTGGATTATCCGCAAGTTCATAGCCGACATGAACCCAATTGAAGCAATGAGTACTATACGCGACCGACTTGTTACCACTCGCAGCAACGAGGAGTTCCTTATGTCGATGAATGGATAATGAAGAAGATTTTATTTGTATGTCATGGTAACATCTGCCGCAGTCCTATGGCAGAGTTCGTAATGAAATACTTAGTAGAGAAAGAGGGGCTGACCGATCAATTCATGATTGAGTCAGCCGCTACTTCTACTGAGGAGATTGGAAACCCTGTTTATCCACCAGCCCGGCGTAAGCTTGCAGAACACGGAATACGCTGTGACGGTCACGCAGCACGCCAGATGACTCGGGCTGATTATTCACGCTTTGACTTACTTATCGGCATGGATCAGTGGAACTTGCGCAACATGGAGCGTATTTGCGGAGGCGACCCTGAAGGCAAAATACAACCATTACTTGCTGATAAAGATGTCGCCGACCCATGGTATACTGGTGACTTTGAAGCAACATGGAAGGATGTTCTTAGAGGATGCAAGGCGCTCTTAGACTAAGGAACTACCTTTTTAGATGTGATAAACCATATCTATCTTAAAGTAAAACAACTTGTTTTGGTTTGTAAAAGATAAGCTTTTACTATTGAAAACCTATGGTTTCTGACACCAAAACAACTTGTTTTACTTTTGTATTCCTTAGCTTTTATATCGCAATATCTATGCTTTACTATTTCAAATTTCCTTGCAAGAGTTCTAAAGGATTCAGTTTTTTCTTCAGCATCTCACGGGCTTGATCTTCGTTGAGAGTATAAACATGATTAAGCACGCCTACCGATACTAATTGAAACTCCTCGTTATAGTCTATAAAACCAAGACTATAAAATCTATGATCGCGCACAAGGAAATTTGTATTAAGATACGTATCTACAGCTGTTGTTGCAGCAACAGAGGCAATAGATGCCAACGGGCCATCGATGTTGTTGTCGCGCAATTCGGCGTTAACAACTCCTGTCATCACCGATTTGATGGTGTCAACATGCTGTTGTCTGTCAGGTGTTGTAACCATCAGTGTTATGGCAACAACAGCGATAATACCCAGAAAAATAAGAAACTTCTTCATTGCTTAGTCAAGTTTATATGATATACGTAATATATTAGTTGTTTCTGAAGATACCCTAAAACGGTTATCAGTGCGACATCCTACAATCCACACTATGGCCCCAGACGCATCAGCGACTGCTAATTGACGACGTTTCTGAAGAATAGAAAACTTTTTATCCGTAAGATAATCGCTAACCAATTTACGTCCTGTCATGCCGAATGGAATAAACCAATCGCCATTCTCCAAAGGACGGATAATTAGCGGGAACTTAACCTTATCAGCATCAACAGTTGCAACATCGGCAGATTTGGAGATATTGACGTCTTCGGTATATTCAATTTTGTAAATAGTGTTTTCATCGTATCTGTATGTACCTGATTCGGGAACCTTAATAGACTTCATTGGTTGGCTTACAGGCTCTACAATAATCTTTGTTCTATCAATTACTAAAGTATGAGTTTCAGATGTAAATTCACGACCAGGTTCGCCATTAACAGCACAAAGAATCTGTTCTGTCTGTGCAGAATTGAACCCCATCGGCATAAGCCACTCATGAAGAAACGCTGATGGCGAAGGCAGCTTTAGCAAATCGTCAATATGTACCTCTCCCGAATCCGTTTTCATAGAGGCTCTTTCGCAGTTCATTTCATTATCGTAAACCATCTCTGCCTCACGCAGATAATTTGCGGTTTTATCGATATTGCCCCTAGCACCAGGAGCGATTTCTTCGAGAAGAGGCAAAACGCGCAAACGAATCTTGTTGCGAAGCACATCATCAACAAGGTTGCTAGAATCAGTAACATAGTTCTGACCGATGGAATCGAGATATTCTACAATCTCTTTTCTACTTAAACAAAGCATCGGACGAATCACAAAATCATTCTTTGGTCTGATGCCTGTCAATCCGTGTATCCCTGCTCCACGGAGTAGATTCATCAATAGTGTTTCAACAGCATCATCACGATGATGGGCAATACATATTCCATCAGCTCCAATATCTTTACATAGCTGACGGAAATAACCGTATCTCAAATCGCGAGCAGCCATCTCAACACTTACTTTATGAAGTTCAGCGTATCCATTTGTATCAAAATGAATTACATGCAATTGAATATGATGCTTTTTACACAATTCACGCACAAAATTCTCATCCCTATCGCTCTCGATACCACGTAACATAAAATTACAGTGAGCGGCCTCAATTTGATATCCAAGTTTTTGCAGGATCAACAGCAAAGCCACAGAATCAGCCCCACCGCTAAGCCCCACAAGATAAAGCTTACGGCTATCTAAAAGATGATGCTTCTCGATGAATTGCTGAACTTTGCGCAACATAATTATTCTACAAACAGAACAAGTCCCTTAAGATACTCACCCTCTGGGTGATAGATGTTAATAGGATGATCGGCAGGCTGATGTAATTGATGCAGGATACGCACCTTACGACCAGCCTGTGCTGCAGCTGTAAATACAGCATTACGGAAGTGGTCTTTTGTAACTACCTGCGAGCAACTGAAGGTAAAGAGTATTCCTCCTGGCTGAATCTTCTGAAACGCCTTATTATTCAAGCGTGTATAACCCTTCAGCGCATTATGCAGAGCACCCCGATGCTTAGCAAATGCAGGAGGATCAAGAATTATCAGATCATAATTATTACCTGCCTGCTCAAGATACTTAAATGCATCCTCACAGAAGGCCTCATGACGCTTATCACCCTCAAAATTCAATGCTACATTACGGTTAGTAAGCTCAATGGCCTTAGCGCTACTATCAACTGAATGAACCAACTTTGCACCACCACGCATTGCATAAACCGAAAATCCACCGGTATAGCAAAACATGTTCAGCACACTCTTGCCTGCAGAATACTTCTCTAACAACGAACGGTTATCACGCTGATCTACAAAAAATCCTGTTTTCTGGCCACGCAACCAATCTACGTAGAACTTCAAACCATTCTCAATTGCGACATTATCATCCGAACCACCATAGATAAAGCCATTCTCCATATCATCCATAAATGGCAATGTGGTTTCGCTCTTATAGTATACATTGTCTATGCGCTGCCCCATTACTTTAACCAGCTGTTCGGCAATTTCCTTACGACACAAGTGCATGCCAATGCTATGAGCCTGCATAACAGCAGTACGATCATATACATCAATGATAAGTCCAGGCAGATTGTCACCCTCGCCATGAACAAGTCGGTAGGTATTGTTCTGCGGATTATCAGCAATACCGATGGATTGGCGTACTTTCAAAGCCGAAGCCAGACGTGATGCCCAAAATTCAGCATCAATTGCAACATCGCGGAACGACAGGACTCTGACAGCTATCGAGCCTTTCTGAAAGTGCCCCACAGCGATAAAATCGCCATAATTTGTTAGCACACGCACTAAGTCACCATCTTTCAGTTCTTCATCCGCCTGCTGTATTGCACCAGAGAAAACCCAAGGATGGAATCTCAAAAGGCTCTCTTCCTTACCACGTTTAAGATATATTTTCTTCATCTTTCTTATTTATTTCTTCAGGAACTATAACTAACTCATAATCATTATGTTCCAACATTCTTTTAAATTCACAATACAATCTCACACAAGCCCAAGCATCGATAGCAGCATAACGTTTCTGTGAATCTTCAAGCACATCGCGCTCCCAGTTTGTAAGTTGCTCACGCTTGCTGATTCTCTCGCCAAACACATTAGCATATAACTTCATCAGGCTTTGATCTACAATTCCTATTTTTCGGGCCATATCCTGTAAATCCACAAATGTCCCCATATCGAAATCACCGAGTTCGTGCAAACCATGAACATCGTTGCTCCATGCTAATCCAACCTTAGTAACGGTTTTATCCTCTAGCAATCGTTTTATTGCCGGACACAAACCAATGTAATTCAATCGGAACAGGAAACAGCAATCTGCCGTAGAAACCTGTAGAAGAGAACACTTGTGATGAACTCCTTTCTTGAAACTTGGTCGTGTCTCGGTATCAAACCCCAGCACAGGTTGAGCCAATAGATAATCTACTGCACGTTCGGCTTCTACTTCCGACAGTACAACAATTATCTTGCCAGGGAAACTTACCTTAGGAAACTCGGCAATCGTCTTCTTATCTACCTTATTTTGTATCAACTTTTTCATTTCTGCGTGCAAAAATATAAAAAAAATCCCGATTTATGATGAAATCTTATTTTTTTCAGCTACTTTTGCACAAAATTACGTAAAACTATATGAAGAAGGTAAAGAAAAAGAGTTCTAATGGAGAAAATAGAGAGCGATTGAGTTTTATACTCGGTGCAGTTATTTTCGGTATTTCCATATATCTATGCTTCGCATTCGTGTCGTTCTTTTCGACAGGAGCAGCTGACCAGACACTGATTGAGGAACCTCGTGATGGCGAAGTGCTTAATGAGCACCATGAGTTTGCCAACACATGCGGCAGTATTGGTGCTTATGCTGCATGGTTCTTTATCAAGCGATGCTTTGGATTGCCAGCATTCCTTATACCACTACTTCTCTTTGTGGCAGCTATTCACCTGATGAAAGCATATCGCGTAAATCTGCTCAAGTGGACCCTTTCGGTTTCTCTGCTTATGATTTGGGCCTCTGTAGCCCTTGCCACTTTTCTCCAGCCCTTGTTTACCGATGCAAGTTTCAGTCCTGGTGGCGATCATGGTATGTATATTAGTAATTACATCGGCAATCTCGTTGGTTCCCCTGGCCTTACAGCCATTCTTGCACTTATTGCCGTAGCATTTCTTACATACTTTAGTGCAGCAACAGTCATCTTCATTCGTAAGATGCTCAACCCAACTTTATATATTAATAAGGTTAAGTTTACAGTTGCCAAACCTGATGAGAATATCGACAATGTTGAACCTGAGCCTGAAGAGAATTTGGTATTCGATGATCCTGGTAAATCAGAAGTTATTTTCGATGATAAAGGTGGAGCCGTTGTTATCGACGAAGGCTATCGTGACGAAGACAGCAATATCAAGGAAGGTCCAGTGGTAAAGAAACCCATTGCAAACGTAGATCTCAAGAACGATACCGATGAAATAGGTATGGAAGTTGAAGTAGCCGAGGGCGACACTGAAGCTGCCAACGCTAAGACATTGGTAGAAGATGTAGAGCATATGGAGCCTTATGATCCTAAGCGTGATCTTGAGAACTACCACTACCCTACGCTCGACTTGTTGAAGAAGTACGATAATGATGGAAAACCATATATCGATATGGCTGAACAAACAGCCAACAAGAATCGTATTGTTGATGTCCTTCGCACCTTCGGAGTTGAAATCAGCAGTATCAAGGCTACCGTTGGTCCCACCATCACCCTCTACGAAATCACTCTGGCTCAAGGTGTACGTATCCAAAAGGTGAAGAATCTTGAAGATGATATAGCTCTCTCACTTGCAGCTCTCGGCATACGTATTATTGCCCCAATGCCTGGTAAGGGAACAGTTGGTATAGAAGTTCCAAATGCCAAGTCTTCAACAGTATCTATGGAGTCGATTCTGAATTCAAAGAAGTTTCAGGAATCCAAGATGGAGTTACCTTGTGCTATCGGTAAGACTATTACCAACGAGGTATTCATGTTCGATCTGGCCAAAGCTCCACACTTACTTGTTGCAGGTGCTACCGGTCAGGGAAAGTCTGTTGGTCTTAATGCAATCATTACCTCGTTGTTGTACAAGAAGCATCCCGCTGAGCTCAAGATAGTACTTGTTGACCCTAAAAAGGTTGAGTTCAGTTTCTATGAGCCGATAGCCAATCACTTCCTGGCAAAAGTTCCCGATGAGGAGGCCGATCCTATCATCACCGATGTTACAAAAGTAGTTCGCACGCTTAACTCTCTTTGTAAGGAAATGGACACTCGCTACGACTTGCTCAAGTCTGCCCGTGCTCATAACATCAAGGAATACAATCAGAAGTTCATCGCTCGTCAGCTTAATCCCAATAACGGTCATCGATTCCTACCATACATTGTGGTGGTGATCGACGAGTTTGGCGACCTGATTATGACAGCTGGTAAGGAAGTTGAGCTTCCTATCGCACGTATCGCTCAGTTGGCCCGTGCTGTAGGTATCCACATGATCATTGCAACACAACGTCCAACCACTAATATCATTACAGGTACCATTAAAGCAAACTTCCCAAGTCGTATTGCCTTTAAGGTGTCTGCAGGTATCGACTCTAAGACCATTCTCGATCGTACTGGTGCGCAGCAACTTATCGGTCGAGGCGACATGTTGGCACTTGTTGGCGGATCAGAACCTGAGCGTGTTCAGTGTGCCTTTGTCGACACACCAGAAGTTGAGCACATCAATGAATATATCAGCAATCAGCAAAGCTACGGCGCACCATTTGAATTGCCCGAGCCTGATATGCCCGAAGCTGATATGGGCGATGGTAGTGATAAGGATGTAGATATGGCACACCTCGACCCATTGTTTGACGATGCTGCCCGACTAATCGTTATGAATCAGAGCGGTTCTACATCGCTCATTCAGCGTAAGTTTGCCATTGGCTATAACCGTGCCGGCCGACTGATGGACCAGCTCGAAAAAGCAGGTGTTGTAGGCGCAGCAATGGGTTCTAAGCCACGCGAGGTATTAATTCAGGACGAGAATAGTTTGAATAATCTTTTAAGCAATTTAAGATAATGAAGAAAATAGGAATTATGAGAATGGCAGTGACAGCACTATTTGCTATTCACTGTTCACTATTCACTGCATCAGCCCAGTCGGCAAAGAGTGTGCTCGATAAGGCAGCAGCCACAGTAACAGCCGCATCAGGCGTCAAGGCAAACTTCAGGATGAACACCACCACAGGTAACACCAGCGGAACCATAGCCATCAAAGGTAAGAAGTTCTACGCAACTACTCCACAAGCGAAAGTTTGGTTCGACGGCAAGACTCAGTGGACCTACCTAAAAAACAATGATGAGGTTAATGTAAGCAATCCTACCGAGGCACAGTTGCAGGCCATCAACCCTTACAACTTCATCAATCTCTACAAGCGTGGTTATACCTACACAATGAATACAGCAGGAACTAATTACGTTATTCATCTCACATCAAACAGCGCCGACCGCAAAATAAAAGAGCTGTTTATCACAGTAAACAAAAAGAACTATCAGCCTATGCAAGTTAAGATGCTGCAAGGTAAAAAATGGACCACCTTCGACATTACAAGTATCAAGAAGGAAAACATTGCTGACAGTCAGTTCCGTTTTAATTCAAAAGACTTTCCAAAAGCAGAAATCATAGATCTCAGATAATTATTATATGAACAAATTTCAACTTTATCGTCTTCTTCGTAAGAACACGAACCTTAGCTATAAGCGCAGCCCGGCCTTTGAGCAAAACAAATGGGCTAAGTTACTAATATACATTGGTGGCGGCATGTTTGCACTATACCTTATTATGTATGGATGCATAGCCGGTATGGCTGCCGAAGGCACAGCAGGCACCATGATGGGAGCTGCCATGATATATATGGCCGTCGATTTCTTGCTGCGATTCATCGTACAGACTACGCCAGGCATGATGGTAAAACCCTACATCCTTCAACCCATCTCACGCTACACTGCTATCGAGTGTTTTCTGGTGGGCGAGCATGTGAGCGGCTACAATTTCCTGTGGCTCTGCATGTTTGTACCTTATGGCATCATTCTGCTATTTGCTGGTGAGAGCTTCGGCCTCGTGCTCTATGAAGTGATAGCAGCCGAGATACTGATTATCCTCAATAGTCAGATATACCTATTCTTCCGCACGCTCATTAATCGCACTGTACTGTGGCTTATTCCGGCTTTGGCGCTCTATGCTCTGCCCTACTCAACAATATTGTTCAACTTCAGCCACAAAGCAGAAGCTATCGAGAAGGTGTTCGATGCATACACAACTTTTGGCATGTCGGTTTACATGCTGCCACTGGTGCTTCTGGTTATCTGCGGAATGTTTTTTGTGAACCGTTACTTCCAGTTCAAATACGTATATGAGGAGATCTCAAAGAAAACCGAAAAAGAACTGAAACATGTATCGCAGTTTGCATTCTTTGAACGTTTTGGACTAATTGGAGAATATCTGAAGATAGAACTAAAATCAAACCTACGCAACAAGACCATGCGTGCCCGTTGTATTATGAGTTTAGTGGCAGTTATTATATTCTCGCTATTAATAACCTATACCAGCATCTACGACAATGAGCTGATGCAGAACTTCTGGTGCTTGTATTGCTTTGCACTCTATGGCGCTACAGCCCTGATAAAGATTATGGGCCAGGAAGGAAACTATATTGAACTGCTGATGATGCACCGCGAAAACATTATTGCTCTGCTCACAGCCAAGTTCTGGTTCTATAGCGCAGTGCTCATCATTCCATTCGTCATCATGCTGCCAGCCGTGTTTGCAGGCAAGTACACCCTGCTGATGATTACGGCATACATGCTACTTACAGCAGGATTCCTGCACTTCGTTATTTTCCAGTTGGCAGTTTACAACAAGCAAACCATTCCCCTTCAGCTGAAGGTAACAGCCAAGGGTAACTTCGAAAATGGCAGACAGCTTGTCATTGAGCTCTTTGCATTCTTCGGTCCTGTGCTCATCACTGGACTCGGTTACCTGTTGATAGGCCTCACATACACCTATATTATTATGTGTATCATTGGTCTCGCATTCATACTTACGCACCATCTCTGGATTCGCAACATCTACAACAGGATGATGAAAAGAAGGTATGAAAACATCGAAGGATTCGTCAGCACAAGAGATTTTTAGTCTTTTTTGAAAGAAAATCGCGAAAAAGTTTGGTGGAATCAAAAAAAGTTAGTACCTTTGCACCCGCAAAACAAGAAACGGATGCACCCGTAGCTCAGTTGGTAGAGCACCTGACTCTTAATCAGGGTGTCCAGAGTTCGAGCCTCTGCGG
>ONAK01000053.1 GCA_900315765.1 uncultured Prevotella sp. | reverse complement strand
AATTGCGAACAAGCCGGAGAAATATTTTTTGTAGGCCTACCAGAAAAATTCTCGAGGCTAACACCGCAATACTACGACTAAGGAAGAGGTTTTAAGGAAAAGGAAATATTTTTACACCCTTAAAATTTTATTTATTTATGGCTTTAAAAGTAAAGGCAGTAGAGAAGCTACTGAAGTTTTCAAACGATCCTAATGACAAAGGTGAGTATCGCTACGTGTTGAGTCCCGACCTGTATACCAGTCTGACTCAGGAGAAGGTGATTCGTGAAGCGGCACAGCGCAGCGGCGTGATGGAAGGTGTAATGAAGGCTTGCTGGGACGCAGCTGGACAGGTGATCAAGGCGTGGGCCACTGAGGGCCACTCGGTAGCCATCCCTGGACTGGGCACCATGCGATTCGGATTGCGCTCGAAGGCAGTAGATAAGGTTGAGGACGTGAAGGCTGGCCTCATCAGCACCCGTCGCATCATCTTCACCCCATCGGTAGCCCTGAAGGACGAGCTGAAGAACACCGCCATCCAGATTACCTGTATCGACCGCAACGGTAAGGAGGTGAAACGCGTTACCAGCGGCGACAGCGGCGACATCGAGGATCCCGAGAACACTCAGCCATCAAGCGGCGGCCAAATCTACGACGGCGCCAATCCCGGCGAGGGAGATTAAGCGATTGGGGCATTAGCCCCATCGCTTTCCCTTCCCTTCATCCCCTCCTAGCCGCTTGCGCCTAAGGGCGCATTCATGAGATGTCTCCACGCGCTTCGCTTGGTCGACATGACAGGGAGAGAGAACCACTTGGTCGAGATGACAAAAATTAGTATTAACCTAAAAAAATAACTTACTATGACAAAGAAAGAAACCGTAAAATTCATCGTTCAGCTCATCGCATCGATTGCATCGGCGATACTGACGGCACTGGGGGCTACCTCGTGCATGGGCATGTAGTTATCAAGACTGCAGACAACAAAGAAAACGGAAGCCGCAATGAAGTGACTTCCGTTTTTTTTTGTATAAATGCCAGTTCCCATGATACTTGGCAACAAGTTTGTCGAACTGATAACGAGGTATATAATCCACGACTTGGGAGAAGATATAGCTACCGACATTCCTTTTTGCCTTGGTGTATGTATATGCCTCGGGCGGTGGGTTTGGGGGCGATCTTACGACCTTGAAGATCATACCAGTCATCATTGTCTTTACGCTTGACGAATGGCACATTCTGAATAGAGATGATACCCGTAGGATCGAAACCCAGTTGTTCGTCAATCCACGCCACTTGTTTCTTAGTCCATTCACGCATGAGGGCTATTTCCTCATCATAGTTTATGGCAGTGGTGGGAGCCAGGGGAATCTCTTTGTCCCAGATGGGCCATGCCTGATAATTGCGCTCACAGGCACCTCCAATCGTTACTTCGTTGACCAGAGAGTCCATCATTTCAGTGACGTGCTGGTCGCTCAGTGTGCTGGTTCGTAATTCAGCCCATCGCTCCTTCATGCGTTTCCAATAGGCTTCGTCTTCTGTTAGCCGTTTCCACCAGAAAGGCACAGGCAGCTTGCCTAACAGCCCCGCTTTCTGTCCTTTCTCATATACCCATTGCTCATAGATGAAATCTCCTGCTGCGATATTATTGCCGAAGGTCATATTGTAGTCCCAAGGGGTTATCTTGAAGCGTGGATCTACAGAGTCGCGACGTTTGTAGATAAAAGTACTCAGACGATAGGCGTCTGGGGTTTGACAGAACTCCGACATCAACTGGTAATTGATGAAGTTTTCCACGTCGATATACTTGCTGTAGCCATTCTCCTTGTCAGCAAAACCATCGCTGTTGAGCACATCCTCAAACTCGTCAAACCGCTGCTTGATATAGGCCATCTGTTCACTTGATATTTCCTCGTACTCAGGGAAGTGGTACTTTGCGCAGATATCATGATCGTACATTTTGTATTTCAATACGAAATGTGACTCATTATCACGGTCTATCTCCACCATATAGTCGCCAGTCAGTTCGTCGCCGCTGTCGCCTGGAGCAGTAAAGTTCAAGCGGTTCTCGCCCTTGCTGGGTTTTTCGCAGAGAATATAAACACCATAGTAGATGCCGTCGACGATGATCTCGCAGAATTTGCACTTAGGTGTGAATTCGAAGTAGGGCCGTGAGAGTTGATACACCAGCGGATCGCGGATCAGACTGCGGTCATGATAGGGCGCCAGCAACACCCAGTTGTTGTCCTCTGGCAAACCGAGCAGTTTCACTTTCTCTTTCTTTCCGTTCACGTCAGCCGTTTTCAAGGTTCTGAAACCATAAGGTTTCTTGTCGGACTCATAAAATGAGCTGCTACCTCTGTACTTGATGCCTACCCATCCCTCATAGTCGGTGGTCTGCCCCGAATGTGCCACTGTGTCGCCGTAGTTCACCCCGTCAGCATTGTTGATGATCTTCATACGCACTGCCACATGGTAGTCTTTATGGATGGCGGTGGTATGGCCGGCTTCGTCGCGGGTGTTGATGAACAGGATGGGCAGGTTTGTCTTCTCTAGCACGACATCGGTGTTATAGGGCTTAAAGTTCCCTTCATCCCAGCTGTCAGCAGGAACTTCTATGGCAAATAAGCACAGCAGTATAGTTAATAGATTCTTTTTCATGATCATTGTTATATTATTCCGCCACAAAGATAAAGGTTTTATTTGAATGATGCAAGCATTTCCCCAGAAAAGTGTGTTTTTCTGTCTTGAGGCAGCAAAATAAATACTACGACTAAGGAAGAGGTTTTAAAAAGGTGATCAAGGCGTGGGCGATTAAGCGATTGGGGCGTTAGTCCCTTCGCTTTCCCCTTCCCTTCATCCCCTCCTTGTCATTCCGAGCGGAGTCGAGTACTCGGCTCTGCCGCTAGCCGCTTGCGCCTAAGGGCGCATTCATGAGATGTCTCCACGCGCTTCGCTTGGTCGACATGACAGGGAGAGAGAACCACTTGGTCGAGATGACAAAACGGGGCGGAATATCGGCGATTGTGACGGCACTGGGGGCTACCTCGTGTATGAACTAGTGACAAATAATACTTTCGGCCAACAGTAAGGCTACCAACATGATTTCAGCCATTCGATTCACTCGGATGGCTGTTTTCATATCCGCCGTGGTGAGTTCTCGGTCGTTCTCGCCGATATAGGGTTTATCGAAGACTTCGCCAAAATACTTATGCGGACCACCGAATCGGCAGTCGAGGATACCTGCCAAAGCAGCCTCTGGGTAGCCGCTGTTAGGTGAGGCGTGATGGCGTCCGTATTTGCGGATAAAGGTGAAATGGCGAAAAGGTGAAGAGGTGAAAAATATCATCAGCAGGGCCGTAAGGCGGGCGGGGATATAATTGGCGACATCGTCGATATGAGCTGCCCAACAGCCAAACTGCAGATAACGTTCGGTATGATAGCCTATCATCGAGTCGAGTGTGTTCACCATCTTATAGGCCAGCATACCAGGAGTGCCAAGAACAGCCAACCAGAACAGAGGGGCTATCACTCCGTCGCTCAGGTTCTCAGCCAGTGTTTCGAGGGCTGCCGTACGAACCTCTTGTGCCGATAGTTCTGACGTATCACGTCCTACAATACGCGCCACTTGCGCCCTACCCTCTTCTAAAGAACGATCGAGTGAGAGAAACACCTGTCGCACTTCACGAATCAGCGTGGTTCCTGCCAAACAGTAAAACACCACAATGGCATCAAACAACATTAAACATGAAACATGAAACATTAAACATGATTTACGAATAGCCCAAGTGGCACAAAATACCAATGCAATCAGTCCAACAGCCAGAAGTGCACCTTTCAATTTCCGATGCTGGCCTTTATTCAGTCGCTTTTCGCCAAAAGAAATCATCTTGCCAAACCATACTACAGGATGAGGCAACCTCACAGGGTCGCCAAAAACAACATCGAGTATCCAACCTATTAATAATGCTATCGGATTAATCATGACTTAATATCTCATAAATGCGCGGTATATCTACATACTGCCGGACGTGGGCTGCCAACTTGTTGTACTGCTCATTCTTAAAAGAATCGGCATCCTGTGCTGCAACAGGCTGCTTGGTGCCCAACAAATAATCGATAACTGACTGATTGTCGAGGAAACCATGAATATAGGTGCCAATGCAATGATCGGTTTGCATGATTGCCTCTTCGGTATCACTTACACCTTGATGAATCTCGTAACCTTGACATGGCTGACCATTAAACTGGAAGCTGACTTGACGGGTGGTCTTCTCTGCGCTCATCGTGGTGTGAATGGGCAGTAGGCCAAGACCTGGCAGGCTGGCAATCGAACCTTCGACACCATCAGGATCATCAACCGAAATACCCAGCATCTGATAACCACCACAGATACCTATCACCATCTTGCCATCGCGATGGGCTCGCACAATAGCTTGTGCACATCCGTTCCGGCGCAGCTCCATCAGGTCGTCGAGAGTTGATTTGGTACCAGGCACGATGATGATATCGGCTTGTTCCAAATCAGAGATATTATTGGTATAAAAAAGATTTACACGAGGGTGGCGTTCTAAGGTACCGAAATCGGTATAATTAGAAATATGCCGCAGTAGCACTACTGCCACGTTCAACTTGCCTGCTATCAACTGGCGGCGCTTCTGTTCCAGGGCGACAGAATCTTCCTCGTCGATATAAATGTCTTTATAATAAGGAACCACTCCTAGCACAGGTACCCCACACAGATTCTCGAGCATCTGTCGCCCCTCGTCGAAAAGGCGCATATCGCCACGAAACTTATTGATGATAATGCCCTTAATAAGTTTTCTATCCTCAGGCTTCTGCAGAGCAATGCTTCCATAAACAGAGGCGAACACGCCACCCCTATCGATATCGCCCACAAGCAGCACATCGGCATGGGCATGGCGCGCCATCGGAAGATTTACCAAATCGGTATCACGCAGATTCAATTCTGAAATACTGCCAGCCCCCTCCATCACAATAGGATTGAAACGAGAAGCAAGACGATCGAAGGCCTGACAGACCTCCTTACGATAGTCGATGTCGGAAACGCCACGACGCCAATAGTCGTACGCATGCTGATTACCCACCGGCTTGCCATGGAGCACCACTTGCGATGTATGATCGGAACTGGGTTTAAGCAGCAGCGGATTCATATCCGTTTCACAAGGGATGCCAGCTGCCTCAGCCTGTACGGCCTGCGCACGACCTATCTCCAAGCCGTCGGGGGTGGCATAAGAGTTGAGTGCCATATTCTGCGCTTTGAAGGGGGCTGGCGCATAGCCATCCTGACGGAAGATACGACAGAAGGCAGCAGCCAGGATGCTCTTGCCTACATCGCTGCCTGTGCCAACAAACATCAGAGGGTGTAACTTCTTACTCATAGGTCGCGACCGGGGTTTAGTTGGGCTGCATCATCAAAACATAAGATGGCATTACAAAGTGTAGCAGCCAGATTAGAGCCACCCTTGCGCCCCTCGACAATGATTTTGGGAATAGCACGGAAGGGTTTTACCATATGTTTTGATTCGCATACATGAACAAAACCTACTGGTGCAGCGATAATTCCTGCAGGAAGTGCCTTCCCCTTGCGTATTAGTTCACAGAGTTCCATAAGGGCTGTAGGCGCATTTCCAAAAGCAAACAGGGCATCGGGATGTTCCTCTACAGCCAAACGGATACCTGCCTGTGTGCGGGTGATACCCTGTTGCTCTGCCATCTCAGCCACACGTGGATCGGACAGATAACACTTAGCCTCAACACCCAAGCGCTGTAAGGCTCCTTTGCGGATGCCACTGGTAACCATCGTTACATCGCTGATAATAGTTTTCAAGCGTCCTGCATTTACTTGATTATAAAGGGTTTCTACAGCGCCTTCGTCAGTGTATAGAATATTCTCCATGTCAAAGTCGGCTGTAGTATGGATAGCATGCAGCAGTGCCCACTTATGGTCGAGCGGATAGTCCTGTCGTTTCAGTTCCTTAGATATTGTACGGAACGATTCTATCATGATATGCTGCCCTACTTTTTCACCTTCAGATACTTCCTTACGGTAATAACCGCGTGGTGTGATAAGCTTGCCATCAGAGATATACGACTGGGAATTACCAATAATGATGACAGTAAACATATCCACATCTTCAGGGTCGAAAGCGCTAAGGGTAGTGAGTTTTACCACCTCATCATCGCGACCAGCCTGACGAACATAGCCTACAGGAGTATCTGGAGAACGATGCTGCAAGAAGATCTCCTGCAAACGGTAGAGTTGCCAATAGCGTCCATGCGATTTGGGATTATAGACGGCTGTAACAAAATCACCAACAGCAGCTGCCACTATACGACGTTCTATCACCTCCCAAGGTGTCATCAAGTCGCTCATAGAGATGATACACATATCGTGACCAATAGGAGCACCCAACAGCGAGGCTGCCTTCTGGAAGGCAGATATGCCTGGCAGCGACGCAATCTCGATATCGGAACCACGTTCACGACGCATCTCGTATATCAGAGGAGTCATACCGTAGATGCCTGCATCGCCCGACGAGATGACTACTACCGTTTTACCTTGTTCAGCCAATTCGAAGGCCTGCTCGGCACGCTGGCGTTCTTTCTTCATACCTGTATCGATACACTCACAACCAGCCTTGACATAAGGCATGATAAACTGGAAGTAATACTGATAGCCCACTATCACATCGGCTTGTTGTACAGCCTCGAGCACCGAGGGGGTGATGTCCTGCCGGGAACCCGGACCAATGCCTGCTACGATAATCTTTCCCATATCCTTTTTTAGTTTTTGAATTTCACTTTCAGCCCTACTACCAGCATGCGACCTGGTGTGTAGAGCGCATATTTACGAGTAGAAGAGTCGACACGACGGTCGACTTTGTCGAAGATATTATCTACACCAATACTGGGCTCCAGAAAGGCCCACTTAGCTACATCAAACGAGTGAGTGGTATGCAGGTTCCACAAGCCGAAGCCAGGAGCATTTTCATAAGAGCCAGTATAATAGGTTTCAGACTGCATACGACCATTAAGGTTTACAGTGAGAGCATATTTACCCCAAGCATGATGGTAGTTGGCTGCCACGGTGGCTGCATGGCGAATGCTACGTTCCAGCACCGTCCACTCCTCACTACTACAAGTGCGGGCATAGGTATAGACATAGTTGGCAGAAAGGTTGAAGCCACTAAAGAGATTGGCCGATACATTCAACTGCACTCCTTTAATATCACCTTTATCACTATTCTGATACAAGGCATAGCTCACCATCTTGTCGACCTGGTCTTGAGTCATCTCAGGAAACTCTTCCATGAGCATCTTTCTGCTGGTATCATCCACATCCACATTCTGCTTTACTACCATATCGTTAATACGATTCATATAACCAGTAACACTCACTGCCAGGGTCTGTGTGCGGTATTCTGCATTCAGTGCCAGATAGTGACTCTTCTCGGGTTTTAAGTTCTGATTGCCAAAGCTAATCTGTGCCTTACCGCGATTCACAGAGAAATAATGGTAGTAGAGTTCATCGAGACCTGGCGCACGAAAACCGGCTGAGTAGGTGGCGCGAAGTCTGAAATTGCCAGGTGCATACATCAGGGTGGCTTTTGGAGTGAGGTGCTGATTAAACGTCTCATGCTGTGTCAGTCGGAATCCGAGTGTAGCAGTCAGATTATTCAGCAGTTTCATCTCGTGCTGAGCATACGCTGCCAGCGAATACACATGTCGGTCGATATTACCACTGGTGGCTGTGAGATAGTCTTTACGCCAATCGGCACCGAAGATAGTGGTAGAGCGAGCTGTCAGGCCCAGAATGGCTTTCAGTTGTCCCTCCATCATACACTGTTTCTTCGACTGCACGTAGTCGCCTATGGCATTTGTCTTGGTGGGTACATCATACTCTTTGCCGTAGCGGAAACGATCGACCACGAAATCGGCCTGAATCGAGTTTTTCGCAGTAAACTTATAGATACCGCCCACATTCCATCGCAGTCCTTTATAGCGCATCTCATAATCGGTACCGCCAGTAATATCGCTGCGCGTTTCAGGGCGATCTGTCAGTTTGTATGAATAGTCTATACCCGCATTCAGCGCAAAATGCTTATTGGGGGTATAAGTAAATTTCTGTCCGATGATATTGGAGCGATAGCCTGTATACAGCGGAGCTATCGATAGCTGTGTCTCTACGTCAGAGCCTTTCACGTGCTCCAAATCGTTGTTGCGATAGCTGTCGGCCCTATCGTGTAAAAACGAGGTATAAGAGCCAAACCCGTTTTTATAGATATCAAGCCCAACCGACTCGGTGAGCGCCCCATGTCCTGACACACGTGTATCGCTGGTGACACTCATCATGTCCTGCGTAGGCTGATCGGTAATGATATTGATGACACCAGCAATGGCATCGCTACCATAGAGTGATGAGGCTGCTCCATCGAGCACCTCAATACGTTTTACACGCGACATGTTGATACGATTCAGATCGACATTATTTGAGATGTCGCCCGATAGTTTCTGACCGTTTATCAGTATCAGAATATATTTATTACCAAGTCCGTTTAGTCGCAAAAAAGTTCCCATTGAACTGGGAGCCATCGATGCCTGAGGCATCATACGGGTGAGTGCTGCATCGAAGGTGCTAATGCCTTGCTCGCGCATTTCCTGACTGGAGAGCACTCTTACTGGTGTGGCTGTAGATTTGAGGCGCTGGTGATGACCAGAGCCTGTAACAACCACTGGATTCAGATTATAAGAACGACGGACGGCAGATGAGTCCGTCTTATGAATTTGTGAAAAAGCGGTACTCCCCGAAAGGAGTACCACCATGAGAGAAACAAACTTATTTTTCATTAAACGTATAAAAACTATCTATTACTCCTCAGAAGCTGTAGTTGGTGTTGACAATGCCTCGTCAGTACCAAGCTTGGCGATAGCCTCACGGGTGTGGTTCATCCACAGCTTGCGTACAGAACTGCGCTCAGCCAGACCTGGGATATACTCGTCGCCGCTCTTATACTTCTTCCAGCAAGCCTCGCTATAGTTGGTTTCATAAGCAGCAGTCTCGATGCCTGCTGCATTAAACATAGAGTACCAGCTCTCATCATCGTCAGGGTCGGCCATGTCGTTATGAGCGTGGTCTCCAGCGATACTCATCAGCGGATAGAGTTGTGCCTTCTTGGCATCGTTGGCAGCATAGTTCATGCTAATAGTTACATCGCCTACAGCAATATCAAAGTCGCCACCAGCCACATGCTCCAGCACATTATCTACATAAGTATCTGCCATATCAACTGTACCTACATAATAGTTTGCATTAAGCGCACGCAGATAGTTCTCCAGCTGCAGGTAGCGCACATTGCCACCATAGTAGTCGTAACCCTCAGGATTACCATGGCCCATAAAAGCAACGATGCCCTGAGCCACAGCAGCCTTCACGTCAGCCTCGTTGTTCAGAGTGGTAGCCAATGTCTTGGTGTCGCTCTCCTCAGCCATCAGAGGAGTACCTACTACTACCTGGCGATCGAGACTCTTCATATAAGCATCGGTGAAGTCACCATTACGGTTGTTCATAAAGTCCTTCACATAGCTGTCGCGTACACGGCGATACTCCTCGCCAGGGATTACCTGCAAAGACTGAACTACAACCTGCTTGTAACCAGCCAGTCCGATAGCGGTGAGCCAGTGCTCAGGGTCGTAATAGTCCTTTGGATCTACATTCTCACCAGCACGGGCATTGTTGATACAGATAGCTGAAGAGAACGAGAGATAAACATCCCATCCTGAGAAATTTGCTTTGTAGTCGTCTACCACCTTATCAAAGGTGTCGTAAGCCTGCTCCCATGTAGAACCGAAAGCTACAAGCAGAATTACCTTATCGCTTTTCTTCTGAGAATTTACAGTCTGATTCACAGCTTGCTGATACTTGTCGTAATTAGACTGTGTAGATTTGTTGTCATCATCGTCGCTGCTACATGCTGTAAATGTGGCACTGGTTACAAACGCCAGCATAGCCAGCATCAAAAACTTAATCTGTTTCATTGTTGTTTGAATTTAAATTAGACTTATATTTATTTACTAGTTTTTTACCTTGATTAAATCGTACTGTGAGTGAGGCATAGATAGTTCTGCCTGGCGAGGTGGTGCCAAGATGCAAACCGTGAGGCGTGCGGTCTACAAAATTAAAAATGTTATCGATACCAGCATCCAGCTTCAGCATCTTACCAATCTGATGATTTGTAGAGAGGCGCCACAGCTGATAACCTTTGCCATCGCCGTCTATCTGATAGTATCGCTTGCTGCTAAGACGACCATAGATACCTACTCCCAACTGGTATTTTTTAGAGAACTGATGATTCCAAGTGGCATACACGTTGGCTTTGTGGTGCGCCATACCGTCAATAGTTACCTTCTGCATCACGTCTTTCTCAGAGTCATATTGGTTGGCTTCGGTATCCAGATAGCTATAACTGCCGCCAGCCGTGAAATGCCTACCCTGATAGCGCACGGTGAAATCAACGCCATAGGTCTTGGCATCTTCCATATTCTGGTATTGGCGCACTCTGATGGGGTCGTACTTCGCAATCAAGTCGCCTGGGGCTTGCTTGGTAGGTATAGTCACCAGCGTAATCATGCGATCCACCTTATTATAATAAGGCGCTAAGGTCAGCGTGATGTGTCCGATGGTATATTCTATGCTGGCACCGAAATAATTGGAGGTTTGTGCTTTCAAGTCTTCATTGCCCAGATAGAGATACACGCCATTCATGTTTTTGATATACTGATAGTGCAACTCCTTAGGCGTTGGCGTTTTGTAGCCTTGGCTCCAGGTGGCTCGTAGTCGCAGATCGCCCAACTTCAGCATAGCCGAGAGTTTGGGTGTCAGTCGGGTACCGAAACCCTCATTCCGTGTCAGTCGCAAACCGCCTGTAATATAGAGAGGATTAAGTAGTGCCCATTCATCCTGCACATACACAGCCTCGGTGTTATCGGTAGCTTTACCACCATCCACACGCATGGGAGCCTTCAGCCAGTCGTAGCGATACTCCAACCCGGCACTCAACTGCTGCTCATAAGGCAACTGAAAAATTCCTTTCAGCGATATATTTGTCAAGCGCTGGTCGCTCTGCAGTTCCTTATCGCCAGGGAAATATGGAAAATAGTTGGTAAAACGCCCGTTTACATAGCCATCCGTCAACGTAGTGTCGGTATAGGCATAGTTATAGGCATGCTTCTTCCAGTCGGCATCAAGAGTGATAACATCAGTATTGTTCAGTTTCCATTTACCACCAATCGAGACCGAGGCATTGTTATACTGCAGGTCCCAGGTCTTCACGTCCACACCTGGATGATGACCACAGGGGCGATAGATGCGTTTCCAATATATACTGCCATCGGCATAGAGTTCGATAGCTGGCGTGAGCTGATAGGTAAGTCGTTCGGCTATCTGCCAATTGGTATGACGGTTCACGGTCTTGTTGCGCGAGTCGGTGATGTGATACTCTGTTTGCTGGATAGCTTCTTCGCTGGTGTTCTGCCAACCGTCGGAATGCTGGAGCTGGAAGTTGGTATAACTCGATAGTTTACCATCATTAAGCGCCACACCATTATGCTGACGGATGTCGCCATAAGACCCTACACGCGTGGTATTCTCAAGCATCACGCCTTGTTCGCGATGTTTACGGGTGATGATGTTGATAACGCCGGCTATCGCATCACTACCATAGAGGGCGCTCGAGGCACCCTTCACGATTTCTATCTTCTCGATGTTGTGCGGGTCGATAAGGCTCAGGTCGTTCTCGCCTCCATTATCACCGTGCAGTCGCCTGCCGTCTATCAGTATCAACACATACGAGTTGCCCAATCCGTTCATCTGCAACCTGCTACTCATATCGTTCTCGCTGAAATCGAACGATGCCGTTAGGCCCGACAAGATATCCTCGATACTCTTGCCAGCATACTGCTGCAACTGCCGATGACTTATCACCTCGGTCTGTACAGGCGCATCTTTCAGCAGGTGCTGTGTACCAGTACCTGTAACAACCACTTCCTGAAGGCTGTCGGAACGCCAGATATCAGTCTGGGCGTTTGCACCAACAGAAATCAGGCAGAGGCTTATTGCCAATTGCTGTCTTAATTTCATAAATCAAAATCATTCAGCACCGCATATTCCTGTACGGTCTTACTTCAATTATTCACGGCAGGTCTTCTGACTCTCCTCAGTCTGCCTTACCTTCCCGATTACTCAGTGGCGTTATACAGGCAGACCTGCATGATGAGGATTACAGCTGCAGGTACAGTTCTGGATTTTCACCAGATTCCCTTACATCGTGGCGGCATCGACCACCAGATTGCCTAATTTTGCGGGCAAAGATACAATTTTTTTATTGAATAGCGCAATATTTGGGGAAAATTAATAAATTTGCACCAAAATCAACAAGCGATGTCAATTAAAGCATCATTTCTGATAGCAGCACCCACCAGTGGTTCAGGCAAAACTACCATTGCCCGAGGGCTTATGAAGTTGTTCACGCAAAAAGGCTATCGTGTGCAGCCTTTCAAGTGTGGACCAGATTATATCGACACCAAGTTTCATACAGCAGTTTGCGGCCGTCCATCGATTAATCTCGACACTTATATGGCTTCGCCAGAACATGTACGTGAATTGTTTGCACACTATGGCGCTGATGCCGACATATGTGTAGTAGAAGGTATGATGGGGCTTTTCGATGGATATAATCGTGAGCTGGGCTCATCGTACGAGATAGCACAAGTGCTTGATATACCCGTGGTATTGGTAGTCGATGCCAAGTCGGCTGCCTATTCGATGGCTGCTTTACTATCAGGCTTCATCAACTTCCGCAAGGATATCTGTTTCGCAGGTGTTATATTTAATAAGGTAGGAAGCGAGCGCCACTTCCAGATGCTACAGCAAGTGTGCGACGACCTCAGCATCACATGCCTGGGCTATTTGCCTAAGTCGCCCATCTTGGAGCACACTTCACGCTATCTGGGTCTCGATTTCTCAGAAGATACTGACAACCAAGCACTTGTTCAATTACTAGAGAATCATATCTGCTGGGAAAAGCTATTGGAAATACTCCCAGGTAGGGAACAAATCATTCCCACGTTGGGCGCTCGGCTTTGCCGCTTCGCTTGTCGAAGAACAAATCATTCTGCTCTCGTAGCCCGCAATGCCGAAAGCTTCTCGTTTCTCTATCAAGAAACGCTCGACAAGTTTAAGCAAGTATCGTTTTTCAATCCAGAAACCGAGGTTCCATCGTTTGATGGTATCGACTTGCTCTATCTGCCAGGCGGCTATCCAGAGAAACATCTTGAAGCATTGACAAGAAATGAGGCTGCCCGCAAAGCCATTAAAACCTTTGCTGATAATGGTGGCAGGATCATTGCTGAATGTGGCGGCATGATGTATCTCTGCAAGGAGATTATTACTGATGAAGGCAGCTATCCAATGTGCGATGTACTGCCCTACTCGATTTCTGCCCGACAGGATGATCGCAAACTATCGTTAGGCTATCGCCAGTTTACGCTTAACGGACAGCAGTTTCGAGGCCACGAGTTCCATTATACGCAGTTTGTAGGCGATATACCACCAAGCATAACGCAAGTATATAATGCAAAAGGTGAACCTGTGCCAACACCCGTTTTCAGATACAAAAACGTTTGGGCCAGCTATACTCATCTTTATCAAATCCCCTCAGACCTATGAAATTCTACGTCATCGGTATAACAGACCATCCAAAACCATTTTTCCCACCAGAGGTGATGGCTATCATCAGCAACGGGAAGGTGTTCTCTGGTGGTAAGCGCCACCATGAGATAGTAGCTCCACTACTGCCTGAAGGCGCAGAGTGGATAGATATTACCGTTCCGCTTGATGCAGTCTTTGAAGAGTTCATAGTTCATAGTTCAAAGTTCATAGTTATATTTGCTTCTGGGGATCCGCTGTTTTTGGGGTTTGCCAATACCATCCGCAGAAAATTGCCTGAGGCTGAAATCATTGTCTACCCCACCTTCAACTCGCTGCAGATGTTGGCACACCGCCTCTTGATGCCTTACCACGATATGCGCATTGTATCACTCACAGGCCGCCCTTGGTCAGAGTTCGACAAGGCACTCATCGAAAGAGCGCCAAAGATAGGCATCTTAACAGACAAAGAACATACGCCAGCCACCATAGCCCAGCGCATGATAGAATACGGATATCCTGATTTCATCATGCATGTGGGCGAAAAATTGGGAAATCCTTCTACAGAACGCATTCTTACACTATCTCTGAATGAGGCAATCCAGCGGGATTTTATCATGCCAAACTGCGTGATAGTAGAACGATGTGACACAGAGGCGTCAAGACCATTCGGCATTTCTGATTCAGAATTTACACTTCTTGATGGGCGTGAGAAGATGATAACAAAGATGCCTATCCGCCTATTAACTCTCCAAACTCTCAACCTCCCCAATCGCCATGTGCTATGGGATATTGGTTTCTGCACAGGCAGCGTCAGCATCGAGGCACGGTTGCAGTTCCCTCATCTGCAGATAGAAGCTTTCGAAATACGTCCAGAGTGCGAAGCTATCATCCAGGAGAATATCCGTAAGTTTGGTGCCCCGGGCATCAATATCCATATAGGCGATTTTCTTGAAACTGATTTGTCTGTACTAACACAACCTGATGCTGTATTCATTGGTGGGCATGGAGGAAAACTTAAAGAGATTATAGCTAAGTTGCTGACAGTCATTGCAGATAACGCCATTATTGTTTTCAATAGCGTCACCTCACCAAAGGTTTCTACCGACAGTCATCGCCTTTGGGATGAGGCCTGCACCGAACTTGGATTACAGCAATACCCACCCTTACGCATACAGTTAAATGATTATAACCCCATAGAGATATTATCATGCAGAAAATAGCAATTATACAAATCAGCGAAGCTGGTAGCGAAATAGCCACGACGCTCAAAAGGGAGCTGAAAGCCAAAGTAATCCATCGCTCAGAGGTGGGCAAGGAATGGAAGAAGCAAGATGCCTTTGTCTTCATCGGAGCAATGGGAATCTGTGTGAGGACGATTGCGCACTTGGTGAATGACAAGCACGAAGACCCAGCTGTGGTGTGTGTAGATAGTCTGGGGACGAATGCCATTTCCGTACTCTCAGGACATATCGGAGGGGCAAATGATCTGACAAAGGAGATTTCTGCCATTCTGGGTGCACGAGAAGTGATTACCACTCAGAGCGACAATGCAGGCCTCTGGGCGCTCGATACGTTTGCAGAACGCTTCAACTGGGCCATAGCCAGCGACGACGATATGAATAAGTGTATCTACGCTTTCGTCAATCGCGAACCTACAGCCCTGCTGATGGAAATCTGCGATGAGGGAACAGATTATCTGGAGAAGACACTGCCTGAGCATGTGACTGTTATAAAAAGCCTCGAAGAGGTTGACCCCAAAAAGTTTAAGCTAGTTATTCTGGTAACGCCTTATAACCTCTGCGTTCCATACGGTGTGCTCGAACTGCATTTCGTGCCGATGATTGCTTCTTTGGGCTTTGGACTTGCCAGCCATCCTGATGACTATGAAGACATCTACGACGAGATTGACGAGGCCATGAGCCAGAGTGGCATATTACCCTGTTACAAACGCTATTGCACCATCGATGTGAAGCAGGATGAAGAGTTTTGCGCGATGCTTGTCGATGATCTAGGCGAGGAGTTGATATTCTACACAGCAGAGGAACTCGCCAAAGTCGAAGTGCCTAATCCCAGCAAGACCGTTCAGAAACATGTGGGCACGCCCTCAGTTTGTGAGGCGGCAGCCATCCTTGGTGCAAACAATGGAAAACTGATTGTACCTAAAGTGAAGGGGAGGAACTGGACGGCAGCCCTCGCCATCGACTACAAGTATTTGCGAGAGCAGAAAGGACATATAGAGATAGTAGGCGCTGGTCCTGGCGACCCTGATCTGGTGAGTGTTCGAGGTCGCAAGATGCTTGAAAGGGCCGACCTCATATTATATGCTGGTTCACTGGTGCCTAAGGCTTTAACTGAATGCCACAAGCCTGGAGCAGTCGTACGTTCGTCAGCTGATATGGCACTCGAAGAGCAATGCGAACTGATGAAGAAGTTCTATGACGAGGGCAAATACATCGTGCGCCTCCATACCGGCGATCCCTGTATCTTTGGCGCCATTCAGGAGCAGATGGCCTTCTTTGATGCCAACCACATGGAATACCATATCACCCCAGGCATCTCCTCCTTCCTCGCTGCAGCAGCCGAACTGCAGAGTCAATTCACGATTCCTGAGCGCTGTCAGACGATTATCCTGACCCGAGGCGAAGGGCGCACACCCATGCCTGAGAAAGAACAGCTGCATCTGTTGGCTCGAAGTCAGAGTACGATGTGTATCTTCCTCTCTGCCGCCATCGTAGATGATGTGCAGCGTGAACTTCTTCAGGAATATCCTGAAGACACCCCTGTGGCTGCCTGCTATCACCTCACCTGGCCCGACCAGAAAATCTATCGAGGCAGGCTTAAAGACCTGGCAAAGATTGTACACGACAACAAACTAACCCTTACAACAATGCTCGTTGTAGGAGAAGCCATCGACAACCGCCAAGGGCTGTCGGAACTCTATTCGAAACATTTCACTCATTTATTCCGAAAAGGCGAAGCATGATACTGGTATTCGGAGGAACAACAGAAGGGCGAAAGTCTGTGGAAGTGCTGGAAGAGGGGGGCTCGCCTTACTTCTACAGTACGAAGACAGGAGAACAGGACATCACCCTGCATCATGGGCAACGGATAGACGGGGCACTCGATGCTGAGGCGATGCTGACGTTCTGTCGTGAACATGACATCCGGCTCATCGTAGATGCAGCACACCCGTTTGCCTCGCAATTACACCAGACCATCGCTCAGGTTTCGGAATCACAGAATATCCCCACCATCCGTTATGAACGTATCTATCCTAAGCATGATCCAGAGATAACATGGATCGATGACTACAGCCAGATACCTCGTGACATTCACTCTCTGCTGGCAACGACTGGTGTGCAGAGCATCAGCAAACTGAAGCCTTTAGAGGCAGCAGGGGTGAAGGTCTTTTATCGCATTCTCAACAGGGAATCATCAATCGCATTTGCACAAAAGCAAGGGGCCAGCCCAGAACAACTCTGCTATTATGAGGATCCGCAGGATATTCCTGTCGAAGCAGATGCCATTCTGTTAAAGGATAGCGGTCTGTCTGGTGGCTTTCAGGAAAAGGTGGATGCCGCCAAAGCAAGAGGAATGAGAATCATCGCCCTGAAACGGCCACAGACTCCAGCGATTTTTACCATCGTCAACGGCCCTTACGGACTGCGAAGAATGGTGGAGAAACTGCTGCCAGAGTTTTATCCTCTGCATAGCGGACTGACAACTGGTACTTGTGCTACTGCGGCTGCTGTGGCTCAAACTCTGCGATTAAAGAAAGGCGAGATGCCTGATGAAGTTCCAGTGGTTTTACCTAACGGAGAGACGATTAATGTTACAGTTGGTTATGGAGACAGCTATGCTTTCTGCATCAAAGAGGCAGGCGATGATCCTGACACAACAAATGGCATTGAGGTTAGAGCATCAATTACACTTGAACACAGAGATACAGAGACACAAAGTTTTATCATTAAAGGTGGTGAAGGTGTAGGACGATTCACACTGCCCGGTTTCGATTATCCGCCAGAAGAAGCTGCCATCAACAAGGCTCCACGAGAGATGATACAGCAAAATCTAAAAAAGCTCTGTATCTCTGAGTCTTTGTGTTCCAATAATATCATCGTCACCATCAGCGTGCCGCAAGGGGCTGAGATTGCACGCAGAACCTTCAATCCCCGCTTAGGCATCGAAGGAGGAATATCCATCATTGGCGTATCAGGTATAGTAAAACCATTCTCAGAAGAGGCATTTATCGATAGTATCCGTAAATGTATGACAGTAGCCAAAGCATCTGGTTCTGAAAGAGTTGTGATAAATAGCGGAGGAAAAAGTGAACGATTCGTAAAAGCTCTCTATCCTACTCTGCCCCAACAGGCTTTCGTAGAATACGGAAACTATATCGGCGAAACGCTTAAGATTGCCCATGAACTGAATCTGCCGAATATCACTCTTGGCGTGATGTTAGGCAAAGCGGTGAAACTGGCAGCAGGCCACCTTGACACACATAGTAAACGGTCCACAATGGATAAGACTTTTATCAGTGATATGCTGCATGAGGCAAACATTAACATAGACATTAGCCACATCACACTGGCACGTGAGATATGGGAAAAGCTATCCCCCAAAAAACAACAGGACTTTGCCAACGTTGTCATCAGCCATTGTGCGACCTATTGTAAACCTTTGCTGCCCAAAGGTGAGCTGACTATTCTTCTAATTGCCGACGACGGAACAATACTACCGCAATCACAGGCGCTCCAACCAGAGCAGTAACCGAATTGACTGGTAGTGCCCCCTCAAAACCAGGCATACGGGCTATCAGATTGCAAACCAACGCTAAAGCAGCACCACAAAACATTGTGGCTGGCATCAGCACCCGATGATCGCTGCTGCCGAATAAGGATCGAGCCAGATGCGGCACTGCCAATCCGATAAACATGATTGGTCCGCAATAAGCTGTTACGATAGCCACCAGAACACCTGAACTTAGAATTACCAGCAGTCGGGCACGCCTGATATTCAATCCCAGATTGGAAGCATATCTATCGCCTAAAAGCAGCAGATTCATCGATTTCACCAGCAGACAGGCTAATGGCAATAACACAAACATCACCACCACAAACAGCACCATCTCGTCGCCAGAGACACGCGAGAATGAGCCCAAGCCCCAAACCACAAATGCCTTCACGTCTTCTTCGGGCGATAGAAACTTCAATACACCGATAATGGCATTAGCCAGATAGCCTATCATTACACCTATAATCAGCAACGTAACATTACCTTTAACCTTTTGCGAAAGCCATACAATAAGCATCATCACCGCCAAGGCGCCCATAATGGCAGCCACACTCATGGCGGCTTCGCCAAGATAACCCAGACGACTCAGTGCCACGCCACCTATCCTACCCGACAGTAGCACCACGAAAGCCACACCAAGCGCCGAACCATTGGAAATACCTAATACCGAAGGCCCTGCCAACGGATTGCGGAACACCGTCTGCATCTGCAGACCACTTACCGCCAGTCCGGCACCAGCCACAATAGCCGTCATCACCTGAGGAAGACGGGATTTCCAGATAATATTTGTCCATATCTCATTTGAAGTATCACCTGTCAGAATCCTGCATACATCTCCCACAGGAATTTCTATCGACCCCAGCAACAGATTTACTATCGCCAGAACTACGATACACAACGACAGAGCTATGAACTTAGGTGTTTTCATTTCAACAAACGATAGAATGTAGGTTTATAATCAGACTCTACCAACTCCGGATGGAAGATAGCCACAAAATCCTTCAGCAGCAAATCGGGTTTTACAGGCGATATCTCGTAATAGGCCGTCTGCTTCATATTACAGTAGATAACCTTTTTCTCCTGATAGGCTTTGAAGAGTTCGTTGCGTGGTTCCGAAGCTTTCAGCGCCTCATACGAGAACTCGCCAGGATAACTGTTCAGTATACGCCAATAGTCGGCATTTGCTGCGATGGCATACATCTTCTCAAACTCTATATCTTCGCCACTGGTCTCCTCGTCGTTGATTACATATTCGGCACCAGCATCGCGAAAAATCTGTGCCAGATAGTTCTTGCCTCCCACAGCATGCCAGTTGCCATAATGCATCTCACCACTCAGTACCGTGGGGCGCTGTGCCACCTGCTGCGTTTTGGATTTCATACTGTTATAGCGGCTTTCGATACCAGCAAACACCTCGTTAGCCTCCTTTTCCTTACCTATCAGCATGCCCACAAACTTAATCCATTCTGCCTGTCCAAGCGGGTCGAGCTCTTTATAACCCAGGTGGGGCACCAGCGTGATACCTGTTTCCTTGATAGCATCATAACCACCACGTTTAGAAGGCGATATGAGGATTACTTGAGGATTTGCAGCAAGAACCATTTCGGTATCAAAGTTACCCTCCATACCAATCTTCACAATCTTGCCATCCTTCACACGCTTCAAGATATCCTTGTTATAAAGATTCTTGGTACCTGTGATGCCTTTCACCACATCATGAGCATCGAGGACGGTAAAATTAGATAGTTGCAGTGCCGTCATACAGATGGCTCGCGTGATGGGCACCTGTATCTTAGTATAGCCTTCAGGTGCATCTGCATCCGTTTTTATCAAAGCAAAGTGATAATTCTTGTCTATATCCACCAAACGCATATCAGCCGAATCCTTCACGCTGAACCCTGTGGCATATTTCACCGTGACAGCTGCCGTAGAGTCGGAATCATCATTGCCTTGTGCCTGCTGATGCCCACTCTGTCCTTTGCACCCCACAAAAAGTGCCATTGCCACTATCATCCACGTTATTTTCTTCATTTTTTATCATTTTATTGGTTTCGTGTACAAAAAGTTTTCATATCTTTGCCCTCAAAAACGAAAATTATGCAGATAAACATCGATAACACGCATTGGTACGACCGTATTTGGGCTGCGCTGATTTTCTTCACACGACTGCCCTTCTGGCGACTCCATCAGCCACCTAAGGAGTGCTATCAGACGGTAGTGGAACACTGGCCTCTGGCTGGATGGATTACAGGTGGAGCGATGGCTGCTACATTATATTTCGGCAGTTGGTATCTGCCTTATCCTATTGCTGTTTTGATGGCGATAGTGGTAAGACTGCTGGTTACTGGCGCTCTGCACGAAGACGGACTGGCCGACTTCATCGACGGATTTGGTGGTGGCGGCAGTAATCGCGAGCGCATACTCGCCATTATGAAAGATTCGCATATCGGCACCTATGGCGTTATCGGACTGATATTCTACGAGCTGCTTCTGGCTGCAGCCCTACTGTCGATGTCGCCTGAGTTGGCTGCACTCACCATTCTGGCTGCCGACCCTTACTCAAAGATGGTAACATCGCAACTCATTACGATGATGCCATACGCCCGACGTGAAGAAGAGGCAAAGAACAAAACCGTCTATCGAAAGATTAGTTGGCAGGCTGGTGTAGGTCTTGCCATACAAGGACTCTTGCCAATGGCAGCATATATATGGTATACAGGCATGCGTTGGGATTTGATAATCTTTATCCCAGCTCTCGTTATGTATTTTCTCTATCTGCTCATCTGGCGCAAGATTCATGGATATACCGGCGATTGCTGCGGAGCAGTATGCCTGCTGGTTGAACTGACTGTTTACTTAGTGGTTTGTGCACAATGAAAAAGATCATACTGATTACAGGCGGTCAGCGCTCGGGTAAGAGCACAAAGGCTGAAGAGCTGGCGCTAGAGTTGAGCCAGAATCCCGTTTACCTTGCCACAGCTCATATCTGGGACGAGGAGTTTCGACTCAGAGTTCAGAAGCACCAAGAGAGGCGTGGGCCCGAGTGGACGAATATTGAGGAGGAAAAATATCTCTCAAAGCACGACCTGACAGGACGCGTGGTGGTGATAGACTGCGTAACGCTGTGGCTCACGAACTGGATATCGACAGATAACGCAGACGTAGATGCGATTCTAACCGCAGCGAAAAAGGAGCTGGACAAATTCACCGCTCGCGATGCCACCTACATCTTCGTCACCAACGAGATAGGATTAGGTGGCGTGAGCACCAACCAACTGCAACGCCGATTTACCGACCTGCAAGGTTGGATGAACCAATACATAGCCCAGAAATCAGACGAGGTGATACTGATGGTAAGCGGCATCCCCGTAAAGATAAAATAAATCCGTGTTAATCCGCGTACGCTCGGCTTTGCCGCTTGGCTCGTCCAAGAATCCGTGCCTAAAAAAAAATGAAGCAATTCAACATTACTCATACAAATAAGTCCTTCGCGCCAAGTATCCAGGCGAAGATAGACAACCTGAACAAGCCCAAAGGCTCGTTAGGCCGACTGGAAGAGCTGGCCCTGCAAATCTGTCTGATTCAGCAGACGTTGGAGCCAAGTCTCGCCCACCCTTGTCACCTGCTTCTTGGTGGTGATCACGGCATCGAGCGCGAAGGCGTAAGCGTATCGCCACGCGAGGTTACCTGGCAGCAGATGATAAACTTTACCCGTGGCGGCGGTGGTGTAAACATGTTCTGCAGGCAGCATGGGTTTAAGTTGCGCATTGTGGATGTAGGTGTAGATTACGATCTATCGGGCATCGACGGCATCATCCATCGCAAGATAGCCCGCGGCACAAAGAATTTTCTCTATGAGCCTGCTATGAGTGAGGCAGAGTTCGACCAAGCCATACAGATAGGCAGCGACTTGGTGGACGACTGCATCGCCGAGGGCTGTCGGGTGCTCAGCATCGGTGAGATGGGTATCGCCAACACCTCGCCCTCAAGCATCTGGATGCACCTCTTTACCGATATTCCTTTAAAAGATTGCATCGGAGCTGGCGCAGGCCTCGATACCCCAGGCATCCGCCACAAGCACGATGTACTCTCAAAATCATTAGAGAACTATCAAGCCACCACCCATCACCCAACACCCATCACCCACATCCGCCATTTTGGCGGATATGAAATGATAGCTGCTATAGGCGCCATGCTAAAAGCCGCCGAAAAGCATCTGGTGATACTCGTCGACGGCTTTATCATGACGGCCTGCGCTATGGCTGCTATTAGGCTATATCCTGCCGCACAGGACTATATGATTTTTACACATTGTGGTGATGAGAGCGGCCACAAGATGATGCTCGACGCGATTGAAGCCAAGCCCCTGCTCCATCTGGGCTTACGCCTGGGCGAAGGAACCGGTGCACTCTGTGCCTTCCCGATTGTTGATTCGGCAGTACGCATGATCAACGAGATGAACAACTTCGACAACGCCCGCATCACCAAGTATTTTTAGCGCAACATCTCCTTTACAGCACGCTCCAGCTGACGGTCGTGACCGCTGATGTAATCCTCGGGGGTATTATACACTTCGATATCGGGATAGAGTGTGGTGTTCTCGCCGAACACGCCACGCATATCGCGACAGCCCACCTGAGGAATTCCAAACACCATACCATTCTGCAAGGTCTCCCACCATACGGCAGTCATGGTTCCTGCTACCGGTGTACCTATCAGCTTTCCTATCTTAAGTTCCTTATACACCCATGGGAAACCGTGGCCATTGCTGTAATCGTCTTCGCACATCAGTACGCACGATGGCTTTACCCATTTGTTGTAGGGGTCGGAACCTACATACTTGCCATGAGGCACAAAATCCTGATAATGCTTACCGCTCAACAGGGTGCACAAATCATCGTGCAGCCATCCGCCTCCGTTATGGCGCTCGTCGACTACAGCAGCCACGCGATTGCGGTTCTTGTCGCTCAGCAGTTCACGATAAACGGTACGATAGCTTGGACTGTCCATAGCCTTCACATGTACGTAGGCCAGTTTGCCATCCGAGAGACTATCGGTCATCTCGCGCTGACGGTCGACCCAGCGCTTATAGAGCAACTCGTTCAGAGCGCTACGGCCTATAGCCTTGATAGTCACGTCGTTATGCTTACCTGTAGCAGGGTTGTAAATACTCAAGCGTACGCGCTTACCTGCCTTGCCATCCAGCAGTGGGAAGTAGTCGTCGTTAGCCTTGATAGCGATGCCGTCGATAGCCTCTATCACGCATCCTGCCACCACGCCAGTCTTCTTCTGAGCCAATGGCGAACGCTTGATAATCTCCTCGATACGCAGTCCGTCGCCCTGATAGTTCTGGTCGATAAACACGCCCAATGAAGCTGTGCTGAGTGTGGCACCATTAGGATAATAGCGGGCACCGGTGTGCGATGCATTCAACTCGCCCAGCATCTCGCTCAGCATATCCTTAAAGTCGTATTCGTTGTTGATGTATGGCAGGAATCGCAGGTAGTTCTTGCGATAGCCCTCCCAATCCACGTTGTGCAGATTCTCTACATAGAACTTATCCTTTACCTGGCGCCAAATGTGGTCGAACAAGTAGGCACGCTCCTCGTAAGGGCGATAGTTGAATACGGTCTCGAAATCAACGTTCTTGGTAGATTTCTTGCCCAAATCCAGCTTCTTGATGCCACCTCTTGAAGCTAAGAACAGGTTGTTGAACTTCTTATCGGCTTGCATGCGGCCGCCGCCAACACCCTTCATCAGCAACTCAGTCTTATCCTCGCGCAGATAGTGCACCCAAAGGTCCATACCACCTTCGAACGAAGCCTGATAGTAGAGCGTGTCGCCCTTCAGCACAGCATCACCCATGTGAGCCGAGTTATCCGTTACGCGAACAATGCGATCGCGACAGTTCTCCAAGTCAAAGGTCAATAGTTTCTCAGCCTTGGGCTTCTCGGCAGTCTTCTTCTTGCTGTTCTTCTTCTTACTGTCCTTATCGTCCTTCTTCTCGTCTTTCTTAGCCTCCTTCTCGGCCTCTTCCAACTGCTCCTTGTCTTCCTTACTCATAGTAAAGCGGTCGTAAGCATCCACATCGAAGAACATCACATAGTAGTCGCTCTCGGCGCCCCAGCTGCCATGACTGCGATAGCCGGCACGGTCGCTCTCGAAGAGTATAGCCTTACCACCCAGCACCCAGCGGGCGTTATCCTCGTTGTAGCCACTCTCGGTCAGGTTGTGCACCTCGCCATTACCACTGGCATTTACCAAGGCTATATCGCTGCTGTTCCATCCACCAGTACCTATATAACTGGCCAGGAGCCACTTGCTGTCGGGGCTCCATTCAAACCAGATATCGCCATCGCTATACGAGAAATTATACTTACCATCCAGAACGGTGCGCTCCTGCTTGGTCTTCAGATTGATGACGCACAGCTCGGCACGGTTCTTGAAGTAAGCCACCTCCTTTCCATCGGGACTGTACTGTGGTTGCAGCGATGTCTCGTTGCTCTGTGTCAGTCGCTCCTCTTCCAGGGCGGTGGCATAAGTAAAGAGTTTCTCGTTCTTATTCTTCAGTTTGGTCTGATAAATCTGCCACACGCCATCTCGCTCGGCACAGTAAACGAGACTGCGTCCGTCGGAACTGAAGTTCACACTGCGCTCCTGCTGTGGGGTGTTGGTAATCTGCTTGGTAGTCTTATACTCAACCGAAGTCACGAAGATGTCGCCACGCAGAATAAAGGCCACCTCCTTACCTTCGGGCGATAGACTGATCTCGGTAACGCCGCTCTGTCGCAACTGACGAATCAGATCCTTGTCCTGACGGTCGCCGGTGATGGAAACCTGCACCTTCTGTGGCTCAGCGCCTTCACGCAATGTGTAAATCTCGCCGTTCTGACTATAGCAGAGAGTACCCTCATTGCTCACTGAGAGATAGCGCACTGGATTCATCTTATGGTGCGAGAGTTGCTTTTTGCCCGAACCATCGATATTGCGACGATACACGTTGAAGGTACCATCCTCTTCGCTGGTATAATAATACGAATTGGCATCGGCCCAGCGTGGCGTGCGGTCCTCGCCCTTAAAGTCGGTCAGACGGGTATAGTGTCCGTCGTTCACCAGCCAGATGTCGCGACAGATAGGGCTCTGATGGTGCTTGCGAAAGGGATCTTCGTAGCCCTTGTAGTCGTGATACAGCATTCTGCCATCCTTGGCAAAGCTGATATCCTCCATTGGCAGGGTTGAGAACATACGTGGACGACCACCCTTGATACTCACCTCATATACCTGGTCATCGCCAGGGAAGAGGATTGACTGAGCCGATGGCATCCACGCTGCCGAAAACAGTACGTGTTCATTATCCTTCCAAACCATTGGCATCTCATTGGTGCTGTTGGTAGTGAGACGCACAGGCTCACTGCCTTGGGCATCCATCACATATACATCCATACTGCCCTCGCGACTCGAAGCGAAAGCCAGTTTGGTGCCATCAGGGCTCCATACCGGACAGGCATCGTAGGCCGCATTTGTGGTAAGCTGTCGAGCTTGTCCACCTGTTGTAGCTACTGTATAGACATCGCCTTTATACGAAAATGCTATGGTTTTACCGTCGGGCGAGATGGCAGTGTACCGCATCCACAGCGGTCCTTCTTCGGCATGCGCGCTAAGTCCCGCCATCAGCAGACTAGCAGCCAAAAACAATTTACGAGTTTTCATCACGTTTTTTAAGTTTATTTATTGTGCTTGTTATCTAAGAAATCGGGTGCAAAGTTAAGAATTTATATCCATTATGCAAAAAAATTCGCTGATAATTCACATAATTCGTTACTTTTTGCTACTTTTACAGCCAAAAAACATTCAAATGGAATGAAGATAAAAGAACTATACCGAAGATTCAGAGCTTGGCAGATAAACCCCTTCCACTACGAGAATCATAGCACCCACACAGAGCACTGCGTCAACTGTGGCACAGAGTTTCAGTCCAATTTCTGTCCCGTTTGCGGTCAGAAGGCAGGCGTGGGGCCTATCAGTTGGAAATCTGTACGTCAAGGCTTGATGATTATCTGGGGTATGGACTCGCGTTCGCTGGGCTTTTCTATTGTACAGCTGTTGCTGCGCCCAGGCTATCTCATCAACGACTACATCAGCGGCAAGCGCCTCGTGTCGTTCCCACCAGTCAAGATGCTGCTGATAGTAGCCATCGTTATGATGATGGCCAATGCAATAATCCACAATTCCGATATAGAAAAAGAGATTGTCAACAAATCGTCGACCGACCTGTTTAGCAATTGGGCCGGCAACAATCCCGGTTGGGCCATGATGGCTGTAAGTTCCCTGTTTCTGTTGCCTACATGGCTGTTGTATCGCAATGCTCCCAAGCACCGCAAGCACACACTGCCCGAAGGCTTCTTCATCCAGGTATTCATGGCCACGCTGTTTGCTCTCATTGGCGCAATTTCCATACTCACAAAATCCTTGTTTGTATTGATTTTTATGCCGATCTATTATCTGGTTGCTTATCGTCAGCTGTTTGGCTACAGCTGGTGGGGCACTTTATGGCGGCTGTGTATATGCGGTTGGGGAGCCGCTACCATCGTATTAAATCTGCAAGAGCTGGGCAACCACTTGCTTCATTTTGAAACAGTCCCCATCAAAAGTCTTTTATATGCTGATGGCACTACCCTATTCCTTATGATGATAGGAGTACTCATCGAATTCCGCTCCAGAAAACAATAGCTTTCGCATGTCAATAGGATAAAAAAGAGGGCAAGCAGTTTTTAATGTGCTTGCCCTCTCTTTTATATTTATTGGATCTATTTGATCTCTTCGATGATCTTGGCGCCTTCTTTCAGGGCCTCCATATTCAGAGGAATCAATCCGTGATGACGCTCGGGCAGCGTTTTAAACAAAGCCTTCTCGACGCCCTTGTCGCTAACAACAGGAGCTACCTTAAGCAGACCACCCAAAACAATCATGTTGAACACCTTACCGTTTTTCATCTCGGCAGCCTTGTCCATGGCGTTGATCTCGTAGACGGTGATATCCTTACGGGTTGGCTTTTTGATGATACCGAAGCCATCGTAGATAAGGATGCCGCCTGGCTTGATTTTTGGCTCGAACTTCTCGAGTGAGGGCTGGTTGAGCACCACTGCTATATCGTACTTGCTGAGGATAGGCGAAGAGATACGCTCGTCGCTGACGATAACAGTAACGTTGGCAGTACCACCACGCTGCTCAGGACCGTAAGCAGGCATCCAAGTAACCTCTTTATCCTCCATCAGTCCGCTATAAGCCAGAATCTTACCCATTGAGAGTACGCCCTGACCTCCGAAACCTGAAATAATTATCTCTTTCTTCATAACTATTCACTATTCACTTTTCACTATTCACTTCTCACCTGTTGTGTCCTTGAGGTCTCCCTTTGGATAGAAGGGGAACATGTTCTCCTTCATCCATTCATTAGCCTTGGCAGGAGTAAGTTTCCAACCGCTGTTACAGGTTGATACAAACTCTACCAGCGAAGAACCCTTGCCAGCCATCGAAGCCTCGAAAGCCTTACGCAATGCCTTCTTAGCCTTAAGGATAGAGGCTACACTCTCAACACTCTGACGAGTAACATAGCAGGTACCCTCAAGCTGTGCAGCGATATCGGCCATCTTCAGGGGATAACCATGAATCTCAGGATCACGTCCGTAAGGACATGTAGATGTTTTCTGACCAATAAGCGTTGTAGGAGCCATCTGACCACCAGTCATACCATAGATGGCATTGTTGACGAAGATGATGACGATGTTCTCACCACGGTTCAGAGCGTGAATGGTTTCGCAGGTACCGATACAAGCCAGGTCGCCATCGCCCTGATAAGTGAATACCAGGCGATCGGGCCAGGTGCGCTTGATACCTGTGGCCAGTGCGGGTGCACGTCCATGGGCAGCCTCCTGCCAGTCGATATCTATATAGTTGTAGGCAAACACAGCACAACCCACAGGCGATACGCCGATGGCCTTGTCTGCCATACCCATCTCTTCGATTACCTCGGCAACGAGCTTATGTACCACACCGTGACTACAACCAGGGCAGTAGTGCATATTGTTGTCGTTCATCAGCGTCGGCTTTTTGCAGACGATGTTCTCTGGTTGAACTATTTGATTTCTATCCATAATATTCTTTTTCTCAACACAGAGACACAGAGTAAAAAAATAAATATATCTCTGTACCTCTGTAACTCTGTGTTTATTTTATCAATTTCTTCAAAGCCTCTACAATCTCTTCGGGATCGGGAACGATACCACCCAGACGTCCGAACTGCTCTACAGGTACAGCGCCGTTCACTGCAAGGCGAACATCCTGAACCATCTGACCGGCATTAATCTCGGCCACCAGGATTCCCTTAACCTTCTTCGACAGCTCTGCAATCTGCTTCTCGGGGAATGGGAACAGGGTGATGGGACGGAACAAACCGACCTTGATGCCCTGCTCGCGAGCAATCTCTACGCTCTTCTCGGCAATACGGGCAGCACTACCGAAGGCTACGATAGCATACTCGGCATCGTCCATCTGCTGCTGCTCAAAGCGCACCTCGTTCTCCTGAATCTTGCGATACTTCTCCTGCAGGGCAATGTTACGCTTCTCCATAGCCTCGGGCTTCAGCTCGAGCGAAGTAATCACCACACGCTCGCGGTTCTTTGGCTTACCGGTAGATGCCCATGGGCACTCGCGAATCACCTCCTCGTCGGTACGACGGGGCTTGATGGGTGGCAGCACCACCTTCTCCATCATCTGGCCGATAACACCATCGGAGAGAATCATAGCGGGATTGCGATACTTGAACGCCAACTCGAAGGCGAGATCAACGAAATCGGCCATCTCCTGTACTGACGATGGAGCCAGAACAATCACCTTATAGTCGCCATTACCGCCACCACGAGTAGCCTGGAAATAGTCGCCCTGCGAAGGCTGGATAGTGCCCAGACCAGGGCCTCCACGCTGAACATTAACAAACACGCCCGGCACCTCGGCACCAGCCATGTAAGTGATACCCTCCTGCATCAGTGCGATACCAGGAGACGAACTAGAAGTCATGGCACGCTTACCAGCTCCGGCAGCGCCATAAACCATGTAGATACTAGCCAGCTCGCTCTCGGCCTGAACCACCTGCATACCGGTAGTCTCCCAAGGCTTCAGCTCAGCCAGCGTCTCAAT
This sequence comes from uncultured Prevotella sp., assembly GCA_900315765.1. Taxonomy (GTDB): domain Bacteria; phylum Bacteroidota; class Bacteroidia; order Bacteroidales; family Bacteroidaceae; genus Prevotella. The sequence goes on along the minus strand of ONAK01000053.1, from coordinate 5,416 downwards.
CACCTCACTCTGCGGAGTAATAGGATAGCCGAAATAGCCGTCGCATCCGCAACGAATAGCAGCGTGGGCAATAGCCTCGTTGCCTTTCATCAACACAACATCTTTTTCCTGTGCCATACTTATTCCTCCACTTTTTTACGATACACGGTGATACATCCGTCGGGACAAACAATGCCACACGAAGCACAGCCCACGCAGGCCTCCTCGTTGACAGCCTCCACGTAGGGGTAGCCGTGCAGATTAACTTTGTTGGCAAGGGCGATAACCTTCTGAGGGCAAGCAATGATGCAGAGGCTGCATCCCTTACACCTCTCGGTATTCACCTCAATAGCGCCTTTCATTTTAGCCATAATATTCTTTTTAACGCTTTTTATTCTCAATTTCGGGTTGCAAAGATACTAATTAGTTAGCAAAATGCAAAAGAAAAACATCATTTTCTTTCATTTTATCTAAAAATACTATCTATTTATAACAAATAGTAGTATTTAAAGAAGAATCCCTGAATCCACAATGGACTCAGGGATTATACATATCCTTACAATAGAAAGCCATGATGTCGTCGAGCATACGCTTTGCTTCAACCGCAGGACTATCAGGGTCGAGTTCTATCGCTTGTATGTAGTTATTGATAGCCTCGTGCCACAAGCCACGCTTGCGAGCCTCGTTGCCTTGTTGATAAAACTCCTCCGCCGACATCACTTCTTCACTCATCACTATTCACTATTCACTATTCACTACTTATAGTACTCTTTCTTACCTGCTGCCAGTGTATTCTTCATCAGCGAGCAGATAGTCATAGGACCAACGCCACCAGGAACGGGTGTAATGTAAGAACACTTAGGAGCAACCTCGTCGAACTTAACATCGCCATTCAGACGGAAACCGCTCTTGCGAGTGGCATCGGGTACGCGGGTGGTACCTACGTCGACGATGACTGCACCATCCTTCACCATATCAGCCGTCACAAAGTCGGGCTGACCGATGGCCGCAATAATAATGTCGGCAGCACGGCACTCCTCTTTCAGTGTTTTAGAACGAGAGTGACATACTGTTACTGTAGCATCGCCATACTGTTTCTGCATCATCAGCTGAGCCATTGGCTTACCTACGATGTTTGAGCGCCCCAGTATAACGCACTTCTTACCACTGGTTTCAATACCATAGCGCTTTAGCAGTGTGATGATGCCGAGTGGGGTTGCCGAGATGAAGCATGGCAATCCGATAGCCATACGACCTACGTTGATGGGATGGAATCCATCTACATCCTTACGATAGTCGATAGCCTCGATGATTTTCTGCTCGTCGATGTGCTTTGGCAAAGGCAACTGTACGATGAATCCATCTACATCGTCGTCTTTGTTCAGTTTGTCAACACATGCCAGCAGTTCAGCTTCGGTGATGTCATCCTCAAAACGGATGAGTGTACTCTTAAAGCCACAAGCCTCGCAGGCCAGCACTTTATTCTTTACATAAGTCTCCGATCCCCCATCGTGGCCTACCAATACGGCTGCCAGATGGGGCTGTTTGCCTCCTGCGGCTACAATCTCTTTTACCTCCTCAGCAATCTCGGCCTTGATGGCCGCAGCTGTTGCTTTTCCGTCAATAAGTTGCATATATTTAGTTTTGTTTAATCCATTGCCATTCATCCTTGGCGTCCTGGGTTTTCTGGGCATCAAGGTGCATCAGCGTGTCAACATCGGTAGCTTTCAGGCCGATGTAGATGGCCACCTCTTTCAGCGCCTCAACCTCAGTATCAGTAATATCGGCATCGCTCTTTACGATCAATGCCAGCATACTCAACATCTGGTAGCGCAGGTCTTCACTCAATGCCGAAGCAATCTGACTGCCACAGTCGCCTATCATCTGCAGGAAGGCCATAGGTTTGCGTGCTTCCATCTCAGCGCGTTTTGCGATGATTTTCTTCACGACCTCCATACCTTCTGTCTCGGCTTCCTCGCCAAAGTTCTCGCGGAGGAATTTTCCCAGGAACTCATACTCCTCGGGCTCTACTTTGCTGTCGGCCAGAATGATGTGGGATGCCATAAGCAGCATCGAGAACAGGAAACTGTTACGCAGATTCTCCCTTACGGGCGAATTGACATTAAATGTGTTACGGAACTCGTCGGTAATAACTACCTCCTCGGCCGATTTCTTTGACTCCGAAGCCTTTGCAACTTCCTCGGTCAAATCCTTCATAGGGCCTTCCTCGAAGACGCCTATCAGGTTGCTAATCCAATTTCCAAATGCCATACGCTATAGATTTAATTAGTAATTGTCAATTATCAGCTTGGCGCTTGCCAAGAATTGTCAATTAGAACTTAGGCATACCACCACGCATCTTCATGGCAGCTGCCATCTGAGCCATCTTCGAAGAGTTGAGACCAGTAACCATCTTCATCATCTTGCGGGTCTGATCAAACTGCTTCATCAGGCGGTTCACCTCTTCGAGCTTTGTGCCGGAACCCTTTGCAATACGGGTTCTGCGACTCTGGTTGATGATATCAGGATTGGCGCGTTCCTTTGGTGTCATCGAGTTGATGATAGCCTCGATACCCTTGAAGGCATTATCATCGATATCCAAATCCTTAATCTGCTTGCCTACACCTGGAATCATGCCAGCCAGATCCTTGATGTTACCCATCTTCTTAATCTGCTGTATCTGACCCATAAAGTCATCGAAGTCGAACTTATTCTTACGAATCTTCTTCTCCAGCTTCTTGGCCTCTTCCTCATCGAACTGCTGCTGGGCACGCTCTACCAGACTCACGATATCACCCATACCAAGAATACGGTCGGCCATACGCTCTGGATAGAACACGTCGATAGCCTCCATCTTCTCACCGGTACCCACAAACTTGATAGGCTTGGTAACTACAGTGCGGATAGAAAGAGCAGCACCGCCACGGGTGTCGCCATCCAACTTAGTAAGTACCACGCCATCGAAGTCCAAACGGTCATTAAACTCCTTAGCGGTGTTAACGGCGTCCTGACCTGTCATCGAGTCGACAACAAACAGTGTCTCATTAGGATTGATAGCATTCTTAAGCGTCTCAATCTCGTTCATCATCTCCTCATCAACTGCCAGTCGACCAGCGGTATCGATGATAACCACGTCGTTAGCTTTCGACTTTGCCTCCTGCAGCGCGTGGTTAGCTATTTCTACTACATTCTTGTTTTCGGGCTCAGCGTAAACGGGAACTCCTACGCTCTCACCTACCACCTTCAGCTGCTCGATAGCAGCAGGACGATACACGTCGCATGCCACCAACAGAGGTTTCTTGTGATTGCGCTCCTTCAGCATTTTGGCCAGTTTACCACTGAATGTGGTTTTACCAGAACCCTGCAGACCAGACATCAGGATGATAGCTGGAGCACCTGCACGGCCCTCTACTTTCAGCTCAGCAGCCTTACCACCCATTAACTCAGCCAACTCGTCGTGAACAATCTTCACCATCAGCTGACTAGGCTTAACGGCAGTAAGCACATTCATACCCAATGCCTTCTGCTTAACTGTATCTGTAAATGTCTTGGCTACTTTATAGTTTACGTCGGCATCAAGCAGGGCACGACGTACATCTTTCAGCGTCTCAGCTACGTTTATCTCGGTGATTTTGCCTTCACCTTTCAAAATCTTAAACGAGCGTTCTAGTCTATCACTTAAATTCTCAAACATATTTTACCTTATTTTTTAGGGCGCAAAGTTACAAAATAAAAATGATACTCGCAAACTTTACTCGCCGTTTTTTCATTTTTCTTTTATTTCTGTTGATTTACCTCGCATACTGAACTCGCATCCGCAGTACTGCTGATTATAGAAATTATACTCCTTAAGCAGCTGATTGCGGCGTTCGTAGAGTCCACCCTTGCGCCAGTTCTGAGCCCAATATTTGGGTGATACCAGGTTGGGTGATGGGTGTTGGCTGATAGTCTGTTCGGCAATAAGGCCGGCTTGGTTTATCTGCTCTAAGCTCTTCCAGCGCGATGAGGCAAGGGTTGTTGTGAAATATGGAATATTTAGTTCCTGAGCCTTCTTGGCTGCGGCTATCAGGCGGAAGGTAAAACAGCGCTCACAACGGCGACCACGCTCGGGTTCCTTAGCCATTTCATTCTGAAAGCGCCCCTCTGGGTCGAGCGCATTCTCCAATCCACATACTCCATGCAGCCACTCTTCGTGGTTATAATCACCATCAATCCACTGCAATCCCAAGCTCTCAGCATGACGTTTACTTTCCTGCTTTCTAATCTCGTATTCCTCTCTGGGCCAGATATTTGGATTAAAATAATAAATCACAGGTCGAACTCCATTTGCCATCATCCATTCAACGATAGCACTCGAACATGGGGCACAACAGGCATGCAACAGCACTTCCTTAAGTCCCTCCGGTTTCTGTATAGCTGGTTGTTTCATCGGGTGCAAAATTACAAAATAATATTGTTAATCTTCGCAAATCTTGCCGTTATTTCACATAAAATGCGTATCTTCGCCGAAAATTTATACTTTACTACATTCATTATGAATTTAAATCTGACTAACAACATCAAGATGCCCAACCACGAGTTGAGACGCCAGGTAATCGAACTATGTGAAAAAGTACAGAAGCCACTGCTCAAGCTGTCTACCAAAGATTATGTCGAAAACGGTTTGGGACACCTTGTAGAACAATTCGACGGACAGGCTGGTCTGGTAAATATCGAAGTATTCAACGAACTACAGCATACCATCACCGGATGGCCAGGCGGAAAGCCGAATGTAGACGATTCTACACGTCCGGAGCGTGCAACTCCCTACCCTAAGCGAGTTATAGTATTCTCACCTCACCCCGATGATGATGTTATTTCAATGGGAGGAACCATTCGCCGACTGATGCAGCAGCACCACGATGTACATATTGCCTACGAGACATCAGGTAATATCGCTGTGGGCGATGAGGAGGTTCGCCGATTCATGCACTTCATCAATGGTTTCAACACCATCTTTGCCAACGGCAGCGATGAGGTTATCAAGCACAGCTACCAGGTAGTGAAGGCCTTTCTGAAGAATAAGAAAGAGGGCGATACTGACACTGAGCAGATTCTGCGCCTTAAGGGACTTATCCGTCGTGGCGAAGCCCGATTGGCCTGCGAATATAGCGGCATCGACAGCAAGCATATCCACTTCCTCGACCTGCCTTTCTACGAGAGCGGAAAGATTGAGAAATTGCCTATGACCGAGAATGATGTCATCCCCATCCAGCAGCTTATCAGCGAGATACAGCCTCACCAGATATATGTGGCTGCCGACTTGGCCGACCCACATGGCACACACCGCAAATGTACCGATGCCGTACTGGCTGCTATCGACGAGGAAAAGAAGGCTGGTGCCGAGTGGCTTAAGGACTGCAGAGTATGGATGTATCGCGGAGCTTGGGCAGAATGG
>ONAK01000052.1 GCA_900315765.1 uncultured Prevotella sp. | reverse complement strand
CTTCCCATTCCGAACAGAGAAGTTAAGCCCACCTGCGCCGATGGTACTGCAATGCAATGCGGGAGAGTAGGAAGCCGCCGTCTTTTTTAAAGAAAAGCCCTGGAGAATACAAATCTCTGGGGCTTTTTAATTTTAAAACACTAACGAACTATGAAGAGATTTAAATTATTAAGTGTTGTGCTTCTGATGGTGATAACTGTTAGTGCACAGAATTACAAGACCGAATGTAACATTAGTTATACTACTAAAACTGATGCTTATTCAAAGGAGAGACTTAAACTAGACGTCTATTTTCCAGAAAATTTAAAGGATTGTCCTGTTATTGTATGGTTTCATGGTGGCGGATTAGAGGCTGGACAGAAAGAGATTCCTCAACGTTTGAAGGAAAAAGGTTATGTGGTTATAGGTGCAAACTATAGGTTACTGCCAAAAGTAACTGTCGACAAAACTCTTGATGATGCAGCTGAAGCTGTAGCCTGGGCATTCCGAAATGCTAAGAAATACGGAGGTGATCCAAAGAAGATTGTTGTTACTGGTCATTCTGCAGGTGGATACTTATCTATGATGCTTTGTTTGAATAAGGCTTGGCTTAATAATTATAAGATTGATGCTGATTGCGTATGGCAGTATATTCCATTCAGTGGCCAGGCTATTACGCATTATAATGTGCGTAAGATGCAGGGAATCAAGCCTTTACAACCTACTATTGATGAGTATGCACCACTATATTGGGTACGTAATGATTGTCCGCCTTTGGTGCTAATTTGTGGTGATAGAGAACTGGAACTCTATGGCAGATATGACGAAAATCAGTATCTGGAACGTATGATGAAACTAGTAGGTCATAAGCAGACTTATCTTTATGAAATTGACGGACATGGACATGGCGGCATGGTTGATCCAGCATTCCATATACTTGACACTCACATTAAGCAGATGTTGGGTCAATCTGTAAATCCGTAGTTTGCTCCATTTCTTTAGAATCCTTTATCTTGTAGGATTGTATGCAAAAAGATAATTTGTATTTATTTATTTCTCAGACTAATACTTAAGCGTTTGTCTTTTAGCATCGAAATAGGAATATTTCGATGCTAAATAATTATACATTTGCTCGATTTTTACCGTAGTCCTTCTACCATGGTTTTATCTTCGGTAAGGACATACAATATTGGGAAATCAATTTCGCACATTACCTCTTGCGCTTGTTAGTATAGATGGCAATGCCAATAATGATGAGGGCGATGACTGCTATAATGTGGATTATGTCCATAATATGAAATGATTAGAAATTGGGTTTGACTATTTGCGTTTGAATTCAATTGTTTTGGGCAGTTTCTGCCACTTGCCACCTTTGGCGGGTACCTTCAGTGTACTGCCGTTTTCCTGCTTGAGAATATAGATAGAGTCATTCTTCAGGGTGAGGGTGGCGTTTAGGTCCTCGCTACCATAATCGTTGATAAGTGAAAGATGGGCCTTGTTACCTTTGATGGTGGCAGACGTGATGAGCCATGCGAATGTATAGTTCTTCTTGCTGAGAAAACCAGGCACCTCTCCGAAAAGATCCTGAGCAGGGACCCGTATGTTCTGGTCATAAAAATTAATGCGGAGATATACATCAAATTCATTATTATATAGGTACGCGCGAAAGGGACCATTATTGCTTTGGGCCTTCATACCTATACTTGCAAGGCAAAATAATGATATTGCTATTAACTTATTCATAATCAATGCTTTTTAAAATTTGTTGGCAAAGTTACTAATCTAAATCATTTTTTTACTATAATCATTCATTTTTTTATTAAAAAGGTTATGGAATTTAAAAATAATTAAGTATCTTTGCGCACAATTAGTTAGTATAACATGGTAAAAAAGCAATTGAGACCAGACTACATCTTTGAATCGAGTTGGGAGGTCTGCAATAAAGTTGGAGGAATCTATACAGTACTTTCTACACGTGCCAAGACTTTACAAGAGGCACTTCGGGATAAGATAATCTTCATCGGTCCTGATTTTTGGAAAGAGCACGAGAGTCCTTATTTCAAGGAGGAAAGTTCCCTCTTTGCCGATTGGCAATGGGAGGCTAAGAACCAAGGACTTAAGATTAGAGTAGGTCGATGGACCGTTCCTGGTGAGCCAATAGCAATTTTGGTTGATTTTAATCAGTATTTCGAAAAGAAAAACGATATATATGGATGGCTGTGGGAGAATTATGGTGTTGACTCGCTGCATGCTTATGGCGATTACGACGAGGCTTCGATGTTCTCGTATGCTGCTGCATTGGTGGTAGAGAGTTTCTATAATCACTATCTCACACTGAAAGATAAGGTTATATACCACGCTAATGAGTGGATGTGCGGATTGGGAGCTCTTTACATAAATAATAAGCTGCCTCAGATTGGTACTATCTTCACAACGCATGCTACTAGCATCGGACGCTCGATAGCAGGAAATATGAAACCTTTATATGACTATTTGTTTGCCTATAATGGCGACCAGATGGCAGGCGAACTGAACATGCAGTCGAAACACTCTATTGAAAAGCAGACTGCTCACTACGTTGATTGCTTTACAACGGTTAGCGATATTACCGCAAAGGAGTGTGTAGAGCTGCTTGACAAACCAGTGGATGTTGTGCTGCCAAATGGTTTCGATAATAGTTTTGTACCAAGTGCTGCCAAGTTTAACCGTAAGCGTAATGCTGCTCGAAGAAAGATGCTTGACGTCGCTAATGCTTTGCTTGGTGAGAATCTGGACGATGACACACTTCTGATTTCAACCTCAGGCCGCTATGAGTTCCGCAACAAGGGTATTGATGTTTTTGTAGAGGCAATGAACCGCTTGCTGCGCGATCGTGACCTGAAGAAAAAGGTCGTGGCATTTATCGAGGTTCCAGGTTGGGTAGGTGAGCCCCGTAAGGACTTGCAGGAGCGACTGAAAAGCGGAAAGAAGTATGATACTCCGCTGGATGTTCCTCAGGTTACACACTGGCTGCATAACATGAGTCACGATAATGTGTTGGGTATGATGAAATACTATGATATGCATAATCGTAAGGATGAGAAGGTGAAGGTAATCTTCCTGCCATGCTATCTCGATGGTAATGATGGTATCGTAAACCTTACATATTATGATATTGTGTTGGGTAACGATCTTTGCATCTATCCATCGTATTATGAGCCTTGGGGATATACTCCGTTGGAGGCCATTGCATTCAAAGTGCCTTGCATCACCACCGATCTTGCAGGTTTCGGCCTTTGGGCAAACTCTGTATTCGGAAAGAATGGCGAGATAGAGGATGGGGTGAAGGTAATACATCGTACAGATTATAATTACTCAGAAGTGGCTGATATCATCAAGGATACAGTTGCTGACTTCTCGAATATGCCAAAGAAGCAGGTTGATGCTTGCAGGAAAAATGCTGGCGAGCTCTCGAAGAAGGCATTGTGGAGTGAGTTTATAAAATACTATTACGAGGCTTATGATATCGCCCTTGGCAAAGCTGAAGAGCGAAAAAAGTCATTATAAGTGAGAAATCAAAATAAAGTTCAAATAATAAAATTTGAGAGATTATGAAAATTAAAGCTGATTATGCAAATGCTCCAATGTGGAAAGAGTTGACCGTTAAGTCAAGTCTTCCAGAAGAACTGAAGTGTTTGGACGAGATTGCCCACAACATGTGGTGGGTATGGAACTACGAGGCACGTGACTTGTTCCGCGACCTTGACCCTGAGCTTTATCATGAGGTGAAACACAACCCAGTGATGCTACTTGAGCGATTGAGCTTTGCCCGCAAAGAAAAAATTGTAAAAGACAAAGCACTCATGAAGCGTATTAAGAGTGTCTATGATTTGTTCCGAAAGTATATTGATGTTAAGCCTGATTCAAAGCGCCCATCAGTGGCCTACTTCTGTATGGAGTATGGTATCCACTCTGCTCTGAAGATTTATTCAGGTGGTCTAGGTATGCTGGCTGGTGACTATGTAAAGGAGGCTTCTGATTCAAACGTTGATATGTGTGCTGTTGGTTTCTTGTATCGTTTTGGCTACTTTACACAGAGCCTTTCGATGGAGGGACAGCAGATTGCTAACTACGAGAGCCAGAACTTTGGTAACCTGCCTATCGAGCGCCAGCTTGACAGTGAGGGTAATCCTATGGTTATCGATGTTCCTTATACCAACTATCAGGTTCATGCTTATGTTTGGCGTGTAAACGTTGGTCGTGTTAAGCTCTATTTGCTTGATACTGATAACGAGATGAATTCTGAGTTCGATAAGCCAATTACTCATAGCCTTTATGGTGGTGACTGGGAGAACCGCTTAAAGCAGGAGATCCTACTTGGTATCGGTGGTATGCTGTTACTGAAGAAATTGGGTATCAAGAAGGATATCTATCATTGTAATGAAGGTCATGCAGCACTCTGCAACCTGCAGCGTTTGTGCGATTATATCGACGAGGGCCTCAGCTTCAATCAGGCATTGGAGTTGGTTCGCGCTTCTTCGCTTTATACTGTTCACACTCCAGTTCCTGCTGGTCACGATTACTTCGACGAGGGGCTTTTCGGCAAGTACATGGGTGGCTATCCTCAGAAGCTTGGTATCTCATGGGATGAGTTCATCGGCATGGGTCGTACCAATCCAGATGACCATGGTGAGAAGTTCTGTATGAGTACCTTTGCTTGCAACACTTGTCAGGAGGTTAACGGTGTATCAATGCTTCATGGTTGGGTTTCTCAGCAGATGTTTGCTCCAATTTGGAAGGGCTACTATCCTGAGGAAAACCACGTGGGGTATGTTACCAATGGTGTTCATTTCCCAACATGGTGTGCTACAGAGTGGCGTAAAGTTTATGCAAAATACTTCGATGCTAAGCACATGAGTGATCAGAGCAACGAGGAAATCTGGCATGGTATCTATAACTGTCCAGATGAGGAGATCTGGGCTACACGTCAGGCTCTTAAGACAAAGTTGTTCGATTATATTAAGGAGCAGTTCCGTGAGACTTGGTTGAAAAATCAGGGCGATCCAACACGCGTAGTGAAGTTGCTTGAGCGTTTCGATCCTAATGCTCTGGTTATTGGTTTCTGCCGTCGCTTTGCTACTTACAAGCGTGCACACTTGCTGTTTACCGATCTTGAGCGTCTTAGCAAGATCGTTAACAATCCTGAGCATCCAGTTGTATTCCTGTTTGCAGGTAAGGCTCACCCTGCTGATGGTGCTGGTCAGGGACTTATTAAGAAGATCTACGATATCTCACAGCGTCCTGAGTTCCAAGGTCGTATTGTATTCCTTGAGGACTACGACTTCCTGTTGGCTCGTCGTCTTGTTTCAGGTGTTGATATTTGGATGAATACTCCTACACGTCCTCTCGAGGCATCAGGAACGTCAGGCGAAAAGGCCGAGATGAATGGTGTTGTAAACCTCAGTGTAAAGGACGGTTGGTGGCTTGAGGGCTATCGTGAGGGTGCAGGATGGGCTCTTACTGAGAAGCGTACCTACCAGAATCAGGGTTATCAGGATAATCTTGACGCTGCAACTATCTATGGGCTTCTGGAGAACGAAATCGTACCTCTTTATTATAATAAGGATAAGAAGGGTATCTCAAAGGGTTGGATTAAGGTTATTAAGAACTCTATCGCCCAGATTGCTCCCCACTACACAATGAAGCGTCAGCTTGATGATTACTATGATAAGTTCTACAACAAACAGGCTAAGCGTTTCAAGGAGATTTCTAAGGACGGCTATCGTCTGGCCAAAGAGATTGCACAGTGGAAGGAAGCTGTAGCTGAGCGTTGGGATGCTATTAACGTAGTATCCTGCGAGTGGGATTATCCTTCAACAGGTATCGAGACAGCTCAGAAATACACCTTGCGCTATGTTATCAATGAGCAGGGACTTGATGATGCTGTAGCCCTTGAAAAGGTAAATGTACATATCAACAAGGAGGGCGAGGAGCGCGTATTCTCTGTTGAACCATTGAAGATGGTTCGTCGCGATGGCAACAACTTCATCTTCGAGGCGACACTTGCTCCGCAGCAGGCTGGCGATTTCAAGAGTGCTGTACGTATGTATCCACAGAACAAGAATCTGCCTCATCGTCAGGACTTCTGCTACATTAAGTGGTTGGAACTTCCTAACTTTACTTGCTAAGGTTTGGTACATCATAAAAAAGAACCCGGTTTCATTTGAAATCGGGTTCTTTGTAATTGTCAATGATGTATTTTCCTAATACATTGTTTCTGTTTCTCTGGCCAGTGTTTGTTATGCAGCCTGATATTTTGTGGTGCAGACTATCGATCGATTTCTGCAATTGTTGTCGATTGTATGATTTTGTCTTGCTCGTCGTCTCGGCCAGTCGTATCAGTTTGTCTCCAAGTGTTTGTACAGAATCGTTTAGTCCCTGCCACTCATTATTTAAAGATGTGCCTGAAACCCTTGAAGGAGTGGGGTAAGGGTTAAGTTCTATTGTTATATTGCCAGGTTCCAGAAAGAAACTTATGCTTGTAAGTGGTTCGCGATTTAGATATGCACGACAGAAAACTGTGGTGTCTGTTACTCCCTTCATAATGAAGTTTCCGTCAGACACTTTTGTTTGGCCCAATATTTTCTGCTGATGATCTTCAAGTGCTAGAATTATAGTATCGCCATCGTGCAAATGGCTGGCATAACCTTTTATCTTATAAGAATCAGACTGGCATGAGCAGAACGCAATGCCTGCTATTGCCAGCCTGATAAGGGCTTTATTTGTCATTACGATTATACTATGTATAGGTCGCTAATGCTCTTGTTGTCAATAACTCGACGGATTGCCTCAGCAAACATATCAGCCACGCTAAGCTGCTTGACTTTAGCACAACGCTGGGTGTAAGGAATCGAGTCTGTAAATACAATTTCCTCGAGAGCTGACTCCTGAACACGATCGCTTGCTGGTCCGCTCATCACGCAATGGCTAGCGCAAGCGCGTACTGTAAGAGCTCCATTCTCCTTCATCAGGTCTGCAGCCTTTGTTATTGTTCCTGCGGTATCTACCATGTCGTCAATAATAACAACATTTTTACCCTCTACATCACCTATAATCTGCATAGATGCTACCACATTGGCACGAGCGCGAGTTTTGTTGCAAAGTACCAATGGACATCCAAGATATTTGGCGTATGTGTTAGCACGCTTTGAACCGCCAACGTCGGGTGAGGCAATCACCAGATTGTCGAGATTCAGCGACTGGAGATAAGGGATAATTACATTAGATGCATACAGATGGTCGACTGGTACATCAAAGAAACCCTGAATCTGGTCTGCATGCAGATCCATTGTAATAACACGATTAACACCTGCTGCACTCAGCAAATCGGCTACCAGTTTTGCACCGATGCTGACACGTGGCTTGTCCTTGCGGTCCTGACGTGCCCATCCGAAGTATGGGATAACAGCATTGATGGTACGTGCTGATGCGCGCTTTGCTGCGTCAATCATAAGCAGCAATTCCATCAGATTGTCGCTGTTGGGGAATGTGCTCTGTACCAGGAAAACGTCGCGTCCACGAATACTTTCCTCGTAGGATACGGCAAACTCTCCATCCGAGAATTTTGTTATTTGCAACTGTCCAAGGGGGCAACCCAGACTTTGGCAGATTCTTTCTGCCAGGTATCTCGTTGCTGTACCTGAGAATACCATGTAGGAGCTTTTATCACTCATGTTTTAATACCTATATTATTATGTTAGTCCTATTAATCTATCGTTTTGCGCAGTTTCTCGAAGTGGTTCAATAGCGCTTTATAATCAATTTCATTGTGAATGTTAAACCTGTTCCACAGGTCGCCACATATCACCATACCACCAAATCCCAGATCCTTAATTTCTTTTACGCGGTCAAGATTCATACCTCCAAGGGCATACACCTTCTTGTCGATAAGACCATGTTTTGCAGCATCGCGCAGTTCGTCCATCGTAAACGATTGTTTCTCGTCGGCGTTGGTCTGACTGTCGAATATAGAGTGCAGGAATACGTAATTTGATTTTTTCTTTGTTTCTTTGAGCTCTTCTATTGCGTGGCACGTACGGCTAATGTTACCCTTGTAGCCCACAGGGGCTTCGGTAAATGCATCGTCGATATGAATTCCACGAAGACGGTATTCTTCTTTAAGATAGAAATGCCCATGAACGGTAATCTTATTACAATAGTCTTCGCCCAACAAAGTGAGCAGTCGCTCAGAATACATAGGCGAAGCACCTGGTTTATATAGGTGAAGATTCTCCAATCCTTCTTCGAAGAGGTTTGCAAGAATCTTGTCCTCTTCAACGAAGAATGTTGGTTTCGTCATTACAATAAGCTTCATTTTTGCCATCTGTTCTCTTTCTAAGTGCAAAATTACACAGATTTTTCGATATTATCACCACTTTCATTAAAAAAATGGTGATAGAAGGGCATTTTTCAGAAAGTTTTAGTAATTTTGCACACCGATAAGTTGAAAAAGTTTAATATTTAAATAAAAGGTAAGAAGAAAATGAAAGCATTTGTTTTTCCCGGACAGGGAGCTCAGTTTGTAGGAATGGGTAAGGATCTTTACGATACAAACCCACTCGCAAAGGAACTTTTCGAGAAGGCTAACGAAATTCTCGGCTATCGCATCACCGACATTATGTTTGCAGGTACCGATGAGGAGCTCAAGCAGACCAAGGTTACTCAGCCTGCAGTCTTCCTCCATAGTGTTATCTCTGCACTATGCATGGGCGATGCCTTCGCCCCAAAGATGGTTGCTGGTCACTCTCTTGGTGAGTTCTCTGCTCTTACTGCTGCTGGTGCTCTTAGCTTCGAAGATGGTTTGAAGTTGGTTTATGCCCGTGCAATGGCTATGCAGAAGGCTTGTGAGGCTCAGCCCTCAACAATGGCTGCCATCATCGCTCTTCCTGATGAGAAGGTAGAGGAGGTATGTGCTGAGGTTAGCAAGATGGGTAAGGGTGTAGTAGTTGCTGCTAACTATAATTGCCCTGGTCAGTTGGTTATCTCAGGAAATATTGAGGCTATCGAGGAGGCTTGCGAGCAGCTCAAAGCAGCTGGCGCTAAGCGTGCTTTGGTGCTCAAAGTTGGTGGTGCTTTCCATTCTCCACTCATGCAGCCTGCTAAGGATGAGCTTCAGGCAGCTATCGAGGCTACAGAGATTAAGACTCCAAAGTGCCCTGTTTATCAGAATGTAGATGCTAAGCCTCATACCGATCCCACGGAGATTAAGGCTAACCTCATAGCTCAGCTCACTAGCTCAGTTCGCTGGACTCAAAGTGTTCAGAATATGATTGCCGATGGTGCCGATGACTTCACAGAGTGTGGTCCTGGTAAGGCGCTGCAGGGCATGATCGTAAAGATCAACAAAGAAGTTGCAGCCCATGGCATCGAGTAAGATTATAATATATCAGGTTTTCACGCGACTCTATGGAAACAAAAATACCACTCGTAAAGAGAATGGTACATTAGCTGAGAATGGTTGCGGAAAACTGAATGACTTCACGCCCACCACCCTGAAAAAAATCAGGGCGATGGGCGTGAGCCATATCTGGTACACAGGTGTAATCCGCCACGCCACACAGACCGATTACAGTGCTTATGGTATTCCACGTCAGCATCCTGCAGTGGTAAAAGGAAAGGCTGGTTCGCCTTATGCTATTACCGATTATTACGATATCGATCCTGATCTGGCTGTAGATATTCCTCATCGTATGGCAGAGTTTGAGGCACTTATCGACCGTAGCCACAAGGCAGGCCTTAAGGTTGTCATCGATTTTGTACCTAATCATGTAGCTCGACAATATCACTCAATTTGTGCTCCAGAAGGTGTTAAGGATCTTGGCGAGGAAGATAATCCACAGAATGGTTTCGACCCTCAGAACAACTTTTACTATTGTCCTGGTCAGCGTTTCACTCCTTATTTCGATTTGTATCATGGAGAGTCTGAACCATATATCGAAGAGCCGGCCAAAGCTACAGGTAATGATTGTTTCCACAATGCTCCAGGTATGAACGATTGGTATGAGACTGTTAAGTTGAATTATGGTCTTGATTACTATGCTGGGCGTGTTGGCCATTTTAATCCCATTCCAAATACATGGGATAAAATGACAGAGATACTGCTCTTCTGGGCAGCTAAGGGTGTTGATGGTTTCCGCTGTGATATGGCTGAGATGGTGCCTGCTGCATTTTGGCATTGGGCTACCGATAAAGTAAAGTATCGCTATCCGGAGGTTGTGTTTATTGGTGAGGTTTATAACCCAGCCGAATATCGCAACTATCTTGATTCAGGTTTCGATTATCTCTATGACAAAGTTGGTATGTACGATACTGTTCGTGATGTCATGTGTGGTCGTCAGAGTACTCAGGCTATAACAGGTGCCTGGCAAGCTACTGACGATATCCGTCAGCATATGTTGTATTTCCTTGAAAATCATGACGAACAACGAATTGCTAGTCAGTTTTTTGCAAGTGATGCCAATAAGGGAATACCAGGTTTGGTTGTGTCGGCCTTATTGCAGCAAAATCCGCTCATGATTTACTTCGGTCAGGAATATGGAGAACGCGGTATGGATAAGGAAGGCTTTAGTGGTAATGATGGTCGTACCACAATCTTCGACTATTGGAGTGTGCCTTCGGTGGTTCGTGCTGCTAAGGGTAAATCAACTCCTGACGAGAAGAAACTGCATGATATATATAATAAGGTAATGAATATAGCTGCTAGCGAGAAGGCTGTGGCGCAAGGACAGATGTTCGACTTGATGTATGTGAATAGTCAGTATTATCGTCAGTATATTTTCTTGCGAAAGGCTGGGGCAGAGGTGTTGCTTGTTGTGGCCAATTTTGATGAAAGTCCAACAGTAGTTAATGTTACTATCCCTGCACACGCATTCGATTTCCTTGGTATTAAGGAAAAGAATGCTGTGGCTACCGATCTGCTTACAGATTCTCAGATAAAGATTACTCTCAAACGCGATGGCAAAATTCCTTTATCTGTAGATCCACTAAATGCAGTAGTATTAAAATTTAAGTCATAAACAAATGGGCGATCATTTTGATCGCCCATAGTTTTTTTACATCTCACTGATGCTTCCCACACCAGATCGTTTATTGTCTGTATGTTTAGGGTTTCCTGCATATTTTAGTGAACCAACACCCGATACACGGCCTTCTATTTTTTCTGAAGCATAGCAAGTAATACTACCAACTCCCGATACATTAGCTTTTACATTCAGCGCTTTCAGGTGTTCTGCGTTGATACTGCCAACACCACTGTTCTGAAGTTTTACGTCATCGGCTATCCCACCTATTGTGATGCTGCCCACACCACTATTAATTATATCTATTTTGTCGGTGTCCAACTTGTCCATCTTGATACTTGATGCACCACTGTTCTTCAGTGCTAAAAGATCGTTGGTATACACCTTAATCCTCACGTTTTTAGAGTGTATGTTAACGTGTTGCTTTGAAAAGTTGATATCAAGTTCGTTTCCCTTGTTCTCGAATTTGTATAGTTCGATGTAGTTATCAGGTGCTGTAAGCTCTACAGTGCCACTCTTTTTCTCGTCTTGAACTATCTCTACAAAACCAACACAGCGCATGTGTACCTCTTCAAATGGTTTCAGTTTGTACGACTTAGTAACCACATTGTCACTTTCTTCTATCAGATTGGTGCTGTTCCAGTCCTTCAAGTCGATTTTGCACGAAGTTAGCGCTAAAACGCTCATCATCAAAAACAATACCTTTTTCATACTTTTATTCATTTAATTGATTAATCTTTTTACATTTGACGGTGTATGTATTCGAAAAGTTGCAAAACATTTGTTTTTTTTCTATTTAATTTGTATTTTTGTGCCCAAATTATTAAGAATATGGCTGATTATTTACTCAACGAACATAATAAAGAGGAGTTTCCGCCTGCTCATACTGCCGAGCATTTGTTGAATCAGACAATGATCCGTATGTTTGATTGCGGGCGTTCGTTTAATGCTCATGTGGAGCGAAAGAAGAGTAAGATGAGTTTTCATCTTGATCAGAAACCTTCTAGACAAGAAGAACGGGAGATAGAGCGTCGTATGAATGAATTAATAGATGAAGATCTGCCTGTTACGTTCGAATTTGTTACTCGTGATAACCTGCCAGAAGATGTTTCGCTTGATCGTCTTCCTGATGATGCTTCGGAAACGATTCGCCTTGTTCGTATTGGCGACTATGATGTTTGTCCTTGCATAGGTAAACATGTACGTTCTACTTCTCAGATAGGCCGTTTTGAACTTCTTGGTACTAACTGGGACGAGCAGGAGCATTCTTTCCGTGTGCGATTTAAGATTGTTTGATATGTTTTGTTAAAATAAAAATTAGCGCGGCATCCAACTAAGGTGTCGCGCTAATCTTTTATTGTTACTTATTCAGTGCTATCTTCATGAATACCGGATTGTGGTCGGAGTAGCTTAGCTCACGTTTGTAGTAGGTTAAGCCTTGCATTCCCTTGTCGTGGAAGATGTAGTCGATACGCACCTTCTTGTTACCTCCGCGGAAGGTGTACATAAATCCGCTTCCACACTCTTTGAATCCGTCAACTTTGTCGCCAAGCATCGTATTATAGACGTAAGAGTAGGGCACATCGTTAAAGTCACCACATACAATGATAGGTGCCTCGCATTCGCGCATATCCATCGCCAAAACATTGGCTTGTCCAGAACGTGCAATCATACCCAGTGTGTAGTTGCCGTAGAAGGCACGTAGCAGTGCGTTGCTTTCAACATCCATGCCTCGACTCATCAGTTTGCCTGCCTTGTGCAGAGTGCTGTTGATACCAGTAGTCTCAAGGTGGGCGTTATAAACACGGATAATGGTTCCTTTTACATCGATTTCGGCCCACATAGCACTGTTGTTGGTCATCTCGAAATTCAGATTCTTACTCTTTCGGATAGGGTAGCGGCTGTATATCATCATATCGCTCTCACCCTGTGCCATATAAGGGAAGTACTCTTTATATGAGTCCGAGTTCTTTTTGTCACCACGGTTATCGTTGTACTCCTGAAAACAAACTACGTCAACCTTCTGTTTCTTCATTTCAGACAGGATATCCATAGCAACGAATCCTGATGTTTCGCGACCGAACATAGCTACGTTGTAGGTAGCAATCTTGATGCCAGGTTTTGCGTCGGCAGCAGGATCGAGAGATCCTAACTGATAGAGTGTTCCAGAGTATGGTATACAGCAAAGAATGGCGATGAGCGGAATGAGTGCCCAGTGCCATCGGCGCATGATAAGCCAGAAAACAAGTAACACTACATCGGCTGCTATCAGCAGTGGAAGAGCATAAACCAGCATAGCGCGAGCAGTATTGCCTCCTGGCTGAACATCACCACCGTAGAGACCTACGAGGGTGAAAATCATAACTAAAACTGTAAGAATAAGAATGGTGAATGAAAAGTACTTCTGTACAGCTAATTTTCCCATAATATGAAAAATAAAAAATAGTATTTTAGTCGAGATACTTACCAACCATCTCGATCAGATTTTCTACTTTGAATGGTTTTGCCATAAATTCATCGCATCCGGCATTTTTTGCATCACGTATATTCTCCTCGAATGCATAGGCGCTGAGTGCAATAACTGGTGTGTGTGAGTCTACTTCCTTAATGATGCGGGTAGCATCCAAGCCGTTCATTTCTGGCATGCGAATATCCATAAGAATAAGATCTGGATGTTCCTCCTCATTAAGTGTAACAGCTTCAATACCATTATGTGCACGGATAAGGCGATAGCGCTTGTGGAGCACAATCTTTACAAGTTCGTAGTTACTATCTTCGTCTTCGGCCACAAGTATAACCTTCTTGTTCATATCGTCGGGACGACCACTAACGCGGATGGTGCGAACATTTGATGTAGTGGTGTTGCGGGCAGGTACCATACCGCCAATAGTGCCTTCGAATGGCAGTACAAAGCGGAATAACGACCCCTTACCAAGTTCTGACTCAACAAATATTTGTCCACCAAGTTTCTCAACGATGATCTTACATAGTGCCAAACCAAGTCCGTAACCGTTATTGCTGGTTTCAGCATCTCGTGATACGTAAGTCTCGAAAAGATGTGGTATATCCTTAGGATCGATACCTGAACCGGTATCTTGAACAAAGAATTCGATGTTAGCACCATCGTCCTTCATACGGTAGCCGTAATTGATGCTGCCAGCGGTGGTGTGCTTAAGCGCGTTACTGATGAGGTTTGAGAACACCTGAGTGATGCGGTTTGCATCAGTATTGAAAGTGACTGCCATATTGGGCTTATTCCATACCAACTGCAGTGTCTCGGGGCAGCGGAACTTAAACAGATTCTTTATACTGTCGCAAAGCTGGTTAAGATCAGTGCTGGCCTTTTTCATCACAATTTCTCCAGATTCTACACGTGAGAGATCAAGGATTTCGTTCACAAGGCTCTGCAGACGGTTATTGTTGCTTTCGATAATTTCGAAGAACTTCATACGGTCGTCTTGTGAATCGGTCTCAACAAGTACACGAGAGAAACCTTCAATAGCGTTAAGGGGAGTACGAATTTCATGGCTCATGTTAGCAAGGAAGAGCGATTTCATCTGACTCGCCTTCTCTGCCTTTTGGGCCATCTCTTCATATTCCTTCAGCTTCTGATTGGCAATAGCTAACTGCTCTTGCGCAAGGGTTAACTTGCGGTTAGCATCTGCATATTGTTGAAGCAATATTTCCTTTTCGGTTTTTTCCATAACGCTATAATTCGCGACAAAGGTAATGCTTTTTTTTGTAATACGAAAAGATTTTAAGAAATTTTTCAACTTCTTTTTGCTTTTTCCCAGGCTCCACTATTGTTGTGGGTGCAGAGATAGCTCATTCCACGAAAAACATTTAGGTTCATAAATACGAAATAATAGGCTGTATATAGCACTTTGTTTTTGATTCCGTGACGACTAAGAAGCCATCCTGCAAAGGCTGCTATATAGAAGAGTATTTGTAGTATGAGCATTATATCGTAGAATAAACCAGCGTGGAATGCTGATAATAAGATGTTGATGCCCAGTAATATAATCATAGATATTGGAGTAATGCTCCAACGTAGAACTCGATGGCTTATATACTGGAATGTTACCAAAGGATGGCTGAAAGGGTTAAGTAGACTGCGCAACCACCAGATGCTTTGCAGGCCGCCTGCAGCAATGCGTCGCTTGCGTTTTGACTCTTCGAAAATATTGGCGGAACCATATTCCTGTGCATAGGCATCGGGGGTGTAAGCAATGCGCTTGCCGTCTTCTACAATATACATTGACATCATAAAGTCATCGAGCAAAGCGTTATCGGGGACATGGCGTATCAGCTTCGGGTCTACAGCATAGAGTTCTCCTGCTGCTCCCATGGCGGAATAGAGTTCGCTGTCCCATTTCTTCAGTGTACTCTCGTATCTCCAGTATAAACCTTCACCCTCAGCTGCCATCTGTCCTTCCTTGCGTGCTGCTACACGTTTTTCTCCTGACACACAGCCCACGGTTGGATCCATAAACAGTCGGGCTATCTCGCGCATGGCGCCTGAGTTAATCATCGTGTTGGCGTCGGTAAAGGCGACATAACGAGTCTGCAGTTCTTGTAATCCGTGCTTGAGTGCTGCACTTTTGCCTCTACGTTCGGGGCTGAATACCACATCTACCTCTGGGTACGCCTTGAGTCGCTCGTTGGTACTATCAGTGCTACCATCAGTAACCCACATAATACGGAATTTGTCACGTGGATAGTCAATGGCCAGAGTGTTGGCCATTTTCTCAGCCACAACATCCTCCTCGTTGTAGGCACATATAAGTAAGGTGATAGTGGGTAGTTGTGAATCATCTGGCATCGCGGCCTCGTGGGGTTTGCCCACGAAGAGCCGTTTAAGCCTGATGATGATGTATAATAGGATTCCGTAACCTAAGTAGGTGTAGAATACTATGAGCAATGTTGCCCAAAACAGGATCTTTAGTGTAATCATAGGGTAGAGGTTTTTGATTTTTACTTTGTTTCGATTTCTTCCTTCATATCGATATACTGCCCTTCGGCATCGTAAAATTCGTATTGAAGGAATGCCAGTTTCTGCGAGGGGATAATCCTTAAGCCCATTCCGTATTTAAGCTTCCATTTAAGATTGAGGCTGAATATACCTTTATTAATAAAAGCTGCTACGTAAGGATGAACGTGCAGATAGAACTTGCGTACACCGATTTTGTTGACAAGGGTGTCGATTTTACTCTCGAGTGTATCTGTGAATAAGATACTTGACTTGATAGTTCCTTTTCCGAAACAAGTTGGGCAGGTTTCCTCAACGTTTACGCTCATTGCAGGGCGCACACGTTGGCGGGTAATCTGCATAAGTCCGAATTTAGACAGGGGTAGAATGTTGTGTTTGGCGCGATCCTTCTGCATGTTTTTGCACATGCGTTCATAGAGCATCTGGCGGTCCTCGGGCAGTTTCATATCGATGAAGTCAACGATGATGATACCTCCCATATCCCTGAGTCGTAACTGGCGGGCCAGCTCGTCGGCTGCTCCCAGATTAGTCTCGAGGGCATTGGTCTCCTGATTGTTCTCTTTCTTGATTCGCGTTCCGCTGTTAACATCTACCACATGCATGGCCTCTGTGTGCTCAATAATCAGATAGGCACCATGCTTGTAGTTAACTGTCTTTCCGAAGCCCGATTTTAGCTGCTTGGTTACATCGTAGTTATCGAAAATGGGCACTGCGCCGTTGTAGAGCTTAACAATGTCCTTCTTTTCTGGTGCGATGAGCCCAAGGTAGTTCTTTATTTCATCGTAGATACCGCTGTCATTAACGTGGATGCCGTCGTAAGTGGGATTGAATAGATCGCGCAACAGTGCTACCGCCCTGCTTTCCTCCTCAAAGCAGAGTTGTGGTCGTTCTGTGGTTTTCTGTACTTTGCTGATCACATCTTCCCAACGCTTCAACAGAATCTTAAGCTCTGCATCAAGTTCTGCGGCTCGTTTGCCTTCGGCTACTGTTCGTACAATTACGCCGAAGTTTTTGGGCTTGATGCTCTGTATGAGCTGTTTCAGTCGGCTACGTTCTTCGCCTTTCTTGATTTTTGTTGAAACCGAAACACTGTCCTCGAAAGGGATAAGCACCAGATATCGGCCAGCGAAGCTTAGTTCGCATGTCAGGCGTGGACCTTTGGTGTTGATAGGTTCCTTTACTATTTGTACCAGTATTTCCTGCCCAACCTTCAATGTATTGGCGATGCTGCCATCCTTTTTTAATTCTGGCTGGATGTGGGCTTTCTGGATAGGGTAGAGCTTTTTGCGGTCGCTAACTACCTGTTTCAGATACTTCTCGTAAGAGTTAAATTGAGTTCCCAAGTCAAGGTAATGCAGGAATGCCACGCGTTCTGCTCCGACATCAACGAAACAAGCGTTGAGTCCTGGCATCAGTTTCTTAACCTTTGCCACATAAATGTTTCCCACCGAGAACGAAGCCGTGCGCTGCTCCTGCTGGTATTCCACCAGCTGCTTGTCTTCGAGCAGTGCAATGGATATGTCTTTGGGTTGCACATCAATGATAACTTCACTTGTCATTGTCTTTACTTGCGTTACTTTAATTTGACATAGGGTTGTCGTTAGTACTAAAAAGGGTGTGTCGCTATCCTTTTGAGATTAGCAGACACACTCCTTTTTACTTGCTCTTATGACGATTCTTGCGCAGTCTCTTCTTACGCTTGTGAGTAGCCATCTTGTGGCCCTTCTTTTTCTTTCCGTTTGGCATAATACTAAAATTTATAATGTTAATTACTTCATTTTCTCTATAAAACTCTTGGCGGGCTTAAATGCTGGGTAGTCATGAGCCTCAATTACCAAGGTTGTGTTCTTAGAGATGTTGCGGGCTGTCTTTTGGGCACGGCGCTTAACAACGAAGGTGCCGAAGCCACGCAGATATACGTTATCCTTCTCCTCAGCAAGACTCTCGCGGATGCACTCCATGAATGCCTCAACCGAAATGGCTACATCTTTCTTCGCCAAGCCTGTCTGTTCGGCAATTTTGGTGATGATTTCTGCCTTTGTCATTTCTTTCTGTTTCTTTTCTTTTTATATATTAATAATGTGTGAACTCAAAATTCATCGATTTCGGACTGCAAAGTTACTAATTTTCAGCCGATTACGAAAATATTTATAGATTTTTTTTCAAAAAATGATGAATTTCGTTAGTTTTTGGGCTATTTTTTGTACCTTTGCACCACAAAATGAAGGAAAAATAACATGAAGCAGACAAAAATTGTAGCTAGCATTAGTGACAGAAGATGTGATCAGGATTTCATTAGAAGTCTCTTTGAGGCAGGAATGAATGTAGTGAGAATGAATACGGCTCATGCTGATGAGCAAGGTATTAAAAACATTATTAATAATGTACGTAACGTAAGTCATCATATTGGTATCCTTATTGATACCAAAGGTCCGGAAGTACGTACTACGGGTTGTGATAAGCCTATTACCTATAAGACCGGTGATGTGGTTAAGATATTCGGCCGCCCAGAGATGGATACTACCCACGATATCATTAATTTGTCGTACGCCGACTTTGCTGCCGACGTGCATGAAGGTTGCCATATTCTCTTCGACGATGGCGCGCTTGATATGCTTGTTATAGGCATCAATGGTCCAGCTGTTGTTGCGCAAGTGCAGAATGATGGTGTGCTTGGTTCGCACAAGAGTGTAAACGTGCCTGGTGTGCATATCGCCCTGCCCACACTTACCGAGAAGGATCGCAAGAATATCAAGTTGGCTATCGATCAGGACATCGACTTCATCGCCCACAGCTTCGTGCGCTCTGCTGCCGATGTGCGTGCTGTGCAGGCTATATTGGATGCTTACAATAGTGATATCAAGATTATCTCGAAGATTGAGAATCAGGAGGGTGTTGATAATATCGATGAGATTATCGAGGCTTCATATGGAATCATGATTGCGCGTGGCGACTTGGGTATTGAGGTGCCCATCGAGCGCATTCCTGGCATCCAGCGTCAGATTATCCGTAAGTGTGTTCGTGCCAAGAAGCCGGTAATCGTAGCTACACAGATGCTTCATACAATGATCAACAATCCTCGTCCAACACGTGCTGAGGTTACAGATATTGCCAATGCTATCTATTATCGTACTGATGCGCTGATGCTTTCAGGCGAGACTGCCAGCGGAAAATATCCTGTTGAGGCTGTGCGCACTATGGCTGCTATTGCTGAGCAGGCAGAGAAGGATAAGATGAGAGAGAACGATATTGAGGTGCCTCTGTCGTCAAACTGCGATATCCGTGAGTTTATGGCTCACTCAGCTATTGAGGCTACAGAGAAACTTGGCGTAAAGGGAATCATCACCGATGCAAGCTCTGGTAATACAGCCCGCAATCTTGCTGCATTCCGCGGTCCTAACCCAGTGCTGGCCATTTGCTATAACGATAGACTGCAGCGACTGCTCAATCTGTCGTATGGCGTTATTCCTGTTTATCAGAAGGAACATATTGATCCAGAGGAGCTGTTCCACGCAGCCGTACGTATGCTACGTCAGAAAGGGTATGTTCAGGATAGCGATAAAATTGCGTACCTGAGTGGCAATGTAGGCGAAGGTGGAGGAACAAAGTTCCTTGAAATCAATACCGTTAAGGAGGTGATGAATAATCAGTATAAATTCCACCTGCCACAACGCAAATAAGTTTTAACCAACAATAAAGATTATGAATTTTAAAAAGACATTGATTACATTAAGTATTGCAGCTATGACGATGCCTGCATTTGCGTTAGATTTTCTACCACTTGGAGCTCCTGACTTCAGTAAGATAAAGGAAACCGACTATCTTCCAGCTTTCGAGAAAGCCATCAAGCAGAATCGTGATGAGGTTAGTAAGATTGTAGCCAATAAGGCTAAACCTACATTCGAGAACACCATTCTGGCCTACGAGAAGAGTGGTGTAGAACTTGATCGTGTTAGTAGCGTTTTCTTTGCATTGGTGAGTGCCCACAAAACTCCCGTTATTGCCGAAACCGAGAAGAAGGTGATGCCAATGCTTACTGAACTCGAGAACGAAATGTTCTTCAATAAAGAACTCTTTAAGAAAGTGAAATATGTTTACGACCATCAACTTAAGAAACTGAAGGGCGAAGACAGACGTCTGACCGAGGAGCTCTATAAGAGTTTCGTGCGTTCGGGTGCATTGCTTAGCGATGAAAAGATGGAACGTATGAAGCAGATAAACCTTCGTATTGCCGACCTCCAGCAGGAGTGGGGCACATTGCTGCCTAATGCTACAAACAACTCTGTAGTCTGGGTTAACAGCAAGGAAGAACTCGCAGGATTGAGCGATGCCGACATTGCCCAATGTAAGAAGGATGCTGAGAGTCGTGGCGGATATACACCTTATGCCATCGTTATTGTAAACACCACTCAGCAGGCTATTCTGTCGAGTCTGGAGAATCGCAATCTTCGCCGTCGTGTCTACGAGGCATCTCGTCATCGTGCCGACGGTACTCGTCAGTTCAATACATTCCCCATTGTTGTGGAGATTGCCAAGCTGAGAGCCGGGATGGGCGAGCTTATGGGCTATCAGAACTATGCATCTTATTCGCTCGAGAAGACAATGGCTAAAAACTCTGACAATGTGTATGGCTTCCTTAAGCAACTCATTGCCGAGTACACACCAAAGGCTCAAGCCGAGACCAAGGCCATCGAAGACTATGCCAAGAAGCAGATGGGAGCAGACTTCAAGTTGCAGCCATACGACCGTTTCTACTATTCGGCAAAGATGAAGAAGGATATGCTTGACTTGAGTGACGATGAGGTTAAGCCTTACTTCAATATTGATAGTGTTATTGTTAATGGTGTGTTCTATGCAGCACATCGTGTTTATGGCCTGAACTTTGTTCGTCGTACCGACATTCCTACATACCATCCGGATATGAAGGTGTTCGAGGTTCACGATAAGGACGGAAAGCTGCTTGCCCTGTTCTACAGCGATCCATATCGTCGTCCAACAAAGCGTGGTGGAGCGTGGATGAGTGGATTTGCAAAGCAGAGCGGTCTGCGCCAGCAGTTGCCTATAATATATAATGTGACCAACTATGCCAAGGCCCCCGAGGGACAGCCTACACTGATTACATGGGACGAGGTTACAACACTCTTCCACGAGTTTGGTCATGCACTTCACGGTATACTTTCAAATTGTAAGTACAATACTCTGAGTGGTACAGCTGTGGCGCGCGACTTTGTTGAGATGCCATCGCAGTTCAACGAGAGCTTTGCTTCAATCCCAGAGATATTTGATAATTATGCTAAGCACGCCGTAACGGGTGAGCCAATGCCTGCCGACCTTAAGGAGAAGATGCTGAAGAGCATCAGTTTCCAGCAGGCCTATGCTCTTGGCGAGAATCTGGCAGCTACCTGTCTTGATTTGGCTTGGCATCATCTCTCGTCAAAGGAGATACCAACAGCCGATGAGGCAGCTGATTTTGAGGTTGAGGCTCTGAAGAAGATTGGTCTTTACGACAATCAGATACCTCCACGTTATTCTACATCTTATTTCAATCATGTTTGGGGTGGTGGGTATGCTGCTGGATACTACAGCTATCTGTGGACTGAGGTTCTTGCTTGCAACGTGGCTGAAACCTTCCAGAAACTGGGTGCCTTGAAGCCCGAAACAGGTAAGGCATTCCGTGAGAAAGTCTTGAGTCGTGGTAACACCAAGGACCAGATGGAAATGTTTACCGACTTTACAGGAATGAAGACCCCCGATTCGTCAGGTTTCCTCAAGTATAGAGGTCTGTAATACGTAGTATTGGTTAATAATTCCTAAATGATATCGACTAACAATGTTTAATTCAATTTTTTGGAGTAATTTTGTAGGTCAAAAAGAAGGAGATATTAAGTTGTTTAACATTTAAATGTTTTATTATCAATGATTTATTCAAAAGAAGTGGAGAACATGTGTAGCGTTTGTAAGGGCGCTTACCATGGACCTGCACCTATCCCCGAGGAGGGCAAGTGGGTTGCAGTGAAAGAAATCAAGGAGATCTCTGGTTACACCCACGGTATTGGCTGGTGTGCCCCTCAGCAGGGTGCCTGCAAGCTGAGCCTGAACGTTAAGGACGGTGTGATTCAGGAGGCTCTGGTTGAGACCATCGGATGTACAGGTATGACTCACTCAGCTGCTATGGCTTCTGAGATTCTTCCTGGTAAGACCATCCTTGAGGCTCTGAACACCGACCTTGTATGTGATGCTATCAACACCGCTATGCGCGAGCTTTTCCTTCAGATCGTTTACGGACGTACACAGAGTGCCTTCTCTGAGGGTGGTCTGGCTATTGGTGCTGGTCTTGAGGATCTTGGTAAGGGTCTTCGTTCACAGACTGGTACTCTCTATGGCACCGTTGCTAAGGGTACACGTTATCTGGAGCTTACTGAGGGTTACATCACCAAGCAGTACCTCGATGCAAACAATGAGGTATGCGGTTACGAGTATGTACACCTTGGCAAGATGATGGAAGCTATTAAGAATGGCATGGATGCTAACGAGGCTATGAAGAAGTTCACCGGTTCTTACGGTCGTACAACCGAGGAGCAGGGTGCAGTAAAGGCAATTGATATAGGAGGATACGACAATGATTAGAAAAGTACAGTTTGAGAGTCAGGAGCGCCGTATCAACCAGGTTCTTGCTGCTCTGAAGGAGAATGGCATCAACTCAATCGAGGAGGCCAATGAGATTTGTGAAAAGGCAGGTATCGATCCATATCAGATGTGTGAGGACACTCAGCTCATCTGTTTCGAGAACGCTAAGTGGGCATATGTTTGTGGTGCTGCTATCGCCATCAAGAAGGGTGTGAAGACAGCTGCCGAGGCTGCTGAGGCTATCGGTATCGGTCTGCAGAGCTTCTGTATCCCCGGATCAGTAGCCGACGATCGTAAGGTAGGTATCGGTCACGGTAACCTTGCTGCTCGTCTGCTCCGTGAGGAGACAGAGTGCTTCGCATTCCTCGCTGGTCACGAGAGTTTCGCTGCTGCTGAGGGTGCTATCAAGATTGCTGAGATGGCAAACAAGGTTCGTAAGAATCCTCTGCGCGTTATCCTGAACGGTCTTGGTAAGGACGCTGCTCAGATCATCAGCCGTATCAACGGTTTCACATACGTACAGACCAAGTTCGACTACTTCACTGGCGAGCTGAACGTTGTTAAGGAGGTTCCTTATGGCAACAACCCCAGCCGTCTGAAGGTTAAGTGCTATGGTGCTGACGATGTTCGTGAGGGTGTAGCCATCCTGTGGAAGGAGAACGTAGATGTATCAATCACTGGTAACTCTACCAACCCAACACGTTTCCAGCACCCAGTAGCTGGTACTTACAAGAAGGAGCGCGTACTCGCTGGTAAGCCTTACTTCTCAGTAGCTTCTGGTGGTGGTACTGGTCGTACACTTCACCCAGACAACATGGCAGCCGGTCCTGCTTCTTACGGTATGACTGATACTATGGGTCGTATGCACTCAGACGCTCAGTTCGCAGGTTCATCTTCAGTTCCTGCTCACGTAGAGATGATGGGCTTCCTGGGTATGGGTAACAACCCAATGGTAGGTGCAACAGTATCTGTAGCCGTTGCTATCGACCTCGCTATCAATAAGAAGTAATCACTTTTTCTTGATATAAAAAGTAACCCTCGCCGTTTGGCGGGGGTTATTTCGTTTGTGTCTTAGATCTCGAAGTCTAAGCAGCTGCGCTGAACGGTGTAAGGGCGAACCTTGCCGTTGGCTACTGCTACGTGTTCTGGGTGAACGGCGTAACCCTTGAGTGCCTCTTCGCTCTCCAGGGTGCTGTCGAGCATCACGTCGGCATTCGATGAGGCCAGGCGACCATCGATGTGAACTTTTACATCAATCAGTCCTGGCACTTTGCCAACTAAACCTTCCAACCCGGCTTTGATGCCAGCCTTTACCTGTTGTTTCTCTTCTTCTGAGAGTTCTGGATTCAGGGTCCAGAGAATAATATGCTTTACCATAATCTAAATAATAATTAAGTAGTTATATGCCGCAAAAATAGGCAAAATAATCTGCATGACAAAGAAAAAATGTGAAAATCATAAGAGTATGGTGGATTTTTTGTATATTTGCACAATTTAAAATGAAATAGTAAACAATATGGCAACAGTTGACGACAAGAAAGTGATTTTCTCGATGGTGGGCGTGAGCAAAACCATCCAGCAGAATCAGAAGCAAGTGCTTAAAAACATTTACCTCAGTTTTTTCTATGGCGCCAAGATTGGTATCATCGGACTGAACGGTGCTGGTAAATCAACCCTGATGAAGATTATAGCTGGATTAGACCAGCAGTATCAGGGCAACGTAGTGTGGAGTCCGGGCTACAGTGTGGGCTATCTGCCTCAGGACCCTCCTCTCAACGACGAGAAGACGGTGAAGGAGAACGTGATGGAAGGCGTTCAGCATGTCTACGATGCGCTGGCCGAGTATGATGAGATTAACGTCAAGTTCGGACTACCAGAATATTATGAGGATGCCGACAAGATGGATAAGCTGATGCAGCGCCAGGCTGAACTTCAGGATATCATCGACGCTACCGATGCGTGGAATATGGATTCCAAGCTCGATCGCGCTATGGCTGCACTTAATTGTCCTCCAGGCGATTGGAGCGTTAAGAACCTGTCGGGTGGTGAGCGTCGTCGTGTAGCGCTTTGCCGTTTGTTGTTGCAGAAGCCTGATGTGCTGCTGCTCGACGAGCCTACCAACCATCTGGATGCAGAATCTATTGATTGGCTTGAGCAGCATCTGCAGCAGTACGAGGGTACGGTGATTGCCGTAACCCACGACCGCTATTTCCTCGACGATGTGGCCGAATGGATTCTCGAGCTGGATCGTGGCGAGGGTATCCCCTGGAAGGGCAACTATTCATCATGGCTGGAGCAGAAGAGTCAGCGCCTGGCTCAGGAAGAGAAGTCGGCCTCAAAGCGCCGCAAGACGCTGGAGCGCGAGTTGGAGTGGGTTCGTATGGCGCCCAAAGCCCGTCATGCCAAAGGTAAGGCCCGACTCAATTCTTACGAGATGATGCTGAACGAAGAGCAGAAGCAGAAAGAAGAGAAGCTCGAGATTTTCATTCCCAACGGTCCCCGTTTGGGTAATAAGGTTATCGAGGCCGAGCATGTGGCAAAATCATATCCTGAGAAGACGCTGTTCACCGATCTTAATTTCAATCTGCCACCAAATGGTATTGTAGGTGTGATTGGTCCTAACGGTGCTGGTAAAACCACCTTGTTCCGCCTTATCATGGGATTGGAGCAGGCCGATGCCGGCTCGTTTGCTGTTGGCGAGACCGTGAAGCTGAGTTATGTTGACCAGCAGCACAAGGATATCGACCCAGCTAAATCGGTTTACGAAGTAGTGAGCGGCGGTAACGAGACCATCCGTATGGGTGGCAAGGATGTCAATGTGCGTGCATATCTTTCGCGTTTCAACTTCAGCGGCGCCGATCAGGAGAAGAAGTGTGGCGTGCTGTCGGGTGGTGAGCGAAACCGCTTGCATCTGGCCATCGCGCTGAAGCAGGAAGGCAATGTGCTGTTGCTCGACGAGCCTACCAACGATATCGATGTGAACACCTTGCGAGCACTCGAAGAAGGTCTGGAAGCCTTTGCCGGATGCGCTGTCATCATCAGTCACGACCGTTGGTTCCTCGATCGTATCTGCACACATATTCTGGCCTTCGAAAGGCCACGGGTAGGCGACGGAACGTCGGGAATGGGCGAGGGCAATGTGTTCTACTTCGAGGGTAACTATAGCGAGTACGAGAGCAATAAGGCCCAGCGCCTGGGTCTGGAAGAACCCAAGCGTGCCCGCTATCGCAAGCTCATGGAAGAATAATTTTTTAGCAAAAATCCCTATAAATAGGGATTGCGTATTTTCTCATAAAACTGTACCTTTGCACCCGCAATCAGTAAATATGGTGCAAGTATAGTTTTATGAGAAATAAATATAACCGCCCCGTACCTCGATATACCAGTTATCCGCCAGCTAATTTCTTTGGCGATTATGCTGAGGCTGATTATCTGGAGATGGTCGATAAGTCGAATACGGCTCGTCAGAATCAGATATCGTTTTATGTGCATATTCCTTTCTGTCGGCATTTGTGCCACTATTGTGGCTGTAATTCATATCCTCAGGCCAAGCCCGAGGTGATTCGTGCCTACGTAGATGCCTTGCATCGTGAGATTGACCTTGTGGCCAGTCATATAGACCGTCATCGTCAGATTTCCCAGATTCATTATGGTGGCGGCAGTCCTACGTCGCTCCCCGTTTCAATGATCCGTGAGCTCAACGAGCATCTGCTGTCTGTTGCGCCCGTCATCGATCGCCCGGAGATTGCCATCGAGTGTCATCCTGGCTATCTGAAGGAGAACGATTGGCTGCAGTTAGCCGATTGTGGTTTTACCCGCTACAGTCTTGGGGTGCAGGACTTTAACGATGAGGTGCTCAAGGTGGTTAATCGCCGCCCCTCATTGATGCCTGTTCCGCAGATTGTCAACTTGTTGCACTCCAAGGGAGCTACTGTGAACCTTGATTTCATCTATGGTCTGCCATTGCAGACTGCCATTTCGTTTATGACCACCATCACTCAGGCAGCGATGGTGCGTCCCGACCGCTTGGTAACCTTCTCTTATGCCCATCTGCCGCAGATATTCCCACGCCAGCAGATATTGGATAGGGTAGGGCTGCCGACAGACGGCGAGAAGAGTAGCATGTACGAAATGGCTTCGGGGATACTCACTGCAGCAGGCTATCAACCCGTCGGTCTCGACCATTTCGTATTGCCCGATGACGAGTTGGCTGTAGCGCTCAATCAAGGTCAGCTTCATCGCAATTTCCAAGGTTATTGTACGCGCCGCACCACCGCTCAGGTCTATGCCTTTGGTGTAACCGGCATCAGTCAGCTCGACGATGCTTATGCTCAGAATGGTCGTAATATTTCGGAGTATATCGATACTGTTAATCAGGGCCACCTTTATATCCGTCGCGGTTATGTGCTCTCCGACCAGCAGAAGTTGGTGCGCGAGGTTATCGAGACGCTGATGTGCAACTACTCCCTCTGTTGGAGCGATGTTGCTGCCCGTCTTGGTGTGAGTGCCGACGCTCTGCGCGAGGCTTGTGGCTATAAAGAGTCGGTATTCAGCGAGATGCAGGCCGACGGACTGCTTAGCTTCGACGATGATCATATTCGTGTAGATACCAGCGGTCGTCCGTATGTGCGCTGTGTGGCAGCGGCACTCGACCCATTATTAGTTAACACAGATAAGAATTTTTCAAAACCCGTATAAAGAGATTATGCAACAACACGATACCGTTATCATAGGTGCCGGACTAACTGGACTCAGCACAGCTTTCAATCTTAAAAATGCCGGACGCGATGTTCTGGTGTTGGAGAAGCAGAACCGCATAGGCGGACAGATACGCACTTACACCGAGAATGGTTTTACGTTCGAGAGCGGACCTAATACCGGTGTGGTTTCGTTTCCCGAGGTGGCCGAATTGTTTCAGCAGCTTGAAGGTAGCTGTCAGCTGGAAACAGCCTGCGAGTCGTCAAAACGCCGTCTTATTTGGAAGGGCAACCGTTTCCACGCGCTGCCTGCTGGTCCGCTCAGCGCCATCACTACGCCGCTTTTCACCCTTACTGACAAGTTCCGTATCTTGGGCGAACCTTGGCGTAAAAAGGGCGACGATCCCGATGAGTCGGTTGGCTCGTTGGCGCAGCGCCGACTGGGGCGTTCGTTCTACGAGTATGCCGTCGATCCGTTTATCTCGGGCGTCTATGCCGGCGACCCGATGAAGTTGTGTACGCGCTATGCGCTGCCAAAGTTGTATAATCTCGAAGCTAACTATGGCAGTTTTATTCGTGGTGCCATAGCCAAGGGTAAGGAGCCCAAAAGCAGTCGCGACCGTTTGGCCACTAAGAAAGTGTTCTCGGCCGTAGGCGGACTGCAGCATTTGGTTGAGGCCCTTGCCAAAGGTGTCAATATCATCACAGGCGCCAGCGATGTGAGGGTGATGCCCGATAAGGAACATCGTTGGCGTGTAACTTATGATGGTGGTAGCAAGGTTGTATATTGTCGCCATGTGATAACCACCGTTGGCGCTTATGCTTTGCCAGAGGTGCTGCCCTTTGTCGATCAGGCTTTGATGCATCCCATCAGCAGTCTGTATTATGCGCCCGTCATTCAGGTTTGTGTGGGTGTTCGCCAGGCAGGTTCTCGTCGCATGCCTGCTTTCGGTGGTCTGGTGCCCAGTTGTGAGCAGCAGAAGGTGCTCGGCATCCTGTTCCCCTCCGAATGTTTCGTTCAGCGTGCTCCTGAAGGCGGAGCCCTCTATTCCTATTTTATGGGAGGCGCCCGCCATACCGACTATATGCAGAAATCCGACGAAGAAATCCGTCAGATGGTGCTCGACTCATTCCACACTATGCTCAAGTATCCGGCCGATGTAGAGCCCGATCTCATTCGCATCTTCCGTCATGAGCGAGCCATCCCTCAATATCGTAGCGATAGCGGTTTGCGCCTGCAGGCTGTGTCTTCTATCCAGCAGCAGTATCCAGGACTGATTATTGCCGGCAATCTGCGCGATGGAATCGGTATGGGCAACCGTATATATCAGGCTGCCAATATCACGCTCGACTAATCTTCTGTTTCTATAAAACAGGTAATTATCTGTAAGATAAAGCATTTTTTTCAAAAATAAGTCGCTGTATTGAAGTTTTTTTGTATATTTGCACAGAATAATACAAATAATACTCGATTATATAACAGAAATTACTATGGATAGAAATCAGAAGTTTGTCATTACTATTAATCGCGAGTTAGGTAGTGGCGGTCGTACAATTGGCCGTTTGTTGGCCGAAAAACTTGGTGTTGAATTCTTCGATAAGGCACATGTCAAAGCTTTAGAAGAGAAATTCAATCTTACGATTGATGAAATAGAGCGTCTTAAAGGAAAGAAAGAAAGTTGGTGGGCTGATTTTATGCGAGTAGGAAGCATAGGGCATGGAATAAGCTACACGCTTTATGATAGGTGGAATGATGATTCCCTTGAACCCACAACCGAGAATGTGTATAAGGCTGAGAAAGAGATTCTTCTTGGCATAGCCGAAGAAGAATCGTGTGTGATTGCCGGTCGTTTGGGTTTCTTTGTATTCAAAAATCACCCCAATCATTTCAGCATACTCATTCAGGCCTCTATGCCTTACCGTTTGGAGCGTATCATGCGCAAGCAGGGATTGAACGAGGCCGAGGCTAAGAAGACTATTGAGAAAGTAGACAAGATGCGCGAAGAGTATGTTAAGAAATATGCCAATACATCGCGTTACGATAGCCGCAACTATAATCTCGTCATCAGTATGGATGGCAAGACAGAGGAACAGGCGGTTGACATCATCTTACGAACTATCGGTTAATACCAGTTCCATCATAATTTAAGCCTATCTGTTTCTCTCGGGCAGGGATATCACAAATCGGCAGCCTGTGGTGTAGGTTGGGTCGATGGTGAGTGTGCCGCCCAGCAGCTGAGCCGAACGTCGCGCTACCGTAAGTCCCAGTCCCATGCCCTGTACAAAGGAGTCAATCTTGTAGAATCGCTCGAACACGCGCTCCTGCTGATCGCTTGGTATGCCCTTGCCTGTATCCTCCACAGCTATCTTCAGGTGTCCCTTTTCCGTTTTTATCCTGATGGTAACGCTGCCGCTCATGGTAAACTTCAGGGCGTTGCTCATCAGTCGGTCCAGAATCTTGCGGATGGCTGTGGCGTTGCTCTTCAGTCGATAGCCGTCGGGCAGTTCGCTGCTTACGCTCATCGCCAGCTTGCCTTGGTTCGCGGTCTCGCTGGCCTCTATGGCCTCCTGACAGATGGCCGCCACATCCACGTCTTCGTCCAACTGGTAAACACTTTGGCTCTCGCTCTCCGACAGCTCCAGCAACTCGTTCACAAAGTTGGTAATCTCCGTGGTGTTATGACTGATGTCGGCCATGATGCGGTTGCGGTCTTCTTTGCTCAGTTCGTAGTCGGGATTGCTCACCACCTGTGCAAAACCCGTAATGATGTTCAGTGGTGTGCGTATCTCGTGACTGATGTGCTGCACAAATGCCGTCTTCATGCGGTCCGACTCCTTGGCATGCTCCAGCGCTTTTGCCAGGCGTGCTTGCACACGATGGCGCACCACGATGTAGACGAAGAGCAGGAGGATGACTGCCGCCATAATTGCGAGTCGGGTGATATGCTGTTGGCGCATGTATCGCTCGTTCTCAGCGGTCATCTCCAGTTCCTTCTGGTGCACAGCAGCCTCTTCGCGAGCTTCGGCGCTGCGCGAGAGTGTGATGGCCGAGTCGAGCCGCTCGGTGATGCTGATGCTCACGGCGCGGGCAGTGTCTAAACGCCCCGCCTTCTTGTTTACCTCATATTTCTTCAGCAGCATCTTCTGTATGTTCTCCAGCGAGTAGCTGGTGCCGTAGGCCTTCATCATCTCATTCATGCTTCCGAAGTTGTCGGCAGCATCCTGCCATCGTCCAGCCAATCGCAGATAGTCGCTGGCCAGTATGTTGCCTTCTGCCGTTCTGAAGAAGCCGGTCTTACAGAACTGCTCGTAGGCCTCGGCGGCCTCCTCTTTGCGGCCCAGTCCTTCTAAGGCTCTGGCCATATAAATATCGTAGCGCGCCTGCTGCTTTTCGGCGTAGTCGGGGCGCATGTCGGCCTGTTTTTCGTAGCCGTCTATCAGTCGCTTCATGCGCTCCAGCCATGCGTGCGCCTTCTTGTAATCGCCTATTTCCAGATAGTTGTAACAGATGTTGATCACGCCAACGATGGCATCGCGATAGCTGATGGCATTAGGGTGATGCTTGATGTTGTCGAGATGGGCACGATAGGCCTCCTCCAGGCTGTTGAAGGTGTTCTTGTCGCTCAATCCCAGTCGGCTCTGACAGCATCCTATATAGATGAGCATATTAGTATATTCGCTGGTAGTGTCGCGGCCCAGACTCTTGAGTCGTTCGGTAGCAGGTATGGCCACTTTCAGG
This sequence comes from uncultured Prevotella sp., assembly GCA_900315765.1. Classification (GTDB taxonomy): domain Bacteria; phylum Bacteroidota; class Bacteroidia; order Bacteroidales; family Bacteroidaceae; genus Prevotella. The sequence goes on along the minus strand of ONAK01000052.1, from coordinate 3,714 downwards.
GCGGCTTCATATTCGGTCCATGTGGTCAGCAGTCCCGTCAGTCGGTTGGTGATGCCGGCATATACGCGCAAGTCTTCGTCCTCGGTCGAGTTCTCAACAGCCGCAATACCCGTCTTCCAGTACAGCTCGGCCATGCGTTTCTGCATCAGTCGGTCGTAGGCATATCCCCTCCAGTAGCAGGCCTTACCCTCAGAAAACAAGCCGTCTTTTCTCACGCTGTCGGTCAGCTCCAGAATCCGTTTGTAGTCCTTCTGCAGATAGGTATCGTAAACCATTTTCTCTGCCTCTTCACATCGTTTCTTAAAGTCGGCGTTGTCCTTACTGCATCCATTCAAAATCGGTATCAGGATAATAGATAATGCCAGTATTAAAAGGTTTTTTCTCATTGCATTTATAGTTCCAAAAATTGTCAAATTGCTAATTCTGCTGCAAATATATACAAAAAATCCCAAAGCAATGCTATTTTGCCTTGGGAATTTTAAAAAAAGTTATGAAGAGGCGAGGGGGGATTAGCGGTTAGAGCTAAGCTCCTGCTGCACGTCGCTGGCTATATCGGCTATCTTGTCGGTGGGCTCATAGCGCTTTACCACTCTGCCGTCGCGACTAATCAGGAACTTGGTGAAGTTCCATTTGATGTCCGGATTCTTGTCGTAGTTGGCATCGCGCTTACGCAACATGTTGTCGAGCAGCTTGCCGATATTATCGTTCAAGTCGAACCCGCCGAACCCCTTCTGCGATTTCAGATAGGTGTAGAGCGGATGCTCGTTGGCGCCGTTCACCTCAATCGTCGCTGCCAGCATCGTCCTTCACTTTGAAATCATACACACGCTGTGCCGAAAGGTTCAGCACACACATCATTGCCATCAGGCATAAAGTCAATTTTTTCATAATTATATAGTTCTTGTGAATAAATAAAAAATGCAATCATGTCGCTCATCCCATCACCACGTCGAGCACCATCATCAGCACGAAACCTATGGCGAAACCAATGGTGCTTAGGTTGCTGTGCTTGCCCTCCGATGCTTCGGGAATCAGCTCCTCAACTACCACGTAGAACATGGCGCCGGCGGCAAAGGCCAGCAGATAGGGTAGGGCCGGCATCAGCAGCGAGGCCAACAGCAGAACCGCTACGGCCCCGATGGGCTCAACGGCGCCGCTCAACGAGCCGATGAAGAACGACTTCCACTTGGAATTGCCTGCTGCCCGCATCGGCATTGAGATGATGGCCCCCTCGGGCACATTCTGGATGGCGATACCCAGCGACACCGCAATGGCGCTGGTCAGCGAGATGTTCGACAGCCCGCTCTCGGCACCCGCAAAAACCACACCCACAGCCATACCTTCGGGCAGGTTGTGGATGGTGACAGCAAGCGCAAGCATCGCCGTTTTCGAAAGATGTGAGCGCAAGCCCTCCGGCTTGTCAGTACCTATATGCAGGTGAGGCGTCAGCTCGTCGATGAGCAGCAGGAATCCTATACCCAACAGGAATCCTACTGCGGCCGGAAACACCGCCCAAGCCTCTTTCTCGGCCTCCATCTCCATCGCGGGAATGAGCAGCGACCATACCGATGCAGCCACCATCACTCCCGAAGCGAAACCCAACAGCGACTTCTGCAAACGTACCGACATCTGGTCTTTCATCATAAAGACGAAAGCCGATCCCAGCATCGTGCCCAATAGCGGTATGAGTAGTCCAATAATTAAAGTAGTCATCATTTATCTTATTTTTTGCACAAATTATTAAAATCGTTCAGTAATTCCAAAAAAATAATGTAACTTTGCCGTCGCATTTTTTTATGAAACAACTATCATTATGAAATACGGAATCATCGGCACAGGCGCCATTGGCGGCTATTATGGAGCCAAATTGGCTCATGCAGGGCAGGAAGTTCATTTCCTGTTTCGCAGCGACTATGAGTATGTAAAACAGCACGGTCTGCAGGTCGACTCCTGCAATGGCTCGTTCCATCTGCCTCAGGTCAATGCCTATCGTGCTACTACCGACATGCCCCAGTGCGATGTGGTGCTCGTATGCCTCAAGTCGGTCAACAATGCCAAACTGCAGTCGCTGCTGCCGCCCTTGCTCCACGCCAACACGCTGGTGGTGCTCATTCAGAACGGCATCGGGGTAGAGGAGGATGTTCAGCAGCAGTTCCCCGGTGTGCAACTGGCTGCCGGACTCGCCTTTATCTGTTCGTCCAAGACTCAGCCGGGCGTCGTCAACCATCAGTGCTATGGCAGCATCAATCTGGCCAACTACTCATGCCGCGACGAGGCGCTGATGCAGACCGTTGTCGATGAGTTTCGTGCGGCTGGCATCGAGACGGGCTTTGTAGAGTACAACGAGGCCCGCTGGAAGAAGGCCGTCTGGAACATGCCGTTCAATGGTATGACCGTAGCCCTGCACACACAGACCGACCAGCTGCTGAAGAACCCATCAACGCGCCAACTTATTCGCGAGCAGATGATGGAGGTGGTAACTGCTGCCCAGCACCTGGGCGTGAAGAATCTCGACGCCGCTTTTGTCGACAAGATGATTTCTACCACCGACGCTATGACGCCCTATTCGCCGTCAATGCGACTCGATTACGACTTCCATCGCCCTATGGAGATCTATTATCTCTACACCCGCCCCTTGCAGATAGCCCGCGAGGCAGGATGCCCCATGCCTAAGCTCGAGATGCTCGATGCCGAGCTCCGCTTCATCGAGGCCGGTATCTAATCAATCTTCTTGATGATGCGGGCCGGATTGCCGCCCACCACCACGTCGTCGGGCACGTCCTTCGTCACCACCGCACCAGCGGCTACCACCGCATTTCTGCCGATGGTAACGCCCGGACAGATGATGGCGCCGATGCCTATCCACGCATTCTCTTTGATGGTCACCTGGCCGAAGTGCATCAGGTTGTGTCGGTCGTGCAGATCGTGATTAACCGTTGCTATCTTCACCTCCGGACCAATCAGCACGTTGTCTTCTATCACCACCCTTCCAGGCGATATGATCGTAGCCCCTTTGTTGATGATGATGTTCTTGCCGAAGGTCATCCTGCATCCGCAGTCGCAATAGAACGGCGAAACCACGGCCACGCTGTCGTCAATCTCTTGTTCGAACAGTTCCTCCAGCAGCCCTTTGTAGTCAGGGTCGGTAGGCTTTCTCGCCGAGATTTTCAGGCATAGTTCATGACTCCTTATCATCTCCGCCTCTATGTTTCGCATGCGCGCGTCCCTTTTATCGCCCGAGCCTGTGGCGTCTATGATGTCAAACATCTCTTTTGCTTTCGTATCCATAGTTTTTCTTTCTTACTTGTTATTTTTTTCCGCTGCAAAGATAAATAAATTACTTATATCGTAAGCGATTTATTATAAACTTTAAGAGAGTTTAACGCAGAGGGGGGGCATTGCTGCCCCCCGAACTTCTACACGCCCATACACGATGTAGCCCCCAGTGCCGTCAGTATCGCCGATGCAATCGAAGCAATGAGCTGAACGATAAATTTTACGGTTTCTTTCTTTGTCATAGTTGTGGTAATTTTAAGTGGTTAGTACTAATTTTGTGGTTACCCTCCCATTGTCATTCCGAGCATTCCTTCCTCCCTTGTCATTCCGAGCATTCCTTCCTCCCTTTGTCATGTCGACCAAGCGAAGCGCGTGGAGACATCTCATAAATGCGCCTTGGGGCGCAAGCGGCTAAAGCCGCAAAGATTCCTCGACTAC
>ONAK01000051.1 GCA_900315765.1 uncultured Prevotella sp. | reverse complement strand
GGCCACTGAGGGCCACTCGGTAGCCATCCCTGGACTGGGCACCATGCGATTCGGATTGCGCTCGAAGGCGGTAGATAAGGTTGAGGACGTGAAGGCTGGTCTCATCAGCACCCGTCGCATCATCTTCACCCCATCGGTGGCCCTGAAGGACGAGCTGAAGAACACCGCCATCCAGATTACCTGTATCGACCGCAACGGTAAGGAGGTGAAACGCGTTACCAGCGGCGACAGCGGTGACATCGAGGACCCTGAGAACACCCAGCCATCGAATGGTGGTAACAACCAGGGCGGCGGTACTGGTCATGGCAACCCAGACGAGGGAGATTAAGCGCAAAGGGTTCTTGGACAAGCCAAGCGGCAAAGCCGAGCGAGGGGGCTCGCCCCTACCTTTTGCAATGTAAAAATTTAAAAATGAGAAAATGTAAAAATTAACCTACTATGACAAAGAGAGAAACTGCAAAATTCATTGCGCAGATCATCGCTTCGATAGCGTCTGCGATTCTGACAGCACTTGGAGTTACAAGCTGTATGTGATTCTAATAGGTACGTGCAACCGATTGCACTGTATAACCTTCTAAAAATAAGCCGTTTGGAGAATAACCAAGCGGCTTTTTTCATATCTTTGCACCGGAATTAATTAGATAACTAAAAGCGTATGAGAAGATTTTACTCCACATTGATGTTTTGTTTGATGGCTATCACGTCGATGGCACAGGGCTGGCCCGAAAACTACAAGGGTGTTATGCTGCAGGGATTCTATTGGGACTCGTTTGAAGATACGCAATGGAGTGCCTTGGAAAAGCAGGCTAACGACCTGGCTGCTAGTTTCGACTTGATATGGATTCCGCAAAGTGGTAATTGCGGCGGCTCGTCAATGGGATACGACGATCTGTATTGGTTTACTAACTATAGCAGTTCGTTTGGTAGCGAAAAGCAGTTGCGCTCTATGATTAAGGCCTTTAAGGAAAAGGGCCTTGGTACCATCGCCGACGTGGTGATTAATCATCGCCGTAACTTATCGTCGTGGACTGATTTTCCCGCAGAGACATACAATGGAGTAACCTATCAGCTTACGTATAATGATATATGTAGCAATGATGAAGCTGCAAAAGAGCATCAGGTAGGTCCGAATAAGGATACTGGCGAAGGCTGGGATGGTATGCGCGACTTGGACCACAAGAGCGAGAATGTACAGACCAATGTAAAGGCTTACCTGAAGTTCCTGCTTAACGACCTGGGTTACACCGGTTTCCGCTACGACATGGTGAAGGGCTATGCTGCTGAATATACCAAACTGTATAACGAAGACAGCCAGCCACAGTTCTCTGTAGGTGAATATTGGGATAGTTCTGCAAAGATCCAGAACTGGATTGATGGTACCGACAAGACAAGTGCTGCTTTCGACTTCCAGTTCAAGTATGTGGTTCGTAACGCTACCGACAAGCAGGATTGGTCATACCTCAACAAGCAGAATGATGGTAACTGGCCTCTGGTAAGTACTAACTTCCAGGAGGGTAGCTATCGCCAGTATGCCGTTACTTTTGTTGAGAACCATGACACCGAGGTGCGTCCTGATGGAAGCTCAAACGGTCCTCTTAAAAAGGATACCCTTGCTGCCAATGCTTATATGCTGGCCATGCCGGGCACACCTTGTGTGTTCCTAAAGCACTGGCAGACTTATAAGCCTGAGATTAAGGCGATGATTGAGGCCCGTAAGTTGGCTGGCATCAGCAATACCTCGAGCTATGCAAGGTACAGCAATCCTAATGTGACAGCTTATTATGCTAACACGATTGACGACAAACTGCTGGTTGTGGTGGGTAATGAAGGCAAGCTTACTCCTGAAGCTGATAAGTGGACCAAGATTCTCTCTGGCTATCACTATGCCTATTATCTGGCTAAGTCGATGGAGACAGCCTGGGTTGATAAGGGCAGTGGCGATTTTACTGATGCTTTCGATGTGGTGCTGACTGCCGTATCGGCTGATAATGGGGCAAAGCTGGTATATACCACCGATGGCTCTGAGCCAACGGCATCAAATGGTACCAAGGTGGATTCTGGTTCAAGCATTAAGATTGAGAATACCACAACACTTAAGGTCGGTCTGCTGGTAGGCAGCGCTGTGAGTGGTATTATCACCCGCGTGTTTACATATCAAGACAAGGAGCCAGAGCCTACTATCGAGATTCCTGATTTCTGTAAGGTTGAAGAGGGTGAGGTTTGTGCCTTCTTCGAGGCGCCTGCTGCATGGGACAATACCATTTTCTGCTGGGCATGGACAGACTCGCCATCCGACAATTTCACTGGTGGCAGCTGGCCTGGAGTGGCTTGCGAATATCTGGGCGATGCCAAGGATGGTAATAAGGTGTGGAAGTGGACCTGGGACGGCAAAAAGCAGAAGAGTTCTGCTGCCAAACAGCCTGCCATGATCATCTTCAGCAACAACGGGGCGCCTCAGACTGCCGACCTGGTATTTAAGAATGGTGGATATTATACCAAGGATGGTCTTTATGATGTGGTAGCACCCACCGGCATTCACGCTGTTAAGGCTGATGCAGAGGAGCTGACAAAGGTTTATACCCTCGACGGTCGACTGGTGCGCACAGCGCCTAAGGGCAGCGATGCCCTCAGCGGATTGGCCAAGGGCATATATATTGTAAACAAGAAGAAGTTCATATTGAAATAATTGGTAATTAGTTAGTGTTTAAGAAAGGCGCGGATTACAAACCACACGTGTAGTAGGCAGGTTTGTATGCGTCCGTAATGATGCTCCATCACCTTATATCGCTCGCAGAGCGATTCACGGTGGTGGAGTGTTGTTTGTCCCTCTTCCGTATAGTTGGCTACCACCATTTTTAAGTTCAAGAGTGGTATGTTTTCTTTCTCTGCAGCTTTCATCACACGTATGCACCAGTCAACATCGGCCGAGTAGCGGTACTGCATGTCGTAAGGTGTGGCGATGGCGAAATCGGTCCGGGCGTAGAAGGCCTGGTGGCATACCAGCATGCCCTGGCGGAACGATTTCCATGTGAGGTGTTCGGGTGGCGACAGACGGCGATGGTGCAGGAACCGGCCCTCGTCATCCACAATGTCGGTATCGCCGTACATGACCGCTGGAAGCTGGGTGTTGGGTGATGGGTGATGGGTGTTGGTGGCTGCTTCGGCAATTTTACTGACGGTGTCGGGGGTAGGGAGGAAGTCGCCGGCGTTCAGAAAGCACACGTAGTCGCCATCCAGCGAGCGCAAGCCTTTGTTCATGGCGTCGTAGATGCCCTTGTCGGGCTCGGATGTCACCTGTATCCGGTGTCCGTTTTCGGCGGCGTTCGATCGGGCGATGTAATCATCTACCAGCTTCAGTGTGTCGTCGGTCGATGCTCCATCGATAATCAGGTGTACTATGTTGGGGTAATCCTGCTGCAGTACACTGTCGAGTGTGCGCTGCAGTACCTTGGCAGCGTTATAGGTGATGGTAACGTAGGTGATGCGTATCATAGGCGGTAGTGTTTAAAGGCCATAGCCTGATGATATACATCTAAGTACTTCATGGCTACACTTTGTTGTGAGTAGTTCATCGACACCTTGTGGATGGCATTCTCGCTGAGTGCTTTGTAGTCGGCCTCGTTGAGAATCCAGCTGATACCGCGTGCCAGGTCGTCGGCATTGCGATATTCGGCCACGTAGCCGTTCTTCCGGTGGTCTATCTCCTCAGGTATGCCGCCTACTCTGAATCCTACACAGGGCACACCGCAGGCCATGGCTTCCATGATGGTGTTTGGCAGATTCTCGGATAGTGATGGCAGTACAAACACGTCGACAGCGTGATATACGTCGACAATGCGATGCTCATCGTTAACATACCCCAGAGGATAAGCTTCAAGCGGCAACTGTGACACAACCTCCTCGGCATGGCCGCCCAGAATCACCACGCCTGGCTTCACGCCATCGGCGTTGGCCAGTTGCTTACAGGCCTCTATCAGATAGCTCATACCCTTGTTCTCGTTGGTTACGCGTTGCGAGGCAAAGAGTATCAGCTTCTTGTCTGCTGGTAGTCCCAGGCGCTGACGGGCCTCCTGCTTATTACCTTTCTTATATATATGTGTGTCGATACAGTTCGGCACGTTGGTTATTTTCTGTCCGTAGAGCAGTGCGCTCTTCTTGGCTTCCTGTTCCAGCCATCTGCTGCAGGCCACGTAGTAGATATTCTCATCTTGCGTCATGGCCAACTTCTTCTGCCATGTCTGGTAGGCGAGATCATGGTTTGAACCATTGCCTGGCAACAGGCGGCAGTGGCTACAGCCTGTGGTGAACTGGCGACAGTTAAGTGTGACGTGACAGATGCCGGTGGCGGGCCAGATGTCGTGCATGGTCCATACCACGGGCTTGCCGCTGCGCAGAATCTTACGGATATTGCTGAGCGACAGCATGCCTTGGTTGATCCAGTGCAGGTGGATGATGTCGGCTTCTTCAAACTCGCGTAGTTTCGTTATGTCGGTACCGGCGTTGGCTATATCTATTTCGAACAGGTGCTGCTTGCTGAAGTGCAGATGGCAGAACACCACCAGTCGCTCCCAGAGGAAGTGCCAGCGTTTCATAGGTGACTTAGGCAGCTCTGCTACAGTAAGCGTGTCGGTTTCCTTCTCGCGCACCAGCATCTTGGCCTTTACACCATTATTATTTAGCGCTTTCATCAGTCGGTTGGCTGCCACAGCCGCACCGCCTGTACGCTCGCTTGTATTGACTATTAGTATCTTCATTGCTTCTTTTTAACGATGCAAAGGTACAACAAGTAATATTTGTTGTTACCGCACACAATAGGTTGACTTAGGTCAATAATAATGTTAAAAATCACACTAAAAAGGCAGAAATGTTTGGTGGATTCAAAAAAACGTCGTACCTTTGCATCGTCAAAAGGTTAATAGATTAGATTGTTTTAGGTTAGTAGTAATATTTATAGTTTTAGGTTTTTAGTTATTGGTAAAAGAAAGTTTTCAACAGTGGGATAACTGGAGGTCGCTGTGAAGCTCCCTTTTAAACTTTCAAATTTTTGGTCCTGTTGGGCTGAAAATTTCTTTTTAAACGAAAAGGATTTTTAGTTAAACATAGGCTTTTGTAATGCCACAGCTCGTGAGGGTTGTGGCATTACTCTTTTTAGTCCTTCTCAATCAGCACTACGGCGTAGGCCGAGATACCTTCTTCGCGGCCGGTAAAGCCCAGTTTCTCGGTAGTGGTGGCCTTGATAGAGATATCATCCTCGTCGCAGCCAATGACCTTAGCCATGCAAGCCTTCATATCAGGAATGTGTGGATTCATTTTGGGGCGCTCGGCACAGATGGTGGCATCGATGTTAACCAGCTTGTAGCCCTTTGTGGCTATCAGCTCTATGGTTTTCTTCAGTATCACCTTACTGTCCATGCCGTCGGTAAATTCGGCGGTGTCAGGAAAGTGGTAACCAATGTCACGCATGTTGGCAGCACCTAACAGTGCATCGCAGATGGCGTGTAGCAGCACGTCGGCATCGCTATGGCCAAGCAGTCCCTTACTATGTTCTATCTTTATGCCGCCCATCCACAGGTCGCGGCCTTCTACTAACTGATGGACATCAAAGCCCATTCCTACTCTAATCTTCATAATATAATTATTTTAGTTCATAACTTCTCACTTTTTCACCTTTTCACTTTTTCACCTTTTCACTTTCTAAACAGGTCCTTTATTCCGTCCATATCGAATGTCAGCGAGAATCGCAGCGTCTGGTCGAGTGGGTTGCTGCGGGCGGTAGAGATGACATAGCCCACATCAAGCGAGAACACATTCATCTTGAAGCCGCCACCCACGGTGAAGTATTTCAGGTTGCCCTTCGACTCGTCTTGATGATGATATCCGGCGCGCAGCGAGAACTGATCGTGATAGACATACTCGGCACCTATGCTCCATTGTATCTCTCTCATCTCCTCGCTGAATCCGCCAGGTGCGTCGCTAAAGCTCCTCAGCATACCGCTGATGGCACTGATATCGCTGTATTCGCGGCGCACACGGTCCTGATAGTCGCTGTTGCTCTCGCCTTCCTCCTGTCGGGGAACCGTCGGCACCAGCAGTTTGTTGGCGTCTGCCGATATGGAGAAGCGGTTATACTCGTCGATAGGAACCATCAGCGAAGCTCCCAGACGCATGTTGGCAGGCAGGAACTGACTCTCGTCGTCGCCATAATAGCTGATCTTACTACCTATGTTCGACAGGTTTAAACCGATGCCTAACTGACATTCACGACTGCCTAACATCACATAATTATTATAGTACATAGCCAGGTCGGCAGCAAAAGCCGAAGCTGGTTTCGAATCTTCGCTGTAATCATAGCGCAGGTCGCTGTAGATCCATCGTATGCCTGCTGCAAGCGATAGTTTCTCACTCAGCATCATAGAGTAGGCGGCATCTATCGACATCTCGTAGGGCTTAACCGTCATGCCGTCGTTGGCTATCACCTCGCCCAGCGAGAAATAGCGAATAGAACCTGAGATGGCTGAGTAGTCGCCTATGCGGTAATAGCCTGCCAGATATGCCAGGTCGATATCGTTTACCAGTTGTCGCAGCCATGGGGTGTAGTTAAGTGCGATGCCTGCACGACTGATACAGAATGGATATTTAGCAGGGTTCCAGTACTGCGAGTTTACATCAGGGTCGGTAGCAGCACCCACATCACCCATACCTGCTCCACGGGCATCGGGAGCGATGGTCTGCGATATGACTGCATGTTCAACAGGATTGAACATCACCGTCTTCTCATCTTGAGCCGATGCAGTGAATAGTGAATAGTGAACAGCGACGAGTGTCACCATCATCCACCTGATTATACGTCCATGATCTTTCATATTCTTTAATGTTTAATCTTTAATCTTTAATGTTTAACCAAGACTTTTACTGTTTTGGTTTCGCTGCTGTTCAGTCGGAAACGGCACAGGTATAATCCCGTGTGCAGTCTGCTGCCGCCAGCCACATTCAGATTCCAGTCTACAGTAAACGTCTCGTTAGATGGAACTAGCGTCTCTGTCTGTCGCCATACCTGTCTGCCTGATATGTCGTAAACATCAAGCGTAACATGGAGTTCGCTGCCAATACGGTTGTGGGTAATCACAAACTGGGTACTGCTTTGTGCCGGGTTATGAGTGCAGGTCACGTCAAACTCGGTTTCTGCATGCTCTGTAACCTCGAATGCCAACTCTACAGTAGAGGAATTGTTCAAGATATCCCATGCCCTGAACTGCAGTTTGTGCCTGCCTTTGCTGAGCTCTGGGATGTTGAAGCCTAAGCTGCCTGAGCGATAGTCGCCAAAGTCAAACTCAAAATAGTCGTTCAGATTGTAGGTCTTGGTTGGATCGCCGTCGATAACCAGTTCCAGGTCGTGACCTATGCTGCTGCCCGAAGTGTTGATGCCGCTGTCGTCGTATAACTCTGCACAGAAATAGGGTGTAGGGTTTACCTTGTCGCCATTCTTAAACGATTTTGTGTTCAGATAGCAGTATATCGAGGGACCGATAGAGTCGGTCAGTGCCGTCTGACTGCCTATCAGTTCAAAGCCCTCATTCTCACCATGTGCTGTTCGTAGCCTGTCGCTGCTCATGGCGTATAGCGTCATCAGTCCGCTGCCGTCGGTATAGCTGATGTCCTTGGGTACTGAGAATGTGACGCTGAATCTGCCATCAGCCACGCTATCTGATCCCTGGTACAGTGTTTTGGTGCGGTCTTTGTAAACAAATGGCTCGTCGGTTTCCGACTGGTCGTTCTGTCGGCAGGTGATAGTCTCTTCGGCATCTCTTACCGTTAGTGTCACTACACCGTTAAAGCTGGTGTCTACATCGTCGTTCTGCACAATGTGTCCTGCTACTCTCACTACCGAGCCTGCAGCCAGCTTGATACCTTCGTCGGCAGGCAGACCATTAATACTGTCAACCAACATCTCCTGTTGCGGTGTGGCCAGATGCAGTGCCGGGTCGCCTAACAAGGTGTATTGCAGCTTGTTTGCCGTAAGATCGGTGCCCTTGCTCACCAGTTCACATTTGGCCAGTCTTACAGCTTCACCTATTGATATGCCGGGGGTAAGCACGTATTCGGTAAAGGCTGTGTTCATCACCTCGTTATAAGTAGCGTAAACGGTTCGTGTAGTGCCGAAGAACGCCACACCACCGCCTTTACGGTTCAGTATCACTGTCTCACCGATGTTGTCCTCCTGTCCATCGAATGGCATGATATCGCACGATGCTGTTATCCAAAGTGGCAGGTATTCCGATTGCGAATCCTCGAAGTCTTTCAGTTTCATGACAAACTCGTGACTCATGGCATAGGCTGCGCCATGGCCGCAGTAGTTCATGATCAGCGCTCCTCGCTGTATCTGCTGTTTGATCAGGCGGGTAACGTCAGGATAACTGTATCCTGTCGATGAGGATGTACGCTGGTAGGCATCCCAGTATATCTTATTGACATTGTAGTTGGGATAGTTCTGCTCAATGAGTGTGGCCACTTTGTCGGCTGTCTTCATGTGCGAGTTCTGGTTGCCGTCATCGCCCATCATGCAGATCTCGTTCTGCCAGTTGCCGGCATGCTCGTTGTTTGCATAGCTGATAATCTTGTTCACCAGCGTCTCGGCATCGTCGGTGGTACGTATTGGCAGTCGGCCCACAGCCACGTCGGGCTGTCCGGTATATGTGATGTTGCTTTCGCCTCCCTTCTGTATCACTTCCTCGTCGTCAAGCAGACAAAAGAAGTCGTCGCTCACATAGCAGTTCACCTGACTGAACGAGTTCTCGCTTTCAAAGCATAGCAGATAGTCGTCGGTATCATATCCGCTCCACTCGGTTGTCTTCATGCGGTTGTCCCATCCGCCGTCGCCAAACAGCAATAGGTAGCGTGGTTTCTCGCTGTCGTTAGTGGCGCGATCGTACATCATCTTCATATAGCGACGGTAGGCCGTGGCATCAGGTGTGCCGCTACTGTATTCATTATATAGCTCATCGGCAGGCACTATTCTCACCGATAGTCCGTCGTGCTGCTCATGGTGAGCCTTCAGTCGTTCGGCCTGTGCCAGCGTTTTTTGCGAGGTAGGGATAATCATCACCATGTCAACAACAGTGTCGGCATGGTGGTCTTGGTTGGTAATACGATACATGTATTCTGGCTCAGGCAGCGCATGAAACTCCAGTGGGGTAGGGTCGTCATGCTGCAGGTCAATATAGTCCAACCGCATGTTGCCACCTGCAGTCTGAGTGATACGTATGGTGTTCTGAGCCTTTAATAGCCCTTTTATCTCGTATTGATATAGTTCTTCGTCGGCTTTGGTGTAGGCGTCGAGCGATACCTTCTTACTGATGGTACCCACCATCGAGTCGTTCACCTCAATGGTAGCCTCGTAGTCATCGTCGGCAGTCAGTGCTATGCCAATGCGCCCGTCGGTGCCTGTGGCTTTCAGGGTGTAAACCTGTGGCGTTCCAATGCTGAACAGTGTCTTGTCAAACAGGTTTCGCCCGCCGTGAAACCAAGAGTAGTTGTCAACCTCGTACAGATGGTGGTAGTCGTTATTTGCAGGGTAATGGCTTGACACCAGTGTGGCACTGTCAGTAGAAAGCGGCTCGTCGTCGCTCTCGGTTATGAAGTAGTAACCATAATCCGAATAGGGATTACGTGTGCGCTCCAGTGATTTCTGCAGGCTCCATGTTACGGGGCCTGTGGCATAAAACACCCGCTTGCCGCCGATGTGGCATGTAGGTACCTCTTTCAGGTCGTCGGTCGAAGTAAGATAATCGCCTGTAAGTTTCTCGGGTTGCAGCGCACCGCCATAGCCGTAAATCTTAATTTTGCTTGGATGACTGAATCCGGCTTTCTTTATCAGCGCATCTGTCAGCTGATAAAAACCGCTCTCAGGCACTCGTATCTTGGCCCAATTACCTTCGCGGAGCACCGAGTGTTCCGCATACCGCCCCTCAGCCCTGACCACCAGACCTAAGGACATCAGGAGCAGGCTCATGATAAGTCTACCAATCATCCTCACTGTATTAAGAACGCAGGAAAAGGTAATTTATTGTTTGAGTATACCTCTAACCTCTAACCTCTAACCCCTAACCTCTTATTTACAGTTGAACTCCAGCACCTTGCGTTCTTCTAACCAACCCTCCAGGTGGTCGTTTATCTTTACCGGCCCAACACCTGCTGGTGTTCCTGTGTAAAGTATGTCGCCTGTCTTCAGGGTGAAGAACTTCGATATATAGGCTATGATCTCGTCAACCTTGTAGAGCATGTCGCTTGTGCAACCCTGTTGCACTGTCTGTCCGTTAATGTCCAGGTGGAAGTGTATGCCCTGAATGTCGAGGAACTTCTCCTTGGGCACCCACTCGCCGATGGCTGCTGAGCCGTCGAATCCCTTACAGATGGTCCAGGGCTGTCCGGCCTCGCTGGCTTTTTTCTGTAGGTCGCGAGCTGTAAAGTCGATACCCACTGTCAGGGCATCGTAGTATCTGTGTGCAAACCGCTCGCTGATATTCTTTCCCAGTCTGCAGATGCGTACCACCACCTCGGTTTCGTAGTCGATGCGCCCCAGATGGTCGGGAATAAAGAATGGTTTACCCTGATTCAGTATAGCCGAATCAGCCTTTGTAAAAATCACTGGCTCGTCGGGACGTTTCAGCGTCCCGTGTAACTCCTGGTTATGTGCGGCATAGTTCATGCCAATAGCAAATATCTTCATACGGCTGCAAAGTTACTCATTTCCGTTGAATTAACCAAATGTATTCATGACATTGTCATTGCCTCTGCCTTATTAGCGCTTTAGCTTCTTCAGATAGTCGGAAGGTACATCGCCGAACTCTTCCTTGAAGCAGCGGCGGAAGTAGTTGATGCTGTTGAAGCCCGACATGTAGGCCACCTCAGAGATAGTATATTTGCCCTCCATCATCAGTCTCTCGGCATATTGCATCTTGTATTTGCGGATGTATTCTATGGTAGAGAGCCCCGTTAGCGACTTCATCTTACGGTAGAGTGTGCTGGTGCTCATGCACAGTTTCTCTGCCAGATAGTTCACATCAATCTCACTGGAGATGCGCTCGTCGATATACTGGTTCAGGGTGTTGTAGAAGTCCTGGTCAATCTTGCTCAACGACTCTTTGAGAATAGCTTGTTTCTCAGTCTGATCGTTCTGTACGGCTGAAGCTGTGAGCACACTCGACAGGCGTTGGCGCTGCTTCAGCAGGTTCTTGATTCGACTGGCCAACAGCGAGTGGCTGAAAGGTTTGGTGATATACGAGTCGGCACCAGAGTCATAGCCCTCTTCTTTGGCTGTCAGCGAGTCTTTGGCTGTCAGCAGGATGATGGGGATATGACTGGTGTTGAGGTCGTTTTTGAGTGTGCGGCACATTTGGTTACCATTCATATTGGGCATCATCACGTCGCTGATGATGATATCGGGCAGAATCTGCTGTGCCATCGTCAGGCCCTCTTTTCCGTCAGAGGCAGTGTGGATGGCAAACTGATCGCTGAACGACTCTTCGATATAGTCGCGTATATCCTTATTATCCTCTACCACCAGCATCGTTGGCATCTCGCTGTTTTCAATGCCAGTCTCTGACATATCAATCAACTGTTTGGGAGATTCTGATTTTTGTGGCTCTGCATGCAGGTCGTCAGGGTAGTTATAGTCGGCTTGCAGGGAGATAGAGAAGCAGGTGCCCTCGCCAGTTGTACTATTTACCTTGATGCTGGCATGGTGCAACTCTACCAGGCTCTTCACCAGTGATAGTCCGATGCCTGTGCCCGACACCTGATGTTCGCCGCCAGCTTGATAATAGCGTTCAAACAGGTGCGACAGCGCCTCTGGTGCGATGCCGTAGCCTGTGTCAGCTACGGAGATATTCACATCTTTGTCTTTTTGGTCAATGGTAATCGTAACTTCGCCTTTCTCCGTATATTTGATGGCATTCGATACCAGGTTGTCTACAATGATGGTGATGACCTCCTTGTCAAACCACATTTCAATGTGGTTTTGTGGGGCCAGGAACCGGATATTCAGACTGTCCTTGCGGTTCAGCTCCTCATATTTCAGGCATACCTCTCTGACAGCTTCTACAATATTGCCTTTCGCTACGCATAACTTGCGGTTCTGGGTCTCCATCTTGCGGAACTCCAGCAGTTCGCTAATCAGATTGTTCAAGCGTACGGCACTCTGGTGGATAACTGCCAGACGATGCTTGGCTTTCTGTGGAATATCGCTGTGTTTAGCCAGATCTTCCAGCGGCCCTATGATCAGCGTTAGCGGTGTGCGCAGTTCGTGGGTGATATTGGTGTAGAACCGCAGGCGTTCCTCGTTCAGACTCTGTTGGTGCTCATGCTCACGCTTCTCCGACATGAGCAGGTATTCCAGTCGGAGGCGGTGCTTGTAGGCATTCAGCAGATACACTACCAGCGCAATGATACAAAGGATATAGAACGACCACGCCCACCATGTAAGCCAGAAGGGTGGGGCTATGTCAATCTGCAGTTCGGCATATTGTTCGCCCCATTCCTGATTCCTCAGTCGGCAGCGTACCTGCAGCAGGTAATTACCTGGTGGCAGGTCGCGGAAGGTGATTTCATTGTCGGCTGTTGTTTGCCAGGCTTCTTTGCCAAGTCCCTTGATGCGGTATGAATATTCTACTTGGTCTGCCAATGAGTAGTCCTGAATGTTAAACCGTATGTGGAAGATATCCTCCTTATAGCTCAGCGACAGGCGGTCCTGACCTATCAAGGACAGGGTGCTGTCGGTACCTTCTTTATCGTTCATAAAAAAGGTGATACCTGTGATGTACACCTCGGGCGTCTCTATGTGGGCCATGACATGTTCTGGCGAGAAACGGTATAGACCTGATGACGAGCCGAAATAGATATTCTGCTCTTGATCCTTTGCCACAGCGCCGCTATGGAATACGCCGTTCAGGAAATTCTCATTGTGTCCGTAGTTGGATATGGTTTCGCTGGCAGCATGCTTGCAACTGATACCTTTGTTGGTGCTCACCCAGATGTTGCCTTTACTGTCTTCGGCTATGGCGTGGATGTTGGCATTCCTGAGTCCGTTGGTTGTTGAATAGACTGTGTAATGCAGGTTGTTGACATTTTCAAAATGCACCAGACCTTCGGCGGTGGCTATCCACATCGTACCCCGATGGTCTCGTAGAATCTGACTGACGGTATTTGAGGGGAAGTTTTCTGAGGTGATAAACCGTTTCAACAGGCGGTAATTAGCATCGTAGATCTCAAGACCTCCACCAAAGAAACCTATCCATATCCTGCCTTTGGTATCTTTCTGTATGGCGCGTACATCATTCAGAAACTTGAAGGTATGCTTGGCTTTCGCCTCAAGGGTGGTCATATCCACCTCGTAGAGACCATTGCTGGTGCCTACCAGCATCACGTTGTTCTGCTTGTCCTCCAAGAAGGTGCGCACGTCTACAATGTGAGATGGGAGCAGCTTCTTGAATGATTTCTCCTGAGGGGTCCATACATAAGCGGGATAGCGGAAGTTACCTAACCAGAGTCGACCTTTGGAGTCGCGGTATGATGTTTGTATCGTACTTAACTCGTTCTGCTGGTATGTGGCAATCTTCTGTCCGTCGGGCGAATAGACTTCGATACCCTTGCCGTCGGTGCCTGCCCAGATATGCTGCTCGCTGTCGAGCACCACACTCAGCACACTCCTGGCATTGGTGTTTTTCTCTTTAAGATAGGTGGCGTGGGTGACATTGGTGAATGCATTCTGGCGAGGCATAATCACGTTGACACCTGCTCCAAACATACCAGCCCACACATTGCCGAAGCGATCTCGCATCAAACAACGTATGGAGTTGCCGCTCAGGTTGTCGCTATGATCTCCCTCGGTGATATAACTGATTGTTGGCTGATTGTCGGGCGAGAAAAGGCGCCTTGAAAGGTCTATGATGGCTATACCGCCCTGTTCGGTAGCCAACCAGAGGTTCTGGTCAAACTGTTTGATGTCAAAGATGCGGCGGTTCAGTCGTTCGTTGTCAACGAAATGAATGAAGTTGTTGTTCAGTGGGTCATACAGGTCTAAGCCATTATCCGTTCCAATCCAGATATTGTCGTTCTTATCCTTGAAGATGCAGTGTACATCATCGCCCGAGAGGGAGTTGTGCTCCTGCGAATGGCTGAAATGGGCTATCACCTTCTGTCTTTTCAGGTCGATGATGCTCATGCCTCCAAGTACATGACCTATGTAGAGTCGGCCGTTGCCGTCATCCATCACGCACCAGGTCTTATTGCTGCTCAGCCCCTTGACGGTTTCATTATTGTAGTGTGTGAAGGTGCCGGTGGTAGGGTTGAACCGGTCTACACCGCGCCAATAGGTGGAAATCCATAGCTGACCATCGCTGGCAGGATAGAGGCTGGTGATATCGTTGGTAATCAGGCTTCGAGGGTTCTTGTCGTCGTGTTTATAATAAGTAAACAGATTGGTCTCATAATCAAAGGCGCATAGACCATCACGCTGGGTGCCTATCCACATCACTGGCTTCTTGGCATCATCAGCCACGCAGTTCAGTTCATTGCCTGGCAGACCGTTGGTCTTATAGATAGCCTGGAAATTAGAACCGTCGAAACGGTTCAGACCTTCCTCGGTAGCAAACCAAAGGAATCCATATTTGTCCTGGGCTATTCCAACAACATAGTTGCTCGACAACCCCTCTTGGTAGCCCAGTACCTTAATCTCATTAGCTCCCTTGCAGATGGCTGTCATGGCTATCCACAGACCAATCATGCAGTAGTGTCTCCACCTATCAGTTTTCATACGCATATCTTCCAGACTATGATGGTGCAAAGATACATAATAAATCGTAAAAACAAGCATCACATTTCAATCATTGCATGAATAGTTACCGTATTTGCCCGATTTCTGACCGCTCTTTTGGCTGTTAGTGTCTATATTTGCAGCCCGATTACACCTAAAGGCAAAAGTAACTAACAATTTTATAAATAATATTAAATTAGTATGTATCAAATGACTAACTATCTAAAGAAGAGTTGGCTAATGATGTTTGCACTTCCTGTTTTGGCAGGAGGTATCATGTCATGTAGTGACGACGATGGTTATTCGGCAGTGGATAACCAGGTTCCAACAATCATGTTGCCTTCTGATCACATCCAGACGGAAGCCGGAAGACAGTTCACTATTGAGGGAACAATTAAGGATGCCGATGGTATCAAGTCTATTAATTTGAAGAACGAGGGGATGATGCTCGACAAGACCATCAACCTGCTCGAACTCTATGATGAGCTCCAGACGGAGTACGCATTGAAGTACACTTATCAGCGTAACTATACGAAAGACTGGACCGATGCCAGCTCTTTCCCTGTGCTGATTACTGTTGAGGATGTTGTAGGCAACAAGCAGACTGCTACTGTGACGGTGACAGCTGATGGCGACTTTACACTGCCCAACTTTACCGTGGCTCCTTCAGAAGAGGTAACTGTGCTGGTGGGCCCAAATCCTAAGTTCAAGTTGAACTGCTCTGTATCTGATAATAAGGTATTGAAGAGTATCCATGTGGTCAGCAACGATTTGAAGATTGATGAGACTATCGAGACTGGAAACGTATCAACCTTTGATTTGACCAAGGCTTATCAGTTACCAGCCAATGTCACTGGTAGCTATGATATGACCGTTACCGTCTTCGATACTTTCGACAACGAGACTTCTGTAGCTACCAACATCGTTGTTAGCGAGATGCCCGATTTTGAGAAGATGTATCTGGCTGATGTGGAGTCGGCTGCCGAGCTGTCGAGTGATGTTTTTGGTGTTCCTATGCTTATCGACCATACTGGCGAGTTTGAGTACACCGCTCATTATTACAACCAGAAGGCAGGCACTAAGGTGCGTTTCATCCCTCAGATGACCGATTTTGAGCCTATCTGCTTCGGTCCTGACGCAGAGAATGCCGATCTGCTGGCAAATAATCCCGATGCAGCTCAGGGTATCGTACTCGACAAGGTGGCCTATTATGAGATTAAGTTGAATACCAAGACCGGTAAATATAGCGTGAATACTTACACCCCAGCAGCCCAGACTGTTAAGCTGCATGGTAAGGACTATACTTATCCGCTTACATTGAATGGCACTACCACCTTCGACTTTGGTGATGGTAGTGGCGATCAGCCTGCGCAAATCTGTCTGGCTGGTGCCGGACTGCCCGATGGTGCTGGCAACTGGACTACCAATCAGAACGCTGGCGCTTATATCCTGAATCAGGATGCCAAGAACCCCTATCTGCTCTATCGTGAGGGTACCTACGAGGCTGGCACACAGATTGAGTTCACTATCTCGGCTACTCACTGGTGGGGTTGGTGGCCAGAGCCTTTCTGGCGCTTTGATGGCAGTGATGCTAATGAGAAGAATACGCTGAATGGTGGTGATAACATGAAGAAGATGACTGTTCCTGCTACAGGAAAGTATCGCTTCGAGTTCGATTATCACTTGCTGCGTTCACGTCTCATCCCCGTGAAATAATAAATAAAGTTGACGAAACGAAAAACAGAGAATGTTATGAAAAGATATGTATTAACCATGCTGATTGCCGTGTTTGCACTGGCTCTGAATGCCCAGAACATCACGGTGAAAGGTAATGTAACAGAGAAAAGTACCAACGAGGCTCTGATTGGTGCTACTGTAAAAGTAAAGGGTACAGGACATGGTACTGTAACCGATTTCAACGGCGACTATACCATCAGTGTCGATAAAAATGCCACATTGGTATTCTCGTCAATAGGTTATAAGACAGTAGAGAAGGCCGTCAATGGTCAGAGTGTTATCAACGTAACACTCGAAGACGAGGCTAACGACCTGAACGAGGTGATAGTTATCGGTTATGGTGTTGCTAAGAAGGGCGACCTTACCAGCTCTATCTCTGCCATCAAGGGTGAGAAACTGGAGAAGCTATCAACCGGTAATGTGATGAATGCCCTGCAGGGTCAGGTAAACGGTGTTCAGGTAACTGGTGCTGGTGGTCCTGGTGCTACACCTCGTGTCATCATCCGTGGTGTCTCTACCATCAACGGTTCCGACCCTCTGTATGTGGTTGATGGTATGCCTGTGGGCACAAACATCAACTTTCTGAACCAGAATGATATTGAGTCGATGCAGGTGCTGAAGGATGCTTCGGCCAGCGCTATCTATGGTACACGTGCTTCTAATGGTGTGGTTCTGATCACCACTAAGAAGGGCTCTGCTGGTGCTGCTAAGTTCACTGCTTCGGCAACAGTAGGTTTCCAGACTCTCTCTAAGCCCGATATTGCTGGCGCTGCTGAATATGAGAAGGTGTATAATGCCCGTTATGCCAACGATGGCCAGGTGTCGCCTTTCAAGGGTAATGGTAATACCGACTGGTGGGACGAGGTTATCAAGGGTACTGCTCTCCAGCAGAATTATAACTTAGGTTTCTCGGGTGGTAACGATAAACTTATCTACTCTTCAAACATTGGCTACTATCGCCAGAATTCACAGTACAAGACTGGATACTGGCAGAAGCTTTCTGCCCGTTTCTCAATGGAGTACAACTTTAATAAGATTGTTAAGGCCGGTATCGATCTGACACCACGCTATGAGAACTGGGAGAATACCCCAGGATTGCTGGGTGCTGTGATGGGTATGGACCCTACTACACCTATCTATCGTCCTGAGAGCGAGTGGGATAGCAACCCCTATAGCCATTATGCACGTTCTAACAATAACCAGGAGTGGAATCCTGTTGCCTCTATGAATCGCTTGGATGCCGGTGCCGACGAGTATGGTCTGCTGGCCACACCATTTATCAGCATCACACCTATCGAGGGACTTACCTTCCGTTCACAGTTTGGTGTTAATGCCCGTTTCCGTCTGACAGACGAGTTCACACCAACCTTCTTCATCGATAATCTGGAAAAGGCCGACCGCAACCAGGCAAAGCGTACAGCCGAGAACTGGGTTGACTGGAACTGGACCAATACGCTGACTTATATGAAGACCTTCAACCAGAAGCACAATCTCAATGTGATGGCTGGTTACACTATGGAGCGTTTCCAGAACTACTATCTGCAGGGCTATCGCTATGATATTCCTTCGAATGTAGAGACATTGCGCTATGTAAGTGCAGGCACTGCCGACGACTATGCCAATGGTTACAACTCTTATACCAGTTTGATTTCTTACCTCGGTCGTGTAATGTACAACTATGCTGAGAAGTACTATCTTACAGCCAGCGTGCGTGTCGATGGTTCATCAAAGTTTGCCGAGGGTAATAAGTACGCCACTTTCCCTGCTGTAAGTGCTGCTTGGCGTATCACTGGCGAGAATTTCATGAAGAACCAGAAAGTATTCGACGACTTGAAGATCCGCCTCGGTTGGGGTAAGGTTGGTAACCAGAATATCGACAACTCTGCTTATCTGAGCAGTATTGGTACCATGCGCTATGTGCTGGGCAACCAGATTGTTGTAGGTTCGCAGGTAAGCGGTATCGGTAACCAGAAACTGAAGTGGGAGACTGTAGAGGATTACAATATTGGTATTGATGCAGCCTTCTTGCAGAGCCGCTTGCGTATTACTGCCGACTGGTTCCGTAAGACCAGCCACGACATGCTGATGAAGAAGGATAACCTGCTGCTGCTTGGCTATCCTATGTGGAACGGTCAGATGTGGGAGAACGTAGGTGAGATGCGTGCTACAGGTTGGGAGCTGGGCATCAACTGGCAGGATCGTGCCGGCGACTTCAACTATGGTGTCGGTGTGAACCTCTCAAGTGTTAAGAACAAGGCCATCACCCTGAATGGCGACTATATCTATACCGGTAGTCATAATGGTGATAACATTATCCGTAACGAGGCAGGTAAGCCTATCTCTCAGTTCTATGGCTATACTGTTGACGGTATCTTCCAGAATGAGACTGAGGTACGCTCTTACACCAGTCAGTATGGTGAGCTGATGCAGCCCAATGCCCAGCCTGGCGACTTCCGCTATAAGGACCTGAACCACGATGGTAAGATTACCGAGGCCGACAAGAGCTATATCGGTAATCCATTCCCCGATCTGATGCTGGGTGTTAACCTGAATGCTTCGTATAAGAACTTCGACTTCCTGGCTCAGTTCTACGGCACATTCGGCAATGATATCTATAATCTGAATAAGGATCGTTACTTTGGTACCGATGGTGTGAATGTGATTGCAGGCACTTACGATAAGGCTTGGCGCACCGACAATACCAATACCGATGTTCCTCGTCTCTCAGTAAACGATGCAAACGGCAACCACAACAAACCTTCTACATTCTTCGTAGAGAATGGTAGCTACATGCGTCTGAAGTTGCTCCAGATTGGCTATACCCTGCCTAAGAGTGTGCTTGGTCCAAAGGTTACCGCACGTGTTTCTCTCTCGGCTCAGAATCTCTTCACCATCACTGGTTACAGTGGTATGGACCCAGAGACAGCTGCTATGGGTAGTGTGACCGAGGCTGGTATCGATTGGACAGGCTATCCTAACCCACGCACCTTCCTGCTGGGGGTAAACCTCAATTTCTAATGATTTAAATAGGTATATAGATATGAAAAAGATATTATTTGGCTTGACTTTAGCCGCAGGACTTACGCTGACCAGCTGCTCAAGTTTCCTTGAGGAACCAATTCTGGGACAGCAGGATATGAAGAACTACTTTGCTACCGAGGACGAGTGTGCAAAGCAGGTGATTGGTTGCTATGCCTATCTGGCATGCGACGATTGGTGGCAGATTTATAAGCATTACGGACTGGTAGATATGTGTACCGACGACGAGTGGATGGGTAATACCACTCAGGAGCCTGGCGACTACCTGCCTCTGAGTCACTATACAGGTAACACCATCGAGGGTGGTAACGCCGTTCAGAATTTTTATCAGTACCGTTGGAAGGGTATCTTACAGTGTAATATAGCCATTCAGAAGATTCCTGAACTCACATTCAACGACGAGGCGTATAAGAATCGTTTGATTGGTGAGGCTAAGTTCTTGCGTGCCTTTATGTTCTTCGACCTGGTTCGCAATTTCGGCGGTATGCCTATCATCGAGGGTCTGAAGATGCCAAGTGAAACTCAGGGCATTGAGCGTGCTTCGCTCGAAGAGAGCTATGCTTTCATTGAGCAGGACTTGAAGGATGCCATTGCTGTGCTGCCAGTTCGTTCGGCCTATGCTGAAGCCGATATGGGACGTGCTACCAAGGGGGCTGCCCAGGGCCTGTTGGGTAAGGTATATCTCTATCAGGAGAAGTACAACGAGGCAAAGACTCAGCTCGATGCAGTTATCAGCAGTGGCGAATACGAGCTGCTCGACGACTTCTCTAAGGTGTGGAGCATGGATTACAACAACTCTAAGGAGGGACTCTTTGAGTTCCAGACCAACGAGGATACCCGTTATGGTGTAGGTGAGCGCTTTTCAGTAGTAACTGGTTCACGCGACGACTCTGGTTGGTCGTGGGGTGGTCCTACCAGCAATCTGGAGAAGGCTTTCAAGGATGCTGGCGACGATATCCGTCTGAAGTACACCATCTTGCATCACGGACAGACCGACGTACCAGGCGATCCTACCTGGAACGAGGATAATCCTTATATCATCAGCCCCAGCAAGCATAAGAGTGCACGTGCCAACATGAAACTTTATATTCCTGTTGACCGTCGTCCTTCACCCTACGATGCTGCTCACATCCCCTTGAACTATCGTGTGCTGCGTTATGCTGATGTACTGCTGATGAAGGCCGAGGTTGAGAATGCACTTGGCAATGATGCTGAGGCACAGAAGGCGCTGAATCAGGTTCGCGACCGTGTTAACCTCGATCCTGTTACTTCTACAGGTAAGGCTCTGCGCGATGCTATTCGTCTGGAGCGCCGTCTGGAGCTGGCTCTCGAAGGTAACCGTCTGTTCGACCTCCGTCGTTGGAAGGACGATAACGGTAAGCCTGCCATCTGCAATGTGATGGGACAGAACGGTTCGTTTGTTCGTTACAATACAGTTGAGAGCACCGATGAGTGGGAGATTTCTAACCAGAACGAGGCCTCTAACAAGGGTTATAACTTCGACGAGACTCGCGATCTGTTGTTCCCTATTCCTAATTCTGAGATTACCATGTCGAATGGTAGCATCAAGCAGAATCCTGGTTATAATTAATTGAGATTTCAGGTTTAACTATAGACATATATTGAGATATGAGACGTACCCTGATAGTTTTTGTGAGTGCAATGATAGCCTTGGCTGCAAATGCACAGACCACACTTCTGGCCGACTTTGAAGACGGCACAGCAGGTAAGTTGAAAATTAACAAGGACTATCAGGGGAGTCTCTTCTCTGTGAAGCCGCGTGTGATGGATAATCCCGTGAAAACGGGTGCCAATACCTCCGACAAATGTGTTGGAGCCACTAATGTTGCCGATGCCGACTGGTGGAAGAACTTTCTGATTCTCGACCTGCAGCAGCCGGTTGTTATCAGCGATGCCAATCGCATCCTTACTTTTATGGCCTATCGTAGCATTCAGCCCAAAGAGATGCGTATAGGCTTTAATACTTCCGAAGAGAGCGGTCAACTGTATCTGGGCAAACTCACTACCGATGGCGAGTGGGAGCGCATAAGCATTGATATGGCTGCTTTTGCTGGGCAGACACTTAAGTCGATCTATATTGTGCTGAGCTGTAACTGGAGCGATCCACGTTCGGGTTGGGGCGAGGCCACCTATTGTTTCGATGATTTTTATATGGGTGCTGGCGAGGCTTTGCCACCTGCCACCATCTTTATCGACGCTACTAAGACTAAACAGACTATACAGGATTTCGGTGCCAGCGACTGCTGGACTGCCGAATATATCAGCGATTATTTCAGTGCTTCTGAGAAGGAGAATGCTGCACGCTGGCTCTTCAGTCAGCAGTTCGACAGTCAGGGCAATCCCGAGGGTATCGGTTTGTCGTGCTGGCGTGTCAATCTTGGTGCCGGTTCTGCTTCGCAGGGTGCAAATAGCAATATCGACGACGAGACACGTCGTGCCGAGTGCTATCTGAATGCAGATGGTACTTATGACTGGACCCGCTGCGACGGACAGCAGTGGTTTATGAAGCAGGCCAAGGAGTATGGTGTCGATCACTTCCTGCTTTTCTCTAATTCGGCACCAGTATATTTTACTAGATCGGGAAAGGCCAATACCAACGGGCAGGGTATGAAGTGCAATCTGAAGGATGATTGTTACGACGACTTTGCTGAATTCCTCGCTACTACTACTGAACATTTTGTGGATGCTGGCTATCCCGTTACCTATATTGATCCCGTGAACGAGCCACAGTTCGACTGGAAGGATGGACAGGAAGGCTCGCCTTGGGAAAACTCAAATATATCCGACCTTGTCAAGGAACTTGATAAGAGCATGCAGAGCCGTCAGCTTTCTGCGAAGATCTTGATTCCAGAAGCCGCCAAATGGACCTGCCTTTATGGCGGAAATGAGGCGCGTGCCAACAATCAGCTGAAAGCTTTCTTCGATCCGGGAAGTACAACCTATGTGGGCGATTTGAAATCGGTGGCCAAGGTGGCTGCAGGACATAGCTACTGGACTTTCCGTACAAACAGCGATTTGAAGGATATCCGTCAGCAGGTAAGCGATGAGGCTGCGAAATATGGTGTTGACGTGATGCAGACAGAGTGGTCGATGCTCGATGCTGCTCCTGAAACATCGGCTGCATTCCCTGCCACCTACGATGCTGCCAGCAAAATGGATATCGCCCTCTATATGGGAAAACTTATTCATAGCGATCTTGTTTATGGAAATATGACAGGTTGGTCGTATTGGACAGCCTTTGCCCAGGAGAAGTGGAGCCAGAAAAACCGCTTTTATCTGATTCGCATGAGCGCTAAGGGCGACACTGGTGAGGAGAGCTATGGAGATATCAAGAACGGTGGTACACTCACAGCCGATAAGAACCTCTGGGTTCTGGGCAACTACAGCCGTTTTATCCGTCCAGGCTTCAAACGTCTGGAGGTGGATGGCGCTGACGAACTCAACGGGCTGATGTCGTCATCGTGGCTCTCACCCGATGGAAACACGCTGGTTTCAGTTCTTGTTAATATGAGTCGTGGCAGTCGTCATGTCAACCTCGCGCTTTCAGGTAGTCAGATAACAGGTGTAAAAACCTATGTGACTGATAAGGAGCACGACTTGCAGTACGATGCTACACTCAGCGATGCCGCTGATATGCAGATTCCAGCACGTTCGGTAGTAACGGTAGTGATGTCTCTTGGTCAGTCGAGTGGCATTAGTGATGTTAAGGCTCTGCCAACAGTCAATGACGGTAAGATATGGTCACTTAGCGGTCGCCAAGTAAATAATCCACAGAAAGGTATATTTATCAGAAACGGAAAGAAATACATATTGAAATGAAACACTATATCAGCTTATTGATGCTGGCAACTGCTATGGGTTGCCAAGCCCAGACTTTCACTATCCAAACCAGTACCCCCCGTCAGACCATCCAGCATTTCGGTGCCTCAGATGCCTGGTCGATGCAGTTTATTGGCCTTTGGGACAATGAAGCAGAGCAACAGAAAATAGCCGACTGGCTTTTTTCTACCGAGAACGATGCTCAGGGACAGCCCCGTGGCATCGGACTCAGTGTGTGGCGTTTCAATCTGGGAGCTGGTAGTGCTGAACAGGGCAAGGACTCGCAGATAAATCCAGGTACTCGTACGGAGTGCTTCCTCACCAAGGATGGCACCTACGACTGGACCAAACAGGCTGGACAGCGCAAATTCCTAAGACTCGCCAAGGAGCGCGGTGTGCCTTATTTCTTGGCATTCCTGAATTCCGCTCCCGTTTATTTCACCCAGAACGGTTTAGCCACCAATACTGGTCGTGGCGGTACCATCAATCTGAAGAACGATTGTTACGATGATTTTGCAAAGTTTATGGCTACGGCTGTAAAGGGCATCGAGGAACACGATGGCATCCATTTTGATTATCTCTGTCCAGTGAACGAACCTGATGGTCA
>ONAK01000050.1 GCA_900315765.1 uncultured Prevotella sp. | reverse complement strand
GTGCCTTCTTTCAGAGCGGGTGAATAACCAGTGATAGTTGCAGTCTTTGTCTGTGCCAGTCCCATCAATGCGACGATGGAAAACAGAATAGTAATAATTGGTTTCTTCATATTTGCTAGGTGTTTTAAGTTTATTGTTATTTCACAATGATTCTAGGATGATAATCAAACAACTTCTGGTTGTCGCGGAGCTGTTGAATACTGATGTTAGAAACTACTTTGCCTGACCAATTGGCTCCCCAAGCATTAAAGGGCTCACCCTCAGGTTCGATATAAGTGATAGCAGATATATTGAGAGGCAGAGGATCGAAGACCAACACATAAGCTACATAATCGCCAGCATTGCCCTCCATGAAGAATAGTTCGTCGAGTGGAAGACCTTGCACTTCGCGGATCTTGTACTGGCGACCTGCGTTGTCAAGCAGTTTAATGTCGTGACCGAAACTCCAATACTCGGTGGTCCAATTCTGTTCATAGCCAATGGCGAGATATGTAGCTTCTGGTGTGCGCCATAGAGCCATCGTTTCATCGTTCAAAGGTTTGATCAGATGTGCTCCTCTCATAACCTTCCAGGTGTTCCAGTTCTGCATATCGTAGGGTTTGTCTTCGTACATGTGCTCTTTGTACACAATGGGCTTATGGAACTGCGGAATGGTATCGTATCCCAGTGGTTCGAATGTACCATAGGCTTCATGACGGATGGTGACTGGAGCAACAGGAGAACCCATCATTCCCCAGTTAGGAAGACCGTAGATTCTTACTTCCTTCGTAGTTTCTGCCAGAGGAGCAAAGTAAACCTTCAAGTCTACCACATCGCCAGCTTTTGCCTTGAGTGTGAAGTGCTTGCGGTAAGTATCTGGTTCAGTTCGGCGGATACGGTATTGTGCACCAGTCTCCTGGTCTACAATACACGTTTCTTCTGAGGCCAACCACATGTTGGTGACTTCATCGGCAGGCATAGGGAAGTAGCAGTGCAGCACGGTCTCATTATTCTCATTAGTCAGTCGCCAACTCATTGGTATATAGGGTTCATTGTATGGCAAGTTATTCATCTCAGGGAAGATATTTAGGATGTCCTTCTCCGTGGCAACATTCTCAACTTCACAATAGTCCTTAACCCAAGCCATATTCGTATCATACCATCGGGCTGTAGTCTTATTCGTCTTCGGATCTTTTTTTACTTGAGGACTAGAGATAAACATGCCCATTCTCTTAGCGTATTCATGAGGTTGTGCCTGTGAGGTTAGACCAAACACAGCCAGAAGGCTTATTAAAATGATTCTTTTCATACGGCTTCGTTTTTAAAAGTTAGATGTACTATAGTTGGCATGCATCAGCTGTTCACGATAATTTTGGTAACAGGCTGATGAGACGTCCGCTTCTATCGGAGACTGAGAACAGAAGAGAAGGATGCGACCGCCAACAATGCGCTCTGCTATCCAGAGGTATTTTTCGTTCTTGCGCAAATCCTTCAGTGTGAAGAAGCCTGCAACAGTCGGCTAAAGAGGTTGAGTTCTTTATTGTCCTCAAAGACGTAGGCCACGCTGACAGCGGTACTGTCGTCGCTACCCAAGGCACACATAAGCGGCATAGCCTTTACATTATTATAATCGGCTATCTTGTTAATGAATTCAACCATACGGCTGGGTGCCTGATATGCAGAGTCTTCCTCTGGTGTGCAGACTGCATAATGAAGGTTGGAGATCACTGCTGTGTGGGATTGTTTCTCCGTTTTGTCTTCTTCTGTTTTCACCTTAGTATTTACAGATGTTTTTAAGTCACCAGATGTCTTCGTTACAGGCGATTTCAAATCCCCGTATTCTTTCGTTGTGGATTTCAAATCCACAACAACTTTAGGAGTTGCTGTAACAACAGAATGATGCGCAGTAAGTTTTTGTGGCTTTGGCTGCTCATTATCAAACATCCAAATAGTTCCTATACCTATTATAATAATAAGGCTTGCTGCTGCAGCCATCCACCAGCGCATCTTGACCACTCGAGCCCCTGTCGGCTCTGTGGCTTCGCTGATGTCTGGCAGACTATCCATGATGAGGTCTGTCAGTTCATCAGGGTTGCTGATTACAGGCTTCTGACCTTTCAGCCTTTCGAATATGTCGTTAATATCACTCATAACCTAATTCAATTAATCTTTTGCGTATCGTTTGGCGAGCAGCATAAAGATTGCTCTTTACCTGACGGGCATCGAACCCAGTTATTTCCTGTACTTCTTCTGACGATAGACCTTCTAATTGGCAAAGCGTGAACACCAGCTTTTGTTTAGCACTAAGCTTATCGGCCATCAGCCTTACTATAGATATCCATTCGCTATTCTCCAAGATTCGTTGGCTATCTGTGTCAGATGCATAGTTTTTTAGAACGAGCTCGTCTTCTTGCACAGATAATATACGGTTTTTACGCTTCAACCTATCCAAACATAACCGAGAAGCAATAGTATAGAGCCAAGTTGTAAAAGTTCGCTGCGGGTCGTAATCTCTGATGCTTAACCACACTCTAATAAATGTATCTTGCACCATGTCCTTAGCCTCTTCTTCGTCGCACAACATCTTCAGCGCCAGCGAGAATACTATCTGCTGATGCTTCTGCACTACCCAACGGAAGGCTTGCTTATCTCCTTGTTGACAGCGGATAATGATATCGCGCTCTGTTTGAGTCATTCTTTTTACTCTAAAATTAATACGAATGAAAATGGCTAAGGTCAAATTAAGAGTTTATCTATTCTTTGCCGAAAGTGATTTCCTTACGGATCTTGCTGATGGTCTTTGGAGTAACGTTAAGGAACGAAGCGATATCCTGTAGGTTGAGATGCTCCACTATACCAGGACAGCGTCGCATCAACAGATTGTAGCGTTCATAAGGTGTGGCACGGTGAAAATCTTGATAGCGTGCTTTGAACTGGTTGAGCATGTGCTCGCCTATAACGGCACGCAGTTCCATATTCTTGATACTCTGATTGAAAAAACTGAGCAGCTGCTCACCGCTAACTCTCCACACACGACATGGCATCATAGCTTCAATAGTAGCCTGAGACGTCTGACCAGTCAGAACGCAAGGATAGTCGGCCACGAACTCTCCTTCGAACGAGAACCATGTGAGGTGGTCGCGTCCGTCGCTAATGCCTCGTGTTATGAATTTGAAGCAACCGCTCTCCACGAAGGCAAACCATCGTGCTGGGTCGCCCTCGCGCTCCAATTGTTCACCCTTGCGATATTCCACCAACTTGCCCTCTTTCTTGCAGAAGTCAAGTAGCGCCTGCAGGTCAATGCCATTATCTGTTTTCCTGAATTTATGCTCCATAATATGTTATGCCGAAAATCCGTTGCAAATATATTGCACTATCTTTGCGCCCGAAATTATAAATACTATTAGTAGCAATGAAAAAATTTTGTATTATGATTATTGCTGCTGGTTTGTCAACTATGGCCGCAGCTCAGGAGAAATTTGAACAAGGTAAACCTAACAATGACAACTACAGATACTTGGATGAGTATCAGGGGTTGAAGAATTACATTGATTATTCAAAGTACCCTAATTTTAAGTTGGGCGCGGGTACAACCGTAAACGACTATCTGAACAACTCGTTGGTTAAGAACTTGACCAACAAGAACTTCACAGAGACCGTGGCAGGTAACGCCATGAAGATGCAGAGTTGTGTTGACGGTAATGGCAACATGAACTTTGAGACAGTGAAGAAATACGTTAATGCTGCCACCGAGGCAGGCTTGAACGTTTACGGTCACACTCTGGCTTGGCACTCGCAGCAGCCCAAGGGATGGTTGCTGAAGCTGCTTGCCGATAAGCCCGACCCCAATTCGGAGCAGGTTTATACAGAGATTGCAAGTAAGGATTTCCGTACATCGAAGAGCATCGGAAGCTGGAGATCAGATGAGTCTACTTATGGCTATTCTCTTAGTTTTGATGCTACAAATGGTCTTAAGATTCACACAACAAAGATGTGTGAACACTCATGGGATGTGCAGTTCCTGGCCATGGAAAACATCCTTGTAGAGAAGGACAAGACCTACAAGATGACCATGACCGTAAAAGGTTCGAAGGCAGGAAAGCTGCACAGTAAGCTGGGCGACTGGAACAATGGCGAATATCCTGATATTCCTTTCACCACCGAATGGCAGGAGGTGTCGGTAGAATATAAGGGCATTGTTGAAACCAGCTTCTTTATGTTGCAGTGCGGCGATTTTGTAGGTGATATCTATATCAAGAACATCAAGTTCGAGGGCTACAAGGGCGCAACCATTCCTCAGACAGCTCAGGAGATGCACGACACACTGGTGTATGCTATGGACAAGTGGATTAAGGGCATGATGGAAGCCTGCGATGGAAAGGTGAAGGCCTGGGACCTGGTGAACGAGGCTATCTCGGGTGGCGGCAACGACGGTCAGGGTAACTATCTGTTGCAGCACTCAGAGAGCTATAGTCCTAACGGCAACCCCAATGCCACATGGGATGTAGGTGGCGACGCCTTCTACTGGCAGGACTATATGGGCGATTTGGAATATGTGCGTCAGGCTTGCCGTCTGGCCCGTAAGTATGGTCCTGAGGATGTGAAACTCTTTATCAACGACTATAATCTGGAGTCGGACTGGGATGACAATAAGAAGGTGAAGAGTCTCATCAACTGGATTAAGAAGTGGGAGGCCGATGGTGTGACCAAGATTGATGGTATCGGCACTCAGATGCACATCAGCTGCTATGAGGATGCTAATCTGATGAATAGTGCCAAACAGCACATCACCAAGATGTTTGAATTGATGGCAGCATCGGGTAAGCTGGTGCGTGTAAGCGAGATGGATATGGGCTATGTTCGTGGTTCAAACAAATGGGCTGGCTCCATCAAGACAAACCAGCTAACCGAAGCTGAACACAAGAAGATGGCCGACCTCTATGAGTGGATATTCAAAGAGTTCTTCCGTATTGTGCCTCCTGAGCAGCAGTGGGGTATATGCCAGTGGTGCCCAACCGATGCACCTGACACTCCAAGTATGTGGCGTAGAAATGAGCCTGTAGGAATCTGGGATCTGAACTACTACCGCAAACATGTGTATGCCGGATTCGTTCGCGGACTTGGTGGTGTGCCCAGCGGTATTAAGGATGTGAAAAAAGATGAGGTTACAGATGCCTCAAAGGGTATCTATAACCTCAACGGAGTGCGTATGTCAGCTAAATCGCTTGATAATCTTCCTAAGGGAATCTACATTGTAGACGGAAAGAAGGTATCAAAGTAAATTATGATTTCTCCTTTCCTTTGAATGACTTAACCTTCATGCCAAGTTTATCGGGCATGATAGCATTCAGGAAGATACCTACAATAGCTGAAATAGCAAGACCTGAAAGATGTATGGGGCCAATGGCGATATCGTCGTTGGCTCCATATTTTACACCGATAGCCAACACAAGGATAAGTGCAGCAACAAACACGTTGCGCGAACTCTTAAGGTCGACCTTCTCTTCAACCAGGTTGCGCACACCAACAGCTGAAATCATTCCATAAAGGATAAGACTTACACCACCGATGGTGGCAGCAGGCATGAGCTGTACAAGGCATGCAAACTTAGGACAGAATGCAAGTATGATGGCAAGGCATGCTGCTATACGAATAACCTTTGGATCGAAAACCTTGGTGAGATTAAGCACACCGGTATTCTCGCCGTAAGTGGTGTTGGCAGGAGCTCCGAAGACCGATGCAATGGCAGTAGCCACACCGTCGCCGCTAAGTGTGCGATGCAATCCTGGCTCGCTAAGGAAATCCTTACCTACGGTAGAACTGATGGCAAACATATCGCCTATGTGCTCCATGATGGTTGCAAAGGCAATAGGCATGATGGCAAGGATGGCCGACAGCATGAGCGTAGTGTTGCCGTCTTCAAGAACAGCGAGTATGGTATGATCCTTTTCTATGGGGAATCCCACCCATGCTGCCTCGCCAAGAGGTGAGAAGTCTACTTCGCCCATACATGCAGCGATTAAATAAGATACAACAACACCCAGAAGTACAGGAATGATTTTGATGATGCCCTTGCCCCATACCGACGATACGATAACGGTGACAATTGCTATGATGGCCAGCAGCCAGTTAGTCTGGCAGTTAGTGATGGCCGAACCTGAAAGAACCAGTCCGATAGCGATAACGATAGGGCCGGTAACTACTGGTGGAAAGTACTGCAGTATCTTCTTTACTCCGAACGACTTGATAAGTCCGGCCATAACAAAGTACATAAGTCCTGCACACGCTACACCCAGACAGGCATAATCGAGAGCAAGTGTCTCGGTAAGCCCCTGGCTCGTGCCCATCTCCTTGACCGAAGCATAACCTCCAAGGAAGGCAAACGAAGAGCCGAGGAAAGCAGGTACGTTCCATTTGGATATGAAATGGAAGATGAGTGTTCCGATACCAGCAAACAGCAGTGTTACCGATACGTCGAGACCAGTAAGCAGCGGCACAAGAACCGTAGCTCCAAACATAGCAAAAAGGTGCTGTACACCAAGAATCATCATTCGCGGAGTACCTAACTCGCGAGCGTCGTAAATGGCATGATGTGGTTCCATAAATATAATAATGATTAAAAATTTGCTGCAAAGATAAGCAAAATGTGAAATACAGAGACACTGAGATACAGAGTTTTTTATTTTTTTTATTAAAATTCTTAGTATCATTGCACCTCTGTGTACAATTTTATTTGTATATTTGCACCTTGAAAACTAAAGAATGAACATAAAGAATAACAAAAAAATGAAGAAATGTGCTTTAACAGCATTGTTGGCATTGGTCTGTATGAGTATGCAGGCCATCGTAACCGTACCTATCAAGGGAACCGTAGTGAGTGCCTCCGACCCACATATACTGTATGCGGGGCGCATCAGTTTTACAAATCCGGAGCGCCCGGCTTTCAACTTCCCAGGCATACAGATAAGAGCGGCCTTCGAGGGCACATCGCTCAGGATGATAGCCAAACCCAAGAGTGGCTATTTTATGGCTCAGATTGACAATGCCGAGCCTTTCAAGGTGTCGTTTATGGGTGAGCGCGACTCGGTGGTAACCCTGGCTACAGCCCTGCCGGAGGGAACGCATCAAGTGAAACTGATGTATGCTATTGAGGGGTATGAGATGTATCCTGAGTTCTGGGGCTTTGTGCTCGACAAAGGCAAGAAACTGGTAGATGCACCTGCTTTTCCTGACAGAAAGATAGAATTCATCGGTAATTCCATTACCTGTGGCTATGGCAACGAGGGTCTGAAGAAGGAGGAAGGTTTCGACTATGCTACCGAGAATCATTATTACAGCTATGCCTCGATAACAGCGCGCAATCTGAATGCCCAGCACTGGGTGGTGGCTCGCAGCGGTATTGGTGCCTATCGCAACTATAACGGCCCAAGAACGGGTAATCCCGAGTCGAACATGCTGGTGCAGTATGAGTATACGGGTTATGCCTGGAAGCCAGAACTCCGCCAGGAGGCTTCTTTCTTGCGCGAGAGCTGGGACTTCGGTCGTTACCAGCCCGCAGTTATCTGCATCAACCTGGGCACCAACGATACCTCGACCAACAACTACGACCTGAAGTTGCTGAAGCAGAACTACAAGAAACTGCTGCAGCTGGTGCGCCAGCATAATCCCAAGGCCAAGATTGTGTTCTTGTCGGGCTCGATGCTTTACGAAAAGGAGCTGAAGGAAGTAAAACAGCTGCTCGACGAGGTGGCTGCTGAGGCTAAGAAGGCAGGCGATAAGGAGGTTTACCGCTTTGACATGGAGCCGATAAGCGGCGAAGAGTGGTACGGCAACGACTGGCATCCAAATGTTTATCAGGACGAGAAGATGGCAGGCGAGCTGACAGCCTATCTGCGCCAGTTGATGAATTGGAACTAAAAAAGCGGATTATCCGAGCAGTTTCCTTGTGTCTTCGAGTATCTGCATGAGCTCGGGCATCGTCTCGGCACGCAGCATGGCAATACGCGTCTGACGGAAATCGGGAATACCCTTGAATATAGGAGTAGCAGCGAGGTGTCTTCTGGTATGGAGGATGCCTCGTTTCTCGTCTATACGCTCTACATTGATGCGAAGCAGCTCTTCGAGGATGTCGAGTTTCTGATTGAAGTTGAGCTCCTCGCGACTGAAAATCCAAGGACATCCGAAGGTGGCGCGACCAATCATGATGGCATCAACGCCGTAGGTCTCGAAAGCCTTGTCGGCTTCGTCAAGATTATGGATGTCGCCATTACCTATAATAGGAATATGTATGCGCGGATTGCGCTTTACCTCGCCTATCAGCGTCCAGTCGGCATTGCCGGTGTACATCTGACTGCGGGTGCGACCGTGAATGGTGAGCGCCTTGATGCCGCAATCCTGCAGCTGTTCGGCCAGCTCGGTGATAATGAGCTGCTCGTGGTTCCAGCCCAAGCGCGTTTTTACGGTTACGGGCAACTTAACGGCTTCTACCACCTTGCGGGTAATCTCAAGCATCTTGGGTATGTTCTGCAGCATGCCTGCTCCAGCACCCTTGCCGGCAACCTTTTTTACAGGGCAGCCGAAGTTAATGTCGATCAAATCGGGACCGGCCTGTTCTACGATCTTAGCTGCCTCTACCATCGCGTCGACATCGCGACCGTAGATCTGAATGCCTACAGGGCGCTCAACATCGCTGATGGTAAGCTTCTGAATCGTTGACTTGACATCGCGAACAAGTGCTTCGGCACTTACAAACTCGGTGTACACCATAGATGCTCCGAACCGCTTGCAAAGCAGTCGGAAACCAATGTCTGTAACATCCTCCATGGGTGCTAAAAACACAGGCTTTTGTCCGAATTCTATGTCTCCTATCTTCATTTCGGGTGCAAAGATACAAATATTTTCTGATAAAATTTGGCAGTTTCGTGGGATTGTTGTACTTTTGTAGACAAAAAATTAAATTACAACAATGGAACAGCTTCTCCACTATACGTGGAAACATAAACTTTTTCCGCTCAAAGATCTTACAACAAATGACGGACAGTTTGTTGAGATTATAGATCCCGGATTGCACAACCGCAATGCCGGACCGGATTTCTTTAATGCAAAAGTAAGAATAGGCACCACCATGTGGGTGGGCAATGTGGAGATTCACGACAAGTCGAGCGACTGGTATCTACATGGGCACGACAAGGACAGCCGTTATGATAACGTGGTGCTGCATGTGGCTGCAGAACTGGATACGGAGGTGATGAAGTCGAACGGAGAATACGTGCCGCAGCTGCAACTGAGTGTGCCTGAAGAGGTGAAGCAACACTACGACGAGCTGCAGAGAACCGACGAGTATCCTCCCTGCTACAAGGTGATTCCCGACTTGTCGTCGCTCATCATCCATTCGTGGATGGCTGCCCTGCAGACCGAACGCCTGGAACAGAAGACGGAGGCTATCCGTAAGCGTGCCGAGCGATGTAACGGCTCGTGGGAGGATGCCTACTTCGTTACGCTGGCGCGAAACTACGGTTTCGGCATCAATGGCGATGTGTTTGAGCAGTGGGCCTATAACATTCCTCTGAATGCTGTGGCGCATCATCGCGACGACCTGTTCCAGATAGAGGCCATCTTTATGGGGCAGGCAGGACTGTTGGAGTTGGAGGCCATCCCGGAGTATTACCAGCGCGAGGCGCTCAACGATGGTTACTTTGCCAAACTGCGCAATGAATACCAGTATCTGGCCCATAAGTTCTCGATGAAACCGATAGATTTTAAGCTCTGGCGATTCCTCAGACTGCGCCCGCAGAACTTTCCGCATATACGCATCTCGCAACTGGCCAACCTGTATTATCAGCAGAAGGCAGGACTGAGTCAGCTCATGGAGTGCGAAACGCTCGACGAGTTGAAGCAGGTGCTAAAATCGCAGGTAACCCCCTATTGGGAGACGCACTACGCCTTCGGCTCAACAAGTACGAAAAGCGAGAAACACCTGTCGTATGGCTCTATCAACCTGCTGATGATTAATACGGCCATACCGATGCTGTTTGCCTACGGAAGGCACACTACCAAGGAGGTGCTTTGCGACAGGGCTTTCGACTTTCTGGAGCAGTTGAAGGCCGAGAACAACCACATTATCCGTATGTGGCAGCAGGTGGGACTGCCCGTCAAGTCGGCTGGTGACTCACAGGCGCTGATACAACTTAAAAAGGAATACTGCGACAAGAAAGACTGCTTGCGTTGTCGCTTTGGATATGAATACTTAAGACGGAAAGAAAAATAGAGATGAATCAGGAAACATTCTATGCGATGGCGTTGACTCGCCTGACGAACTTTAACTTCCAGCAGGCTCTGGAGATCTACAAGGCTGCCGGAAGTGCCCAGAATCTGTATGAACACCGCCACGAGGTGGGCGATATGATAGAAGGCTGCACGCCACGACTGGTTGAGGCGCTGAATGACTGGGGCGATGCGATGAAACGTGCTGAGGCCGAGGTGAAATATATGGAGGAGCATAAGATACGTGCTTGTACGCTGCTCGACGATGACTATCCGCAGCGCCTGCTGGAATGTGCCGATGCCCC
Source organism: uncultured Prevotella sp. (assembly GCA_900315765.1). Taxonomy (GTDB): domain Bacteria; phylum Bacteroidota; class Bacteroidia; order Bacteroidales; family Bacteroidaceae; genus Prevotella. Next base: position 73,946 of record ONAK01000050.1, on the reverse strand, counting down.
TTTGGTGCTTTATTATATAGGTAATTCCGACCTGAATCAGACCAAGATTATCAGCATGGTTGGTACCCGACAGATTACCAACTACGGACGAGACTTGTGCCATAAGTTTATCAGAGAGTTGCACGAGATGTGTCCGCAGGTGCTTATTGTGAGCGGCTTGGCCTATGGCGTAGATATCTGTGCCCATCGCGAATCGCTGGCAAATGGCTATGAGACCATCGGCGTGCTGGCACATGGACTCGATCAGATCTATCCTTATCATCACCGTGATACCGCAGCCAAAATGGTGGAGCACGGCGGACTGCTGACTGAGTTTATGACGCTGACCAATGCCGACAAGGCCAACTTTGTGCGTCGGAATCGCATTGTGGCAGGTATGTCGGATGCAACCATCGTTGTAGAGAGTGCGGCGAAAGGTGGTAGTCTGATAACTGCAGAGATAGCCCAGAGCTACGATAGGGCAGTGTTTGCATTCCCAGGAAACATCGGTCAGCCGTTCTCTGAGGGTTGCAACAATCTGATTCGCGACAATGGGGCAGGGCTTATCTGTAGTGCAGAAGACTTTGTGAAGGCTATGGGATGGCAGTATGATGCTGTGCGCAAGCAGGCTCTTGCCGATGGCATCGAGCGCCAGCTCTTCCCGGAACTCTCGCCCGAGGAACAGAAAATCGTTAGTCTGTTGCAACAAACCAACGATCTTCAGCTTAATATCATCAGTGTAAAGACGGGCATCGCCATCCATCAGATGACCACCCTGCTGTTTCAGTTAGAGATGAAAGGCGTCATTAAGCCTTTGGCTGGCGGCATGTATCATCTGCTGATGTAGCATCCTCGTGAATGCTTTCGGCCATCAGGCGGTATATCTGCTTGGTGCGCTCATCGCTTAGCAGGTTTATCTGCATGTCCATCACGCCAGTATCCCAGCGCATCATCGGTCCCGTCTGGGCCTGTTTGGGCGATAGAACCGATACTTTTCTGGCCGTTTCATCGATAAGCGGCAGGAACAGCTTAAAATCAATCTGCTCCTCCTGCAGCACCTTTTCTGCCAGTCGGTAACAGTGGTTTGTAAAGTTACAAGCCAGCACAGCTGCCAAGTGTATCTTCTTGCGTTGAGCCGAGTTGGCCAATACCACATTTTCGCTGATTCCATCGGCTATCTTGCGGATTGTGTTGAGCGTCTCATCATCCGATGCCTCAAGGAAACATGGGATCTCGCGGAAGCTTACCCTGCCTGCCAGCCGTGTGGACAACCACCGCATTGCTCGCTTTCTCGCATACCTTCTGGGCTATATCGCTGATGGCATCATCCTTTACAGATATGATATACACATCGGCATTTCCGTCGATTTCATCGGCGTTTGCCGTATATCCGCACCCCAGTTTGCCTGCCAGCTCACGTGCATGCTCCTCGGTCTTGCTAAACACCTGCAGGATATCCTGCCCAGCATCACTCAAAGCCAGCGACAACTGCGTGGCCAGATTACCCGAACCTATTATTACTATCTTCATAACGCCTGCAAAGGTACGAAAAAAATATAAATTCTTCAGTTAAATTTCTTTTTACTTGTAAAAAAGATTACTTTTGCACTCAGAACCTAATTGACTTAGAACGTATGAAACGAATCACATTGTCATTTGCCGCATTGGTCGTTGCGCTAACGGCTACGGCACAACTCGAAGTAAAAGAGCTTAAACTAAGCAACGGCATGACCGTTTGGCTTAACGAAGACCACTCGCAACCCAAGGTTTTTGGTGCAGTTGTAGTAAGGGCAGGAGCAAAGGATTGTCCCAACACAGGTATCGCCCACTACTTTGAGCACATCATGTTTAAAGGTACCGACCGCATGGGTACTATCGATTACGCAGCCGAAAAGCCCCTGCTTGATAGCATTTCGGCCCAATACGACCTGCTGTCGCAGACCAAGGACGATGCTGAGCGCAGTAGTATTCAGAAGAAGATAAACGAGCTAAGCATTAAAGCTGCTGATTTTGCTATCCCTAACGAGTTCAACCGCCTGATATCAAAGTATGGTGGTAGCGGACTGAATGCGGGCACCGGCTACGATATGACCTACTATCACAACGAGTTTTTGCCCCAATTCATCGAGCAGTGGTGCTGGCTCAACTCTGAGCGACTGATGAACCCCGTTTATCGCGGATTCCAAGGCGAACTTGAGAATGTGTACGAAGAAAAGAACCGTTCGGCCGATGGTGCGGGCGATGCAATGGAGAAAATCATGAGTGCTGTGTTCAAGACTCAGCCTTATGCATATCCAATACTTGGCTCTACTGAGAGTTTGAAAAACCCACGCCTCTCGGATATGGCCGATTTCTATAAGAAGTACTATGTGGCCTCGAATATGTGCTTGGTGCTTTGTGGCGATATCAATCCCAGCGACGATTTGACAGCTCTTCTGGAGAAGACCTTTGGACGCGTGCAGACGGGACCTGTGCCACAGCGTGGCTATAGTCCGATGCCTGAGATTCAGGCTGGTGTGCGTCAGGAGATTGTATTCCCCATACCGCTTATTGGCGTTGAGGCGTTGGTATTCAAGGGAGCAACCGACTATGAGCCCGATGCAAATGCTCTGGAGCTGGCTAACGGTCTGCTGTCTAACGGCAAGGCAGGTCTGCTCGACTCGCTCATGAACGAGCACAAGGTGATGGCATCACTCGCCATGAACATTGGTTTCGACGATGCCGCTGGTACTGCTGTGCTCATCATTCCAAAACTTCTTGGAAAGATGAAAACCGCCCAGGGACGTGTGATGGAGCAGATTCAGCAGGTGATGGACGGTAACTTCAGCGACGCCCAGCTTGAGGCCCTGAAACAAGAGATGGTGATGAGTGCCGAGCAGAATTTGGAGACTATCAGCAGCCGTTCTGAGCAGTTGATAGATCTGTTCTCGAAAGGCAAGACCTGGCAGGATGCGCTCGATAAGATTGAAGGTATTAAGCGCCTTACCAAGGCCGATGTGGTGGCTGCCGCCAAGAAGTACTACGGCGCCAACTACGTAACTCTGGTAAAGAAGTACGGCACACCTGATAAGGAGACTCTGAAACAGCCTGGCTATAAGCCCATATCGCCAAAGAATATGGATGCCAAGTCGGCTTTTGCCCTTCAGCTGGAGCAGATACCTGTAAATAAGGTAGAGATACGTACTGTAGACTTGCAGAAGGATGTAGACACCAAGCAGTTGAGCAATCACGCCACCTTATATTATAAGCAGAACCCCATCAACGATATCTTTACCTTTACGCTGCGCTTTAAGGATGGCAAGCTTAACTCACCAGCACTCGATGTGTTGGCATCTTACCTCTCTGCACTTGGCACCGATTCGCTTAAGAAACAGCAGCTTGAGAAGGCTTGGCAGCAGATAAACACCACGCTTGAAATAGGTGCTGGTCCCCGTACATTCGGCTTCAACCTTACAGGTCCCGATAAGCAGTTCGTGCCAGCCCTCCGCCTGCTGGCTCACTTCCTGCGCTCGGCCAAGGGCGACGATGAGGCTCTGAGCGATGCCAAGGACGCCGATAAGGTTGATCGCAAGAGCTTTGGCAAGCAGAAGAGCGATGTTCTCGCCCCCATGCGCGAATTCGTGATGTATGGCAGTAAGTCTACATATCTCAATCAGCTTAGCAAGAAAGAGATAAAGGCACTTAAGAACGAAGATCTGCTCAGCCTGTTCCGCGAGTTGCAGCAGTACGATTGCGAGTTGCTGTATTGCGGTACCAAGTCAATCGACGATGTTGCAGCAGCAGCGCAGCAGGCATTGCCATTGAGTAATTGTACACGCAAGGCGGCCGATACGTTCCGCCCATTGCAGCAGTACACCGAGCCTACGGTTTATTTCTACAACGTGCCCAAGTCGCGCCAGAACTATGTGGTAAGCTACGACGCCATAGGTGCGCTGCCCACGGTTGATGAGCGTGCCAAGCTGGCCCTCTTCGACGAGTATTTCGGTGGAAACATGTCGTCGGTACTCTTCCAGAACGTTCGCGAGTTCCGTTCGTTGGCCTACAGTACCAACGGACAGGCCTCTACCACCTCTTTGGCACAGCATCCTGAGGCCGTTCAGGGCTACATCACAGCCACCGGTACCCAGGCCGATAAAACACTTGAAGCCCTTGCTACCGTTGATTCTCTGCTGCGCCAGATGCCTATGAAGGAGAACAATCTTGATGCCGCCCGCCAGAGCGTGCTTAACGAGATACAGAGTGGCTATCCTGCCTTCCGTAATATGCCAGCCTACGTGGCCAACCAGCGCATGCTGGGCAACACAACCGTTCCTGGTGCCGCCATCGCCCGATTGCTGCCAAGTGTAACTGCTCAGGATGTCATCCAGTTCCACCAGCAGCACATCGGCACCAACAATAACCGCGTATGGATCATCATCGGCGACAAGAAACTCACCGATATGAAAGCCCTCGCCCGCTTCGGCAAGGTGGTAGAACTTAAGAAAGAAGACGTATACAGATAATCGTTATCGGCTCCAGGCGCGCTTGGTTTGCAGCAGCACGCTCAGCAGTATCAAGCCTATGCCGATGTAGAACGAGAAGTTAATCTCTCGGCCCTCGCCAAAGATGAGGAAAGCCAGAATAATCGTGTAACACGGTTCAAGGTTGTAACTCAGATTCACGGTGAAGGCCGAGAGTCGTTTAAGCGCCTGAATCTGAAGCAGATACATAGCCACTGTGCAGAACAGCGAGTGGCAGAGCATTAGCCACAGGTTCGTCCCGCTGGGTATCACAACCACAGGCTGTTGCGATGGGAATACCTGCAGATATAATGGAATGATCATCGACACCAGCACCAGCCCGCCCGACATCTGATACATCAGCACCGTGCGACTGCGCACGCCCACGCTCACCTTCTTGTTGCAGATGGCGTAGAGAGCACACACAGCACTCGACACCACGCCAATCATTATGCCGTAGCGATATCGAGCGTCGAACGAGAAAATGCACATCACGCCAGCCACCGTTATCAGCGAGAACAGCAGCTCCGTCCACGACAGTCGTCGCTTGTAAATCAGTGGCTCTAGTATAGCCGTAAAGAATCCTATCAGCGAGAAGCAGATTACACCTATCGACACGTTCGATGCCTTGATGCTGCCATAAAACAATATCCAGTGGAATCCCAGCAGCGCTCCACAGCCGCACAGCTGCAGAAACTTACGCCAACCCACCTTTGGCAAGCCTGTAAACACCAGCAGTATAGCGCTGGTAAACACCATGCGATACCACACAATGTCAACCTCGTTCAGCGTGATCAGTCGGCCAAACAAGCCCGTAAAGCCCGCCAGCATCACACTCAAGTGCAACTGTATAAATCCTTTGTTAGTCTCGTTCATATCATGCAATTCCGGCTGCAAAGATAATAAAAATCCCTGTCCCAATTGTCTCATTTGTCACAAATCTGCGCCTTTTGCCCAAAATATGTTTGGTGGTTTCATCAGCATTCACTATCTTTGCATCGTCAATCACAATTGTGAAGATGAAATGAACGCAAAGATAATAAAAGGAATTCAACGTAACAATTCGACGATAAGGAAATGCTATCTACTCTCGATGGTGTTCTTTGCCATCACGATGCTGTCGGGTTGCCATTATAGCGGCAACGAATATTATTATCACGAGCTCGACAAGATAGACCATCGCCATAATCGTGATTTAGCTCGAAAGGAATTGGCCCAACTTAAGGGACAGACGGATAATTGTGCCGACTATGTGAAGCATTATTATATGCTGTTGACTCTTGAGATGAACGACGAGCAGTCGCCCGAGCGCAACTTCAAGGCTGCTGACGAAATAGTGGATTATTACGAGGAGGTAGGCGATAAGAAAAAACTGATACGTAGTTATATCATAGCTGGTTCGATAGCAGCTAACTGCAGCGATGGTCCCAAGGCCATCGCCTATTATCATAAGGCCGAAGAGCTGTTGCCAACCGAAATCACGCCTCAGCATATCGATTTGTACGAAAGGATGGTGAAACTGTTACTTCGCCAGAATATGCCCGATATGGCCAATCGCTATGCCAATTACATTCTGCACTATGCCGAAAATCAGGGCGACACACTCAGCATGATTCATGCAATGCGCTATATCAGTCAGTCGTTTAAGATGGAACGCGTGCCAAGAGGTATGTTATCGTACCTTAACGACGCATTTGTCTTAGCCACAAAAGCCGGACTGTTTGATGAACAAGACGAACTAAGGTTCGATATGGCCAGCTACTACTGCGAAAGCGGGAAGTATAATGCTGCCAAGGGATTGGCTCTTCCCCTGAAGGATAAGCAAATGCAAGGCGGGCGTCATAAGGTTGATGCCTTGTTAGCAAGCGTATATTACCACACTGGCAGGATTGATTCTGCGCTCTATTTTGGCCAGCGAGTGATGGAAGAGGGCAACTCGGTAAGTAAGCGTGATGTGCATGAGATTCTGACTCATATAGCCATTAAACAAGGTAAAGCTGCCGAGGCCGAAGACCATTTCACACGTTACAAGGATTTGAACGACGAGTTAAACTTTATCGCCAACAACGAAGCTATCGCCCAAGCCGACGCTTTTTACAACAATCAGAAACAGGCAGAAGAGAATGTGCAACTGAAAGCCGATAATCATTTTAAGCAGATTATAATTATAATAGGTATAGCCTTTGTGGTGATAATAGTTGTGCTCTTTGCTACCTATATCCAGCGTCATCGCCGTCGCCAGGAACTGATGGAGATGCGTATCCAGCACCTGCAACAGTTGAAAAAGAACTATGCAAAGACCGACGTTGAAGAGATAAAACGAGCCGAACAAACGATTGAGAGTACAGAGATATGGCAACGACTGGCTACAATGTCAGACAATGAGCACCCAACAGATGATGACTGGATAAACCTGTCGGAGGCCATCGATGAGGTATATGATGGATTCACAGGACGATTGATGCATCTGTGTCATCCATCTACTCACGAACTGCACGTCAGTCTGCTACTCAAAGCAGGCTTTGAACCCGTTCGCATTGCCACGCTCACCCTCCGCAGCAAGGCTGCCATCTCTACTGTTCGCAGTCGTCTATACGAAAAGACATTTGGCAAAAAAGCCAGTGCAAAAGACTGGGACGAGGTGATCCGCACCCTCTAAACACCAAATGCAAACTATTTGCAAACTCCGGTAGCATCAGGCTATCGGAGTTTTTCTATACCTTTGCCGCCGAAACAAAATCAAATTATAATGAAGAAAACTATTCTATCTATCTGTGAACTTATGCTAGTGGTAGCCTTTATCAGCTGCCAAGCGACAAAGCCTGCTCTCGATGCTCAGAATGTATTGTCTGTAGCACAAGAACAATCTGTCTTAGACTCAACATCTAACATACATATCAGAGTTAATGTAGAGCCCGCTATAGCCTCTACACCGCAAGATGTATTTCTGTATACACATTATGATTGTAACACCTATCTGTTGGATTCTATTCGTACTGACGGTAGCACAACTTTGGAGCTAAAGGGATATATCCCCTTTCAAAACAAAGTAATGTTGACCTTTGAGAAACGAGGCGCACGTGAGATTAGTCTGATACTTGCCCCTGGCGACAGTATATCTTTTGATGCTCCTGCAGAAAGCGAGATTGCCTTTGAAAACGAGGTTAATTTTCCGCAATTGAGTGCTCAGACAGAGTGGAATTGTTATTTGAAACAGAACCGCATATTACGTAGCAAGGTAGATTCGCTAATTTCGCTGATAGTTCATACTCCTAAGGCCGACACCTTGCGGTTACAAGCATTACAACAGCAATTTGATACAGACAGCTTGGCTATTCACGATATGTATGTTGGTTTGGCAAAGTCAGACAATCCATACCTTGTTGATCATTCACTTATATTTCTGAATATTGATTATCACGAGGATGAATTATATAAGGACAGCTTGCTCAAAAAGTTCCCAGATTATCGTCCCTTAAAACTGCATTATGGTTTAGAACTATCAGCCAAACAAACACCAGAATCCAAACGCATCTATGCAAAAATGCAGAAGATAAAGAAAGATCGTGCCTCAACAATCCAGTTCTCAAATGGTACAAAGAAACAGAAAACCAAGACAGGTAAGAAGCTGGATATTAATCTTCATAGGATGAATGGGGAGACATTGAGTCTGGATATGTTTAAGGGAAAATATGTGTTAGTAGACTTCTGGGCCAGTTGGTGCAAACCATGTATTGACAATATGCGCCCACTAATAGATATAAAGAAGCGGTACACCAACGACTTTGAGGTATGCGCCATCACGCTCGACAAACTGCCTGGTGCATGGAAAAACAGGATAGAGTCTGTAGGTATGCAAGATTTCTCTCATTTCGTAGGAGTAGACTTCAGCACGGGCAAGATGTATCAAGACATCGAAGCTTTAGGTTTCAAGTCTATCCCTCAAAACTATCTCCTAGACCGCAACGGTAAGATCATTGCCATCAACATCCACGGCGAGGACCTGATTAAGAAACTCGATGAACTGATTAAATAGATAGTGTATGAAAAAGATTGCATTAGTGACATTAATGGCACTTGAGGCCATAGGCGTTTCGGCTCAGAAGTGGGTGGGAGTGCCTGAGAATAGGTTTGCGGTAACGGTGAAGATTGATTCGGCCATTGCCAGCGAACCACAAAAGATGTATATGTACTCGATGATTGAACGCGAGATGCAACTGCACGACTCTATCAGTTTTGATTCCATCCATCGGGTAGGAACGATGCATGGCTATGTGCCGTACGAGTATAATGTCAACCTGCTGCTGCAGCGTCGTGGTCCACAGTGTGTGCCCATCGTGATAAAAGGTGGCGATAGTCTGAGCATTCATATCGGCGATGAAGACGATGGTTTCCGCTTGCGCTATATAGATAAGGTGCAAGGATCGCCATCAACACTCGAGATGGTACGTTTTGAACAGAAACTCGATAGCATTCGCACGGAGTATGCTTATCAACGTGGCATGCTACAGCTTTACAATCTGAGCGATGCACAACGCGACTCCATCAAGGATATCGTTAATGCGGTAGATAATCAGTCGCAACGCTTTAAGCTGGAGTATGCCTGTACGGGCAAAAGTCCATATACGGTAATTGATGCCGCTTACGATGTGTTTTATACATTCCAGCATGAACCCACCCTGTGTTCTTATACAGAAAAAGAGGTTGACGATATGATGAACTCGCTGCTAAAGCGATTCCCAAACTACCCGCCAATGAAAGCGCTTGTTAACGACAGTACAATAGGCGATTATATGTCAGCGCGTAGTTTTGAAGCGTGGGAGGCTCTTATGTTGCGCAGTTACAGTGAACGATTCCAGAATGATGAAGAAATCAAGGTGAAGCCACTGAAAGTGGGCGACTATATGAACCTGGACCTTCATGGTGGCAATGTGAACGACTTTCGTGGGAAATATGTACTAGTAGATTTTTGGGCCTCCTGGTGTCAACCTTGTATGTTGCAGATGCCTAATATCCGTTATATGGCTCAGGAGTTTCGTGACGATCTGGCCGTCTGTCTCATCGGTCTGGACAAGACCCGCAAGCAATGGTGGAGTACCGTTAAAGAGCAGGATTTACGCAACAAGGATTTGACACAGACTGACCGTCCTTACAAGATTCATAATGTTCATGCTTACAATAATAAGACCAATGAGCTATGGCCTAACTATCAGCAATTAGGTATCGAGACCATTCCCCACAATTATTTGGTTGACCGCTCTGGTCGCATCATAGCTAAGAATATCAGCATCACGTTAGCTATCGATAAACTTAAAACATTATTAGAAAAGGAGAAACAACAATGAAAAAGATATCACTAGTCATTCTTGCCGTATTCATCGGCCTGTCTGCCTTTGCACAAACGCCAACAACTCTTCGTGCTGATGCCGTACGCTTGGCATCGCGTGGGTACTTTAACAAAAGTCTGGATTGTCTGCGACAGATAGCAGTTGATAGTCTTAACGCAGAGGATATGCACCTTTACTACAACAATTTTGCTCAGCTTGGCCAGAACGATTCCTTGGCCTATTGGGCTGATGAGATGCTGAAGAGCAATCCTTACGATGCACAGTTGATTGTAGATTATACGCCAAGACTGAACAATGGTTGGCAGGGCGATATGGGGCGCAAGAGTTTTCCTAAGAAGGTTATCGACATCTGCAAGAAGTACGTTGAACGCGATTCAACTCACATCCTGATTAACCGTCAACTGGCCGAGGCCTATTATAACATAGGTAATTACGACCTTGCCCTACAGGATCTGAAAAAACTCGAGGCGGTTGGCGATACCTGTTTTGGTACGCTCTATACCTTAGGCTTAACTTATCAGCGCATGGGCGATAACTCTACAGCCTACGATTATCTGTATCGTGCCTATGATAAGAACGACCATCATCCCTATTGTCTGTTTATGTTGGGCATTGTCAGCAACAGGGTAGGCCTTGGTGCTGAGGCCTTGTCGTATCTTGATGAGGCTAAAAAGCTACTGATGCCCGACCGCCAAACGCTATTTCGCCTGCATAAGGAATTGGCCGAAGCCTTTAAACTAAAGTCAGAACCTGATTTCCGTTTGGAGGAACTGCAGGAATGTATGCGTTATGCTGAGGAGAAAGATGTAAACGAGCTCACCTACCTGATGGGACAATGCTACTTCCAACTAAAGCAACGCGACAAGGCTAAAGACTATTTCAACCGATTCCTGGAAGCTACCGAGAACAAAGAGTATAACGATAAGATAAGGGATATGCGCTCCGCTGCCCAGCGCACCCTTCGCATGATGATGTGGTAAATAAGAATTCAAGATATAAAGAAAAAGGGGACTCATCGCGAGCCCCCTTGCTTTTGGTTTTGGAAAAACCAACCTGATTCCACGTTTCCCTGTTTCCCTGTTTCTCGATTGATGGGGATTAGAGATTTACTACTTTCTTCTCGTAGCTGTCGCGCTTTAGACGTTTGATGGCGCCTTCTTTGATGAGGCCTTCAATCTGCTTGCCGCATGAATCGGGATTGGCTATGTCGAAGGTCTTAGCAAACTGCTTGCGCGAGAACTTCTCGGGCAAAAGCTTGAAACACTGGGCGAAACGTGATGTGTGGCATGTATAGTTCGCAGTCTTGTCGCGAGCCTGATTGTCGTAGTAGTTGTAGGCCAGACCGCCATAGAAGTGGTGCTGACAACGATACTGAATGTCCAATACCAACTGACAGAAACTTACGTCGATATCATCCACCTCGTAGGTGCCGTTCTGTTCGCGCTCTTCCCAGTGACGCATGTCGATGAAGGGTGCAGGAATGTTCATGCCGTAATATCCCACGCGCTTGATAAGCATCAGATCAGCCTTGTCCTTGTTATTAAACTCAGCTATCTTCATGCGATTGGCAGTCCAATCGTAGGTGCACTGCGACAGTTTGTCGAGGGGCAGTTCGCCATAGCGACTATTGAGTTTGTCAGCCCATTCGCTAATGGTGATATCGGCCTCAGTGCAGTCGTCAGCCTGAACCATAAGCGACTCCAAGTCGAATGTTGGTTCGGGCATAGGTATGGTAGCCAGTCGCGTGGCCAGTCCGCTACCAAAGGTACGTGCATTCACTTTCTCAGTGAGTGAGTCTGGTGTACCTGTATATACATAATTCCAATACACGTTGAAGAAACCGCTGTACGACTTCTCGTTAGCATATTTCTGGCCGTCTTCCTCGTTGTGGAAGGCTTTGAGCTCCATAGCAGTCTTATCAATCCAACTACCACCTTTCTGCATCTTGGTTGAGTTGGTAAGCTCAGAGTCGAATGTTACCATGTGCAGGTTCATCTCTTCGCCGTTCACAATCTCCTTGGCGTTTACCATATTCTCGATAAACACACCATTTGCAGTGCGAGGAATCATATAGCGATCAATCTCTGTAGGTTTCTGCAGCGCATCCTGTTCCTGGGCTTTTGTGGATGTGCTACGAGCCATAGTCTCGCGCTTGTACTTATTTACTGCATCAGATGCCTTGCTAGACTGATTCTTGATGGGAGCCAGAATCAACCTGTCGAGACGTACAGCGAACGACTTTCCGCTGGCGGGATCGCCAATTATCAAAACACAATAGTTAAGGCGCTTCTTCTCGTTGGGCTTAAACCAATAACGATAGGTGCAACGAGTCATCAGTGTGCCAAAGAATGCTGCCCCAACAAACAATGCTGCTGGCCATACCTCACGAGGCAATCCTACACAAATCTCGCGCAGACAGGGATAATAAGGCATTAGTGCCTCAATTTTATCTGCCCACTCTGCCAGAGGCAACTGGGCCAGCGACTCGTTCGAACCCTTCTCGGGCTCCTTTACTCCTGCCACCTTCAAAGCCCTCTTCAGTTCGGCTGAAGGATAGATGTAGGTAGAGTTCTCTGTGATGTAAGTCATTGCGCGCTCTACCTCCTGCAGTCCGCGCTCCTCTATGAGACTCTGAACATAGGGCAGACCCTGCATGATAGTGCTGAGCAGCTGAGGATTGTTGTCGCAAATCACGCTGAGCATGTTGCCCATCTGCATCATTGTCTTGTGGCGATCGCCTGTCTGGGGCTCGCCAAGTTCGCTGGTAAGCGCTGTGGCAATCTTAGAATAAGGTACGCCGTGATAAACGGGTTCTGTTGATTCAGCGGGCGCAGAATTGCGCTCGGCTACGGGCAGAGCATCTACGGCCTTGGATTCCTTTGCAGCCTTCTCGGCCTTCTTCTTGGCACGCAACTCCTTCTCGTAGTCCTTCCACTTCTGCTGTGTAGGACCGCTCTTGGCAGGCTTTTTGCGATACAGGTCGCCATACTGCTCGTCGTAGGCAGGATTGCTGTAGGTAAAGAGACTCTCGTCGAGGAACTTCACATCGTCGTATTTAGGCACGAACGAGGCTCGAGCAGCATCTTTGCAGCCTGAGTCTACAACGGCAAGCACACCCAGTAGCTGGGCCATTTCGTACTGGTTGTCCATCAGACAGCCCCATTCAGGACGTGCGATGAACACAATCTTGATGCCTTGTCCTGAAGGAGTGATGTAGATGAGCAGGATGCCCAACTCGCTAAAATCCTCGCGACCAAGAATGCGGTCTACGATTTCCAGAGGATTGTCTACGTGGTCCAGATCGATTACTGCCAGACCTGTAAGATGCGATGCTGTGCTCTCGCGCCAGATGCCCTCTACACCTTTCTTATTTATAGAGAGGCCGAAGCATGCCTGGAAGCAGCACACGGGCAGCTGGCTCTTCTTCTTGGCCGACTTGGTGTTGCGATAGGCGTTGATTAACTCACTGGTGCTTGCGCACTTGGTTGTACCGTCGAACCATTCGGCGGTCATGGTTGTCATGGGCTCGTAGAGTCCGTTTGAACAGGTTGCGTAATTCTTTGAAATTGACTGTAACATAAATTTGAAATTTTTAGATATAACATTGGCGGGGCCACCCACTACGGGGGCTTGCCGCAAGCCGGGATTATCCCGAACTCGGGTGCAAAATTACCACATCTGAAAATCGAGCCTCTTCTGTCTGAGAATCGCAAAAAAATAGTCTCAGAATCCTGAGACTATCTCTATTTGTGCTACCAAATTCTTAGACTATTGTCTGAGTTTTCTAAGACTGTGGTCCTAAAAAACCCTTTTCTGACAGCTTATACAGTCGCTTTTGCTCCTCAGCTCTCTGTTCTATTTCTATAATTGTAATGGATTGTCTTAGTTTCGCCATCAAATCGATGGCCCATGGATATCCGCCATTGATAGACCATTGTGAAGAATTGAGCAGAAAGAATTTGCCAGAACCGTTCTTTCCTGTTTCTGCACTCTGAATGGTGCCGTTGGGGCAACCCTGTTTGAAATCCTTGAGTTGCGGTTCTTTCAGCAAATCCTGTGCGTATCGCTCAAACTCCGATTTGTTCATCTCTGCCTTAAAATCCTCGATACAGAGCACGCGAACCACAGCCCAAGCGGTTTGGTACTTAAATAGTTCTTCGCATTTCTTTATGGCCTTAATAAGCGTTTCCCTAGGAGGTTCGTTGGTTTGTGGAGCTTTCAGGTTCAATCTGGTTCTGCGATATTTCACCAGACTAATCTCGCCCAGACCTGAATCGGTATCACGACAGGTAAGTATGTCAGTAATCAGACATATCTTGTCGAGCAGATACAAGAAACGTTCTATCTGCTCTACCTCGCGATCATCATCGAAATTCAGATTCATCACAAACCTTTTCCAAGAGTCGTTCTGCTTGTTCTTGTCCTGAGGACGATAAATGTGAGTCCATCTGGTAGACAGGTGCATAGACGCGAACTCCTCTATCAGTTTTGTACGCTCTTCATAGAGCAATATACCAAAATCTTCGTCCTCAAACATACCGTTGTGTATATCTTTGATTTCGCTGAGCGACGAACGGTGACTCTCTACAAAGGCCCAAAGAAAGCGTCGCTCTCTTTCCTGTTGCAGATTGTCGCAAAACTCATTCAGACGCTGTTTGGATATATTCTTCCTGAACTCATCCCACAATAGTTGGAACAACCATTCGTAGTCGAAGAGAGCATCAGCCCTCGCTAGCATTGTATCGACGCGATTCTTCGCATCGACAGATAGTCTACTTATATGCATATTGATTACTCCCCTCTCTATCCTTTATAGTATTTGTCGTAAACCCATGCGTCTAGATAGCCCATTGTCAGGTCGGTAGGGTCGCTTGGGTCCCATGTCATATCGTACTGAGCGAAAATTTTCTCCAAGTCGGCAAATACGGCATTACCATACACGCGCTGGCCTTGCTCGCTCTTTATATAAGGTGCCTGTGGCAGATGCTTTTGCGCTGCAGCGCAGATGTCACGAACGGCAGGATAATCCTCATCGCAGTAGTTGTGTGGCGCAAAGCCGAACATAATGTCAAGCACACGTATTTCTTCGTCACTAAGTCCTTCGGCGTGACCTTTCTGGTAGTGCTCCTCTATCTTCTGCATGGCTGTGAGGCTGCGATTAATAAAATCCTCGCAATCCTCAAGCTTTCCCCAATCGCCAAAATCGCGCCAGCACTCCATAGCGTAGTAGTCCTGAACGGCCTGATTGTTCTGCACAGCCCAGTCTGTTTCCTGATCGACCATCGTGTAGCACACCATAGCGGCTATGTGGCGATAGGGCGTGGTTTTCATCCACTCTACCAGCGCCTTGTTGTCGAATCTGAAGCTGTCCTTGTACAAATCGGTTTGTGCGAATCGTCCTTGCAGCCCGTCGCCAAGTTGCTCCACATCAAATGGCTCGTGACAGTACAAATCGTGCGACAGCAGGGCCAACTGTTCTATCCAGCAGGCTATGGTGTATTCATCGTCACTCAGGTCGGGCATTTGTTCGCGCTCTTTCATCTCCCACTCAAAGGCCAGCCAAGGGTGCGGATTGGTGCGCATAGTAAGATTGCGGTCGGAAGTCCAGAACTGGTCGCTCAACCAGAGTGCGGCATTGGCATCGGGCATCCAACCCCTCAGTCGCTCCAGTTGCTCAAGCGTAAATGTGCGTAGCTTATCGCCCTGCAGTGTGGTCACAGGTGCGAGGTCTATATCCTTGAAAGCATTCTTCTTGATGTGCTCAAGGAATTGCGTTGGTGTCATGTTACTCATTGTTTCTCGAAAATTTTGTGCAAAGGTACGCATTATCAGGGACAATCGGGCATAATTGCACAGAAAAAACTATCGAGAAACAGGGAAACAGGGAAACGTGGAGTCAGTATGGTTTGGCAGCGAGTGTAAGCTGTAGATAAGTATATAGATAATAAATTTAATAATCGTATCATTTATCTATTTATTAGCTTTCCTCGTTGCAAACTAAAACCACCCTGATTCCCGTTTTCCCTGTTTCCACGTTTCTACCCTTCAAAGCAACAGAAGTGGCACTTCATCGGCCACGAAGCGTAACTTCATCGCCAATGAGATTACGGCTCGCAGATAGTTAGATTACGGCTATCTACCAGATACTGCCGTATTAACTCTGAAGGGCTATTATTATGTGGTAAAGGATTTTCCTTGTTGTTTAATAATGTCCGCGCGCCCGTGATTTGCTGCTACACGTAGTAAAAATATTTCCCTCGTGAGGGCGCAAAATTTCCCTCACGAGGGCGCAAAAATGGGGCAATGAATGCTCATCGCCCCTGATATATTGCTGTGTAAAGTTTTTTGATTCGTTACTTCAAGCCTTTGCGCTTGCACACCTTGCACAGTTGGGTAACGTCAAACGTCTTGACGAGTGTAACCATAGGCACAGGCGACTTCATCCACATCTGGAACGCCCAAGCACGGCTGGTTTCATTAGGGTTTACTTCTTGTTTCATCGTTTCTTTATCTATACTTTCTGCGCTGCAAAGATAGCGATTGCTGCTGAAACCACCAAACATTTTTGGGGCAATAGCGTAGATTTGTGACAATTAGGACAATTGGGACAATACATTTCACATTTGAGATATAGCGTAAAGCGGAACTATCTCAACATGGCGTACGGCATTGTCGGCTTTGGGGTCGATATAATCGAACTTACCAAAATTCTCAAGCGAGCAACGTATGGCTTGCGATAGTTTCTTGTCGCGCATAAAGTCCCATAGACTTTTCATTCCGCCTTGTACGCCAGCTTTAACTTCGAGAGGTAGCACTTTCATGTCGCGCGAAAGTAGATAATCTATTTCGGCTAACGAATTCTTTGCCTGACGAACCCAGTAGAACAGGTCGTGATGGATATTTGGCGAAAGGTAGTGTAGGACTTCCAATCCTGCAAGCATTTCGGCCATTGGGCCCTTATTAACCAAATCGGCTGCAGTAGCTGTAAGGATATGTGTGGTGATAGACGAAATATCGCCCATCGACATGTTGAGCAGTCTCAACATCAGTCCTGTATCAAGCAGTAGTAGTTTACGATAACTCTCGTCGGCCTCGTCGCCAAGAGGGAGCCCGTTGCCGTCTGTATGTGTGACAGGAATCAAAATACCAGCCTTGATAAGTAAATCAAGGGCCTTCTTCACTTCTGCAGTCTTATATCCACCTGCCACCTGAGAGAATACAAATTTATTGGTTGCCTGTGTAGCTGCACTACGCATGGTGGCAACTAACAACTGGGGATCGACCTTCTTTTTGTATTTCGGAAAGTCGGCTTCGTAACCAGTTATGATATCATCCTGTACCTCCTGACACTGCAGATAATCGTGCGTTTCGGCCCACTTGGCAACAGATTCAGGCATTCCACCAACCAACATGAAGGTACGAACCAATCCGACCAGCTTGTCGTGTAGAGGTGTGGGCAGGGGCGAATCAGCATTGGCTTGGCGGCGAGCATCCAACAGAAGCTGTTCGCCATTGGCTTGCAGAAATTCATCGAATGTCATTGGGAACATATACATGGAGTGTATGCGTCCTACACCAAAAGTTGGTACGTCATCGAGTACAAACTCCAGCAGCGAACCTGCTGCCACAACATGCAGATTGGGCATATCCTCCTTGAAATATCGCAGAGCCATAATAGCCTCTTGACTTTCTTGTATCTCGTCGATAAATAGTAACGTTTCGTTAGCAATAATCGGCGTGCCGCACATGGCAGCCATCTGTGGTACGATACGTTTTACGTCAAGATCCTTCTTAAACAACTCTATATAGTCAGGTTGTTTTTCAAGGTTTATCTCGACAAAATACTTGAACGACTCGCCCAGATGTCTTACTGCAGTCGACTTGCCTACCTGTCTTGCTCCACGAAGCAAGACTGGTTTATGAACAGGGCGTGCAGCCCATTCGCTTAGATGCTGGTCAATAATTCTTTTGTAATACATGTAACTATCTGATTATCTGGGTGCAAATATACGAAAAAGAAATTATCCAAACAAATAATTTACCGAAAAATGAAAAAATCCAAAGAAATAATTCGGCAAAATTCGAAAAAATCCAAAGAAATATCGGGCCATCTGCATAACCACGTGGATTAACCAAACCTGTTATTACTATCTTCATAACGGCTGCAAAGATACAACTTTCTTGCGAATTTCTTGATGTTTTTTGAACATCGTATAAATATTATTCGTACATTTGCAGGTGATAATCTAAAAACTATAATCTTAAAGCGTTATGAAAACAAGACGTTCGTGTTTCATGCCGACGGAACGGTGACCTATGGCAATGGCACAAAGATAGGAAGCATCGACAGCCGTACTGGTGAGGTACGCAAGAATGGATCTATCATCGGCCGCGTTGAACCTCTGACAGATATGAAAAGGCAGCTGTGTTCTACTTCTTTGGATTCTATTAATTAAGAAATGAGAGCAGCGAAAACATCATAACTTCAAACCTTTTTAGGGTAAACGTCAAAATACGTATGGGCAAACGTCAAAAATAATTTTGATTGTGCGCTATTTGTTCATACCTTTGCACTGTCAAAAGACGATAACAAGTCGAAACGACAGAAACAGAGTATTAACAATTTAAAATAGTAAAAGGTATGAAGAAAATGGTTTTCGCCCTCGTGGCAATGGTAATGATGACAATGAGTGCTAATGCTCAGAGTAATGACAACAATAGTAAGCTGACCTTCGATCGCTTGGCAAGTTATCTGGAACTGAGAGGCGACCAGATTGAACAAGTAAAGACGGCAATGGCTCAGTTTGAGTCTTCGATGCAGGCTTACTATCAGCTTCAGGATGCATCGAAAGCTGCTGATACTTGGGGAAAGATTCAGAATCGTCACAAGATCACAATGAAGAAGGTGCTCGACGAGAAGCAGTATAACAAGTATATGGCTACTTTCGAGTTGACAACAAAGAACTCTGCCGACCGCATTCATGATCAACAGCTGGCCAACAAATAAGTGAACTGCTGGACAACACATACTTAAGTTTAAAAATTCTCTCCTGCATTGAGATTATGTAGGAGAGATTTTGTTGTTTCAATTTTTATGTATATATTTGCAGCGATGAAGAAGATTCAGATAAAAGATGTGTGGCTGTTTGTGGCACAAGTGCTACTGCTGTCGCTAGTGGTGGTGTCGCCTGGACTCATCACTTATGTTACTACTCACGATGTTCAGACGGTGTGGGAATCGTTGGTGGTATCTGCTTATTGGTTGGCTCCTGCGGTAGTGGTATATCTCATTAATTTCTATTTGAGTGTTCCACTGCTCTGGTTCCGCCATCGTCGCTGGCAATTTGTGTTGGCTAACATTTTACTTATCACCGTTAGCAACGGTCATATAGTGGTGAAAGATATCAATGCCCTGCCAGAAAACTTTATTGCAGGATATTCATCGTTCTTAATCATTTCGCTTCTTGTCAGCCTGATGGCCGTATTCATCGCCATCAGTATCCGCTATGTGATGCGGCAGAGCGAGAAGAAACAGAAGGAGGTAGAGGCAGAACTGGCTTGGCTGAAGAATCAGATAAACCCTCATTTCCTCTTCAACACGCTCAACAATATTTCCAGTCTGACGCAGATTGATGCCGATAAGGCTCAAGATACGGTGATGCAATTGAGCGACCTGCTGCGCTATGCGATGTATGAGACCAACAAGCCAAAAGTACCACTTGAGGGCGAAGTGGAGTTTATGCGAAACTACATCGAACTGATGAAACTGCGCTGCAATGAGATGACGACAGTAAGCGAAACAATAGAAATTGAGGATGGAAAGGCCGAAGTGGCTCCATTGCTCTTCATCTCGCTCATAGAGAACGCCTTTAAACACGGCATGAACAGCAATGCGCCTGCCACTATCGACATCAGTTTGACGCAGAAAGACGACACACTTATCTTCAACTGCGACAACACCAACAACCCCAAGCCTACTAAGGACCGTAGCGGTTCGGGCATCGGACTGGAGAATACTCGCAGACGTCTTAATCTGCTCTATTCTGGTAGCTACCAATGGGTGCAGACCATTACGCCAGAGAACATTTATCACGTAGAAATAACCATTCGCCTATGAAACCTATGACCTGTATTATCGTAGATGACGAGCCGTTGGCCGTCCGACTTTTGGAGTCATACGTCGAGAAAACTCCCGACTTGGAACTGATGTCATCGTTTACCGACTCTATCAATGCTATCAACGCCATCAAGGCGCAGAAGCCAGACTTGCTGTTTTTAGATATCCAGATGCCGAACATCGACGGGATGGAACTGGCCCACAGTCTGCCTGAAGAGACACGTGTTGTCTTCACCACAGCCTTCAAGGAGTATGCTTTCGAGAGTTACGAGGTGAATGCTTTGGATTTCTTGTTGAAGCCAGTGCGCTACAACAAATTCCTTGCAGCTGTAGAGAAAGCCAAGAAGTTTTACGACCAGCTACAAGCATCGCAGACAAAAGCCCCCAGCACAATATTTATTAAAGTAGACGGCGAATGGCAGAATATTGCTATCGACCAGATACTATATGTGAACGGAATGAAAAACTACGTGATGTTTTATCTCGAAGGAAACCCAAAGGCAATGATTAGCCACCTGACGATGAAAGCAGTGGAGGATATGCTGCCCAGTGATAAATTTCTGCGAATTCATCGATCGTATATTGTGGCAGTAGACAAAATACGGAAGGTAGACCGTAATGATTGCGTATATATTGGCAAGGAAATCATTCATGTGCCCGAAGGTTATCAGGCAACCTTCCAAATGTTTATGGAGAAACATTCATTGACTTAATAAGGGGTCGCCCTCTGGGGCATAGTATTCATCGTATGTAAGGGGAACTTCTACATCGGGCATCAAGCCGCGTTTGGCGGGGAAACGGTCAGTAACAGTATCGTCGGCAACGCTCTTAACTAAAGGCAATGTGTACTCAATGTGAGAGTGGGGCAGAGCGAGATGCGCAAACTTTACGGCCGTCATATAGTGGTAGCCTGTGCCCGTTTCGCGACCTACGGTGATGGCTCGACCGTTGCGAACCAATATGGCAGGGAAGTCGGATGCAGCACTCTTCGACGTCTCATCAGTAAGAATAATCACACGTCCGCCGTAATGCACGGCGCTATCTGGATAGATAACATCTGCTATCGACGATGGGCTATAAAAACCTGTCTGCCCCTCGCGAGCCACATAGTCCTCGAAAGGCTTGTCGTCAGCAGGGATGTTCATACAGTGAACAAAGCTTTGATATATGCCGTTGCTATTCACCTTATCGTAGTGATTAGTCTGTTTTGTGGGCTTATCAATGAACCACGATACCAAGCGATTACATACATCGATGTGTCCACCGGGATTGTTGCGCACATCGATAATCAGATTAGGCACGTTCTTATGGCGCATCAGGCTGTCGGCAATTGCCTCCATCTGCACTTCGTCCAAAGTAAAGTCGCTAATTGTAAGCAGGGCAATGTTGTCTGACTTCATCGCAAAACGATACTGCGCCTCTTGGTTAGCGCTTATTCGCTGATAGCGGGCGGATTTTCCTGCAGACGGTTTTATACTTTTTACCTGATTAGCTGATATCCACTGATCGCGAACCACCGAACCATCGGCCAGCTTTACCACCGAAAGATGCCTTGTAAGATTATTGCCAACCAAATAATTCCATGATAGCAGCATAAACGAGTTGGCATACGACTGGTTATCGCCATCTGCGCTACTTACTACATTACGTAGCCTTTCTATCAGTGTCTTGGCATCTTCACCATCTATAGCCGCAACCTCCTTACCAATATATTTCTCATAGCCCGTCTGTGCCTGAGTAACAATCAGCTTTCCGTTAATCGCGCCCATAAACAAGTGTGGTAAACAATAGTTGGCTGTAATCAGCGGATTGTCGGTGTCTATCCATGCGTGTGAATCGTGCAGGAACTGCTGGCTGAAGGTATTACGCACAATCTGATAGAACTTGTTATAGCTGATGGGAGCCTTAAGTTTCTCCTTGGTGCTGCTTACAAACTGCTGACATTTCTCCTCGCTGATGATGTCGTCGAACGAGGGATAGCACTCCTTTATGGAAGATACGAGGAAATCAAAATCCTCGTTGGCCTGCTTAACGGTTAGCGTCTTCGGAATGACCAGTGGTGCAATCTTCTTAAAGGTGGTTTTTAGTCCGAAGGGCGTCATTGGGTCAACATGTTTGCCATCGCTGCCGGATACACTGATGCTGATATGTGGCTCACCTATCTTGCGATAGTCGTACGCCACAGTGCCGAGCTTCTGCCCCTTTGTGATGCGTTGCCCCGTTTTAAACGGAATATTGCCACGCAGACCTGAAATATATAGTTTACGTCCATCAGCCAAGCGCAGCATTACTGAGCCATTAATATATTTAATAGGTATCGGCAGTTTTTTGTCGTTCGCCAACTTCTCGCGCGACTTGTCGAATGTTCCGCCCTCATTACCAAAGTTAGTTGATTGTGAGAGGGATATGTTTGCAACTATACTAAGAGTTCCGATGGTTCCATCAACAGGAGCTACTACCGTAGTGCCCTCGGGCGCTGCAATAAACAAATCGCCGACGTTTAGTTCCTTGTCGATACGATCCTGAGGCTGGCATACAATGTTTTCACCTGTCTTAGCACCCTCGATGGGCCACAGCCATTTTGAGTTCTGTGCCGAAACTGATAACGAAGCTAATGAAAGCAGAATAGAAATAAATTTCATAAATGGGTTACTTTTTTATAGTTGAATTATAATCTACATTATGTTTCTGGCAGCAAAGATAGTGATTACTGATGAAACCACCAAATAATTGCCAGATAAAAGCAAAAACTTTGTTGATTATTTGGAACATACGGTATTTAAAGATTATTAACCTTTGCGCTATCATACTATTAGCTTTGGTGTTTGGTTGCGGCCAACAAAATGGAAGAAGTACTGATGACAGTAAAAGTAGCAAACAAAAAGACTCTGCTGCCTGGGCTCAACAAGCACGAGACCAATATGAGGGCTTGGCATATTACTACAACAACAACATCCACGATTCGCTTGAGATGAAGTTGCCAGAGGTTCTGGAATTCTGTCGTGAGCATGAACTATGGGCTGATTACTACGATACATGGATGATGCTGGGCGAAGAATATAGTTTCAGTGGCGAATACAACAAGGCTATAAAAGTGGTACAGGAGATACACGACGACGCCACCAAACGAGGCAACAATTATGGAATCACTGCTTCTGAATTTATCAAAGGTCTGGTATACGACGGACAGGGAAATCACAAAGAATCGGCAAGTAGTTTCGAGGCTGCATTGAGTAAATATCCTGCTAATGCCTCGCCTTTTCAGAAGAATAGCATTTATGTCTATTATCTCACAGAGCTGAAAAACCTTAATAATACCGATAAAATGCGCACTACACTGGCCGAATGGAGAGCATATATCGAGGAATGCCGTAAAGACACAACTATCAATCCGAAGCAATTTTATAACTGGCTGTACTACTATCATCATTCATGCTATATGTACTATATGCACAAAAAGGACTTCGATAAGGCTTCAATACATGTGGATTCGGTGGTGATGTATATTGAAAAGACAGGATGGTCGCAAGTGACACGAAACGAGGTTATGGGCTATCGCGCAAGTCTGGCTATGGAAAGAAACAATTATGCAGAAGCACTGAAACTGAACGACCAACAGCTGCCATTGGCTAAAGAACTCGACGTAAATGCATACGGAGAAATTCTGGGACAGCGCGCCAAAATACTGTCGAAACTGGGAAAATGGAAAGAGGCCTACAATTATCTGGATCAGCACTATACCCTTGTGGACTCGCTGAGAGAAGGAGAGACCCTGTTGCAACTGAACGAGTTGAACAAACGCTACGAGCTAGATGAGATAAAAGCACAGCAAGAGCGCGAAAAGATGGAGAGCGAACGGCGCCAGATGATTCTGGTAATGGCCATTGTAGTAATAGTGCTGTTAGCCTTTGTTGTCTTTGTAATATTCAGGCTACAGGCTGCTCGCAGATTGGCTAAGCTAAAAACAGAGCAGGAGCGGATAGAAAGCGAACTGCGCATTGCCAGAGAAATACAGATGAGTATGGTGCCACACGAGTTCCCACATCTCGATGGTCTGGATATGTATGCCTCGATGGCTCCTGCACGAGAGGTTGGTGGCGACCTGTATGGCTATGTGATGGCCGACGAACAGCTTTACTTCTGTCTGGGCGACGTGAGTGGCAAGGGAGTACCCGCATCGCTATTTATGGCTCAGGCCACACGACTTTTCCAAACATTGGCTAAACAAGGCATGTTGCCAGCAGAGATATGTACACGTATGAACGATGCTCTTTCGGGTAAAGACAATGAAAACGGCATGTTTGTTACTTGTTTTGTAGGTCTGATAGACCTTAAGAGCGGGCATCTATCATTCTGTAACGCTGGTCATAATCCTCCTGTGATAGGTGGCTCGTCATCGAAAGGCGAGTTCCTTGAAATGGAATCAAATGCGCCACTTGGGCTGTGGCCTGGACTCGAATACGTTGGCGAAGAGATAGATACCATCAAGGGGCGTCCACTCTTTATATATTCCGACGGTCTCACTGAAGCCGAAAACGACCAGCAACAGCAGTTTGGTAACGAACTTCTGCTTAGTATCTTGCGTAACACACAATTCGAATCGTCGAAGCAAGTGATAGATACCCTTGCTGCTGAAGTAGAGAAACATCGTAACGGAGCTGAGCCTAACGATGATTTGTCAATGATGTGTATTCGGGTTTAATCTAAAGGCATTAACCCCTTGAAGAGTAGATAGGGATCGATGGTTATTTGATGTTTGCAGTGGGGGACTATGGTTTTCGACATGCCGCCTGTGGCTATTATTTTTGGTGTCGCGTTGAGGGTGGCACTGAGCTGGTCAATGAGTCCGTCAATCATTGCTGCTGTGCCGTAGAGTATGCCGCTCTGCATGCACTCTAAGGTATTTCGGCCGATGAAATGGGCAGGTTTCTCGATAGTGATGGATGGCAGTTGTGATGCTCGAGTGCTTAATGCGCTGAGTGATGTCTTTACGCCAGGAATAATCATTCCGCCCTTAAAAACGCCGTTTTCATCGATAACTCCCAGTGTGGTTGCTGTGCCAAAGTCGATGACGATGGCTGGTACGCCATAGCAGCGTGCGGCTCCAATAGCATCGGCCAAACGATCCTTGCCTAATTGCGAGGGCGACTCTACGTCGATTGTGATAATGCCCTCGGCATCGGCTATCGAGAAGAAGTGCGGAGTGATGCCTGTAAGGTCGACAACAGCCTGCGCGATGTCATCATTGACCTCTGGTACTACCGATGAAATGGTGATATTTCGGATATCAGCAGCCTCCACACTGTACTTGCGAAGTCCTTGGCGCAATTCGTAGCGGAAGAAACTGGCCGTCTCTTCCTTCTTGGTCTTGAATCTCCATGTAGCAGTGATGTCGCCCTTGCTATCAGCCAGTGCGATAACAACGGTGGAATTGCCGATATCTATGAGTATATGCATATCAGGAAAGTGTTGCGATGAAATCGAGTATTTTGTCGGCTGTCTCTTCTTTCGAGCATAGCGGCAGTTCCTTTACCTCGTCGGGGCTTATCAGCGTTACCTGATTCGTGTCTACGGCAAAGCCGGTGGTATTGCCAGAGATGGAGTTGGCGCAAATCAGGTCGGCGTGCTTCTTCAGCAGTTTGGCGCGCGAGTTCTCAATCAGATTCTCCGTTTCCATCGAGAATCCCACCAATGTCTGACCTTCGTGCTTATGCTCGCCCAACCAGCCCAGGATGTCGTGTGTGCGAGTCAGCTCGATAGTGAGTTCGCCATCGTGCTTCTTCACTTTCTGGTTGGAATATTCTGCAGGGGTATAGTCGGCCACAGCGCTACACATAACCACTACGTCGGCTTCGCTGCTACGGCTGGTAACGGCTTGGAACATATCGGCAGCGCTCTTGACTGGCACCACATCGATGCCGCTAAAAGGCTTGATGCTTACAGGTCCGGAAACCAAGGTGACATCGGCGCCACGCAATCGGGCCATCTTGGCTATGGCGTAGCCCATCTTGCCTGATGAGTGGTTGGTGATGTAGCGCACAGGGTCGATAGCCTCCTGAGTAGGACCTGCGGTAATCAGTACCTTTTTGTCTTTAAGGTCTTGATTCTTAGCCATATAGGTAAGAATGTGCTCGACGATAACCTCCTCGGAGTTCATCTTGCCAGTCCCCGTATCGCCACAAGCCAGTCGGCCTATGATAGGGTCGATGATATGATAGCCATAGCCCTTCAGCTTCAGCAGATTATCCTGCAGGATAGGATTCTCCCACATACCGGTATTCATGGCGGGCGCAATGAGTTTTGGAGCGCGCGTGGCCAGCATGGTGGTGGTAAGCATATCGTCGCAGATGCCGTGAGCCAGTTTCCCGATGACATTGGCTGTGCAGGGAGCCACCACAAACAGGTGGCCACGCTTAGCCAGCGACACATGCTTCACGTCGAACGAAAAATTTCGGTCGAAAGTATCTACGATGCACTTATTATTGGTAAGTGTCTCGAACGTCATCGGCGTGATGAACTTTGTGGCATTCTGCGTCATTATCACATGCACATCGGCATGCAGCTTAATGAGCATCGAGGCCAGATTGGCACTCTTATAGGCAGCAATCCCGCCCGTAACCCCCAATACGATAGTCTTTCCTGTCAGCATCTCACACTATTCACTGTTCACTATTCACTATTCACTGTTCACTGTTCCTTCAGCAGTCCGTGTTTCTCGTAATTAGCTTTACGGGTAATACGATTGTTCTCGTCGACAAAGAGCACGGTGGGCTTGTGAGTCTTAGCCTCCTCGGGAGTCATATAGGCATAGGCCATGATAATCACCTTATCGCCTACGTTTACACACTTGGCAGCTGCTCCGTTCAGGCAGATAACGCCCGAACCAGCTTCGCCGGCAATAGCATAGGTTTCAAAGCGGTTGCCATTGTCGATGTCGGCAATCTCCACCTTCTCGTATTCCAGAATACCGCTCTCGCTCAGCAGGTTAGAATCGATGGTGATGCTGCCCACATAGTCGAGATCGGCCTGAGTTACTACAGCGCGATGAATCTTTGCCTTCAGTAGTGTTATGTCCATATACCTATATTAAATATTAACGATGAAATTATCAATCAGTCGTGTCTTGCCAATATATACAGCGATGGCCACAAGCACTTCGCCCTCAATCTTAGCTGTGCGCTGGATGTTCTCAAAGTCAACCACCTCTACATAGTCGATGCGGGCCATGGGCTCGGTTTCGAGGTTCTGACGGATGATGGCGATCACCTTCTGAGCATCGCGCTCACCAGCCTCGATGGCCTCCTTACCCTTCTTCAGACTCTGTGAGAGAATAAGCGCAGCCTTGCGCTCATCAGCACTCAGATAGGTGTTGCGGCTCGACTTAGCCAGACCATCGTCCTCGCGAACGATAGGGCAGGGCACAATCTCTACAGGGAAGTTCAGATCGCGCACAAAGCGCTTAACAGTAGCCAGCTGCTGGGCATCCTTCTGTCCGAAGTAAGCACGATCGGGGCCAACAATGTTAAACAGCTTGCCTACTACGGTGCACACACCACGGAAGTGAACAGGGCGAACAGCGCCACAAAGCAGCTCGGTAGTCTCGGTGGTATCGATGAACGATGTGAAGTGGCCTGGATACATCTCGGCAGGCTCTGGATTGAAAATCAGGTTGCCGCCAGCCTCTTCTACCTTCTGCATGTCGCGGTTCAGATCGCGAGGATAGGCCTCAAGGTCTTCGTTTGGACCAAACTGGATGGGGTTCACAAATACTGAAACCACCGTACGGTCGTTCTGACTGGCCGACTTGCGAATTAGGCTCTGATGGCCCTCATGAAGGAATCCCATAGTAGGTACAAAACCTACAGAAAGACCTTCCTTTCTCCACGCTGCAACAATCTCTCTAACCTCCTTTACAGTCTTAACTACTTTCATATCACTTTAAATAACGGTAAATCTTTTTTCTTTAATTGCTCCAAAACCTCATCGCTGATGGAATAGGTCTGGCTATTGTTGGGGAATGTACGGTCCTCGCAGTCCTGCTTATACTGAGTGAAAGCCTCAAGCATCACGCTGTGCAGGTCGGCATACTTCTTTACGAACTTGGGGATAAAGCCATCGCTATATCCCAGCATGTCCTGATATACCAATACCTGACCATCGCAAGCACTGCCGGCACCAATACCAATAGTAAGTGCATTACTACGCTCTGTAATCAGCTTAGCCAATGCCTCGGGCACACACTCCAATGTGATGGCAAAAGCACCAGCCTCTTCTACGGCTTTTGCATCGGCCAACAGCTTCTGGGCCTGCTCGAGCGATTTGCCTTGTACCTTATAGCCACCCATAGCATTGACTGACTGAGGTGTCAGTCCGATATGAGCCACAACGGGGATGCCGGCCTCGACAATGGCCTTGATGCGGTCGGCATATTCTACACCGCCCTCTAATTTCACGGCCTGACAGTTGGTTTCCTTCATAATGCGACCTGCATTACGAACGGCATCCTCCACAGATGTCTGATAAGACATAAAAGGCATGTCGATAACAACAAAAGCCTGTTTTGCACCACGAACCACAGCCTTACCATGATGAATCATATCATCCACAGTAACAGCCAGAGTGTTCTCGTAACCCAGCATGACATTGCCAAGCGAGTCACCTACCAAGATCATGTCAATACCAGCCTCGTCAATTGTGCAGGCTGTATGATAATCATAAGCCGTCAGCATGCTGACCGGCTGCTTTCCCTTACGTGCAAGTAAGTCAAAAATAGATTTTCTCATTTCCTGAAATAGATTTCAATGCTTCCTCCGAGGGTGCAAAAGTATTACATTATTTTAATATCAGCAAATTTTTTTGTTATTTTCTGTTGTTTTTGGCTGTTTGTTGATAAAAAGCAGTATCTTTGCGGCGGTTTTTAATTCGAATTAAATATGAAAATAGCTTTAATCGGCTACGGAAAGATGGGCAAGATGATTGAACAGATAGCCATCGACCGTGGTCATGAGATTGTAAGTATCATCGATATCGACAATCAGCAGGACTTCGACTCACCTGAGTTTGCATCGGCTGATGTTGCTATTGAGTTTACGGCTCCACAGGCTGCCTACGGCAACTATCTCAAGGCCTGGAGCAAAGGTGTAAAAGTTGTTTCTGGATCAACTGGTTGGATGAAGGAACATGGCGACGAGGTGCGTCAGGCATGCTCGGAAGAAGGAAATACCCTGTTCTGGGCCTCTAACTTCTCTATCGGTGTGGCCATCTTCTCAGCTGTAAACCGCTATCTGGCTAAGATCATGAACCAGTTCCCACAGTATGATGTTGAGATGGAAGAGACGCATCATGTGCATAAGCTTGACCATCCAAGTGGCACAGCTATCACGCTGGCTGAGGAAATCGTTGAGAACATCGATCGCAAAGAGGCTTGGAAGGAGGATACTACCGACAAGAAGTATCTGCGCGTAGACCATATACGTCGTGGCGAAGTGCCTGGTATCCACACCATCCGTTACGATAGCGATGCCGACCTGATAACCATCACCCACGATGCTCACAGTCGCAAGGGATTTGCGCTCGGAGCTGTTCTGGCTGCAGAGTATACCAAGGAGCATCAGGGACTGCTCACCATATCAGATATGTTTAAGTTTTAAGCCTTAACAAGAAATGGTAAAGAAGAAAGAATTCAATCCCAAGGTGCAGTGGGCCAAGTTTATTGGCGTGCTGGTGCTTTACCTGCTCTTCCTGTATTGGGTTGGCAGCTGGTGGGGACTGTTGGTGATACCTTTTATCTTTGATGTGTATATCACCAAGAAAATCAAGTGGCAATGGTGGAAAGAGGCCGAGAAGCCTGTGAAGTTCGTCATGTCGTGGATAGATGCCCTTGTGTTCGCACTCGTGGCCGTCTATTTCATCAATCAGTTCTTCTTCCAGAACTACGTCATTCCATCAAGCTCGCTCGAGAAATCGCTGCTTACTGGCGATTACCTCTTTGTTTCTAAGGTGAGCTATGGACCACGTATACCACAGACACCACTGACAATGCCTCTGACCCAGCACACGCTGCCAGTAGTGGAGTGTAAGAGCTATATAGAGTGGCCGCATTGGGATTATCGCAGAGTGAAAGGACTTGGACAGGTTCAGCTTAACGATATCGTGGTGTTCAACTATCCCGCTGGCGATACGATCTGTACGGCCTTGAACTATCAGACAGAGTATTACAACCTGTGCTACGGCTACGGATTGGGTAGCTGGCCAAACATGCCAAAGCTTGATTCGCTGTCGGCAGAGAAACGTCTGCAGGTGTTCAGTCAGATTTACGAGATGGGTAAGAACGTGATACAGCAGAACCCTCAGGAGTTTGGTGAGATTGCGACACGTCCTACCGATCGTCGCGAGAACTATGTGAAGCGTTGCGTAGGTCTGCCCGGACAGACACTCCAGATAAAAGACCATATTGTTTATCTGGATGGCAAGGCTAACAAGGAGCCCGAGAATGTGCAGTACACCTATAATCTGAAGCTGAAGCGCCATTTTACCGAAGAAGAGATGGAAGAGTGGAACATCACGCGCGAAGAGCTTGTGTCGCTGAACAACAACGGCTATATGCCTTTGACAAAACGCGTGGTAGAAGAGATGAAGAAGCGCAGCGATCTGCTGGAGAGCATCTCGTTCCATTATGATACCGAGCAATGGAGCCTGTATCCACAAAACGGAAATATGCACTGGACGCGCGATAACTATGGCCCCATCTGGATTCCAAAGAAAGGCGAAAGCATTAAGTTGACACTCGACAATCTTCCTATTTACGAGCGTTGTATCCGTGCTTATGAGGAGAACGACCTGCAGGTTCGTGATGGCAAGATCTACATCAACGGCAAGGAATCGAAGGAGTACACATTCAAATTGGACTACTACTGGATGATGGGTGATAACCGTCATAATTCAGCTGACTCACGCTATTGGGGTTTTGTGCCCGAGGATCATATCGTGGGTAAGCCGATATTCATCTGGTGGTCGAGCGATCCTGATCGTAACGGATTCTCTGGCATACGTTGGAATCGTATCGGCAATATTGTAGATAATATTAAATAAGGTAAAACCATGCAGGTTTTGCTCAGTACAACATACTTTGGCCCGGTGCAGTGGTATCAGAAACTGCATCGGGCTGACGTTGTGCATATAGAGAAGTGGGAAAGTTTCGTGAAGCAGACTTATCGTAATCGCTGCCTGATAGCTACCACCAATGGGGTGCAAGCCCTTACCGTGCCCGCAGAACGTGGAACCTCACCTCTTATCAAGGATATCCGTATCAGCGATCACGGCAACTGGCGCCATCTGCACTGGATGGCTCTGCAGAGTGCATACGGTGAGTCGCCTTTCTTTGAGTATTATCAGGACGATATACGTCCTTTCTTTGAGAAACGCTGGGATTTTCTGCTGGATTATAATGAGGCCATCTGCGAGAAAATGTGCGAACTCATCGATATCCAGCCCAAGATAGCATATAGTGCTGACTTTGTGGCTGAGCCGAAAGAGCAGGCAGACTATCGCTTGGCGATAAATCCTAAACACCCAGCACCTGATGCGGACTTCAGTCCCCAACCCTATTATCAGGTTTACTCGGCAAAACATGGTTTCCTGCCGAATCTGTCGGTATTAGACCTGCTATTCAATATGGGGCCTGAGAGTATATTCTATTTATAACGTTGTAAAAAACCAAAACCACCAACAATGATGCGCAAACTACTTATAACACTTTTTTCAATCGTGACGCTGACTTCAACAGGTCAGTCGCACTTCTATACTTCAGAGAGACTGTCGAGTAATCAGATTACCCAGATATGCCAGGATAAAGAAGGGTATATATGGATTGGTACAGAATACGGACTGAATAAATACGACGGCTATCGTTTTACTAACTTTCTGCACGATAAGGAGAATCCAAACTCCGTTAGCAGCAATGTGATTTCGCATCTGTTTCAGGATGCAGAGGGAACCTTGTGGGTTGGAACCCAGATGGGATTGGACCGTTATGATCCGGTGGAAAACAAGTTTATCTCCGTAGAAATGAAGGGCGCCACAAGTATTCCGCGTATTAACAACATTGTGCAGGAAGATAAGCACCATCTGCTTGTAGGAACAGCCGGCTATGGTTTGTTCCGTCTTGATACCAGAGATAACTCTACCAAGAAACTGGATGGTTATG
The DNA here is from genome assembly GCA_900315765.1 of uncultured Prevotella sp. GTDB lineage: Bacteria > Bacteroidota > Bacteroidia > Bacteroidales > Bacteroidaceae > Prevotella. The sequence goes on along the minus strand of ONAK01000050.1, from coordinate 41,798 downwards.
CGAAGGGCGACAATAACTACTTTAGTTATATTTATATCGATGAAAAGGGTTGTTTCTGGAAATCCGGATATGGAAATGTAATCATACGCCGTAAGCCAGATGGCAGGATGGAAGAATTCCAGTCGCCGTATGGAACAGTAACGGGCTTTGTTGGGTATGAAGGTGGCGTGCTGATGGTGTGCAATCACGGATTGATGTTTTATCGTGATGGCAGGATGATGACTGATTATCTGGATCCAGGCGAACTGCGTGGTAAAGACCTGTTATTACGTACAGCTAAGAAGGATAGAAACGGGAACCTGTTTATTGGAACCATGGGTAATGGTTTATGGTGGGTGCCACGTGGCGAGCATCAGATGAGACGCTACGATTTTCAGAACGCATCGGTAGATCTGAATACAGCAACTATTTGGGCGCTGTTTCAAGACAATCAGGAGAATCTTTGGGTAGGATGTCAGAAGCGAGGCTTGTTGCTCATTCCTCAGCATCAGTCGCCTTTCCGTACCTGGAAGTTTATCGACCAGCACCTTACTACGGGTGGTTCACTCACATCAATATGTGCTGGCGACAATGGCATGACTTGGTGTTCCGTACAGAATAATGGTATTTTTGGTTTCGATGCGCAGGGGCGCTTAGTGACCCATCCGTCATCTCCCGAAGGTACATATATTATCTACAGAGACGGCATGGGGCAGTATTGGGTCGGTACTAATACCGGATTGTTTGCATATAATCCTATAACAGGCGAGTCGCAGCAGAAGAGCTCTTTCGAAAGTGGTTTCATTAATACCATAACCGATGATGGCAATGGTCATATCTTCTATTCGGTGTATTCAAAGGGATTCTATTCGTACGATACAAAGAGCGGAGAGTTGAAGCATTTCAGTTTCTTCGATCCAGACGGACCACGAGGCCGATTGCATAATGACTGGGTTACAAGACTCAAGTTTGACAGTCATGGAAAACTCTGGATATGTACAGCTTCAGGTATTAACTGTTATGATCCGATTGAAGACCACTTCCATCCGTATGGTTGGGATGTGATACTCGACTATAATGCTATAGAAACGGTTTACGAGACGCGTGATCATAAGATTCTTTTCGGTACTTATGCAGGTTTATACATCTACGATCCTCAGCATAAAACAGCTAAACCATTCCCTGGTGCACAGGTACTTAATAATAAGATTGTGGGTGGTATCGCCGAAGATGATTCTGGTGATATCTGGGTTAGTACCACAATGGGACTCTGGCAGTATAAGCATGCCGACAGTCAGTTTGTTGGATATGTATACGGAAACGGTCTGGCCAGTCGTGAGTACGTCAGTGGTGTATCAATGCGTACGCCTGATGGAAGAATCTGGTTCGGATTCAGCGATGGCATAACATCGTTTAATCCTGTTGACCTGAAGCGTATGAGCAATGATGTAGGGCAGGTGCTTCTTACTGGTATCTATGTTGGAGGTAGGGCATTGCCAGGAAAGAAACATTTCTCGTTGGACTTTATCGATAACACGTTCTCGATGGAGTTCTCGTCGCTGAACTATGCGAATGCCGAAAACGTGATATATGAGTATCGTCTGAATGGTTCGCAAGAGTGGAGCCAGACAGAAGCCGGTCGTAATGTGGTGTCGTTTACTCATCTGCAGCCTGGTTCCTACATACTTGAGGTGAGAGCCTACGATAATGGTTCGTATACTGATTCTGAGGTTTATCATATTATCATAAAGGCACCTTGGTATCGTTCTTCGTGGGCGTACCTTATATATATAATGGTAGCAATGATAGTGGTTGGCTCGCTGATGTGGACATACTTCCGCCGTCGCCGTCAGGAATTAGAAGAGGAAAAAATGAAATTCCTGATTAATGCTACCCACGACATACGTTCGCCGCTAACTCTTATTATGAGTCCACTGCATAAACTGTTGAAGCGCGATTTTGACTCGGAAACAAAGAATGACTTAAAAACGATTGAGCATAATGCCCAGCGCGTTCAGAATCTGGTTAACCAGATACTCGACATCCGTAAGCTTGATAAACAGCAGATGAGTCTTCAGTGTCAGGAAACAGATATGGTACAATATGTAGGCAATCTGCTCAAGTCGTACGAGTATACAGCAAAAGAGCGTGCTATCACCTTCCGCTATTCGCCAGAAATAGACAAACTCAACGTCTGGTTCGACCGTAAGGCGATAGACAAGGTTGTTGACAACCTGCTCTCTAATGCGTTTAAATATACTTATGATAGCGGTGAGATAGAAGTACGTGTGTTGAGCGAAGCCAACGAAAATGCTGTTCTGCAGGTTATCGATAATGGTATGGGTATTAAAGGCGACCCCCGAAAGCTATTCGACAGATTCTATCAGGGCAGCAGTTCGAGAAGTATGCATATAGAAGGTACGGGTATCGGTCTGAACTTGTGTAAGATGATGGTCGAGATGCATCATGGAACTATAGAAGCTGCTAATCGTAACAATGATCAGGGTAGTATCTTTACGGTTCGTTTGCCATTGGGAAATGAACATCTGAAGAAAGAAGAACTGCTGATGGCCGAAGAAAAGGAAAAGGTTGCAAGGGCGAAGTCGCAGTCAAACTATCGTGTGATGATTGTGGACGATGATGAGGAGATAGGTAATTACATATCTCAAGAACTTGGTGGCTACTATCATATTACGCCAGTAACAAGCGGTCGTGAAGCATTGCGACTGCTACTTGGTGCAGAGCCCGATAAACAGTTCGACCTGGTTGTAAGCGACGTCATGATGCCAGAGATGGATGGCTTTACGTTGTTAAGAATGATAAAGACCAATATGAACATCAACCACACGCCCGTTGTGATGCTGACATCGAAGGCCGCCGTAGCCAATCGTCTTGAGGGACTTGAGAAAGGTGCAGATGCCTTCCTGGCCAAACCGTTCGATATGGAAGAGCTGCACATGGTTATTAACAACCTGATCAGGAAGAATCTGAGACTCAAAGGAAAATATTCTGGTACTCAACAGCAGAAAGATAAGGTTGAGGAGAAACAGGTGAAGGGTAACGACGAGCTGCTGATGGAACGCATCATGAAGGTGATAAACGATCATCTTGACGATAGCGATTTTAATGTTGATGCTCTTACTAAGGAAGTAGGTATCAGTCGTGCCCAACTGCATAGAAAGATGAAGGAGATGACTGGTCTGCCTGTTAGTGAGTTTATCAGAAACATCCGTTTGGAACAAGCCGTAAGACTATTGGAAGAGCAGAAAATTAATGTAACACAGGTTGCATATTCCGTTGGATTCAGTAACTTGGCCCACTTCTCAACGGTGTTCCGCAAGCAGTTTGGCGTCTCTCCAACCGAGTATGTGGAGCAAAAAGTGCTAAAAAATCAAGGCTGATACAAAAATGAAATGAAACGAAACATACGTTAAAGCCTCTAAAAAAGAATCTGCCTACCTTTGCGGCAGATTTTTTTATTCTAAATAATTAATTATTAACTAACAAACCAAACGTATGAGTTTCAAAGCAAAGAAAACAGCCATGTTGGTAGGATTGTGCTGCTTAGGCATGATCTCAACACAGCAGGCTTCGGCAGCTACCACAGCAGTAGCTTCCGTTCAGCAAACGAAGCAGGCTACTGGTCAGGTAAGCGACTCACAGGGTCCGCTGATTGGAGCCACGGTAATGGTGTTAAGCCAGGTGCAACACTTGTTGTATCTTATGTAGGTTACGTATCACAGGAAATCAAGGCCGGTGATAACGTACGCGTAAACCTTAAAGAAGACGGTCATGTAGTAAATGAGGTTGTGGTTATCGGTTACGGTACACAGCGTCGTGAGGCCGTTACTGGTTCTGTTGCCAATATTGGTGGTGAGAAACTGAACCAGGTTGCTGCAACCAATGCTGCTCAGGCTCTGCAGGGTCGTGTAGCTGGTGTGCTTATGACACAGACATCATCTAAGCCAGGTGCTGAGATGCAGATTCGTATTCGTGGTCAGCGCTCACTGAGTGCAAGTAACGACCCACTGATCGTGCTCGATGGTATTCCATTCATGGGTCAGCTGTCAGATATCAATCCTACCGACATCAAGTCGATGGATATCCTGAAGGATGCATCTGCTACAGCCATCTACGGTTCTCGTGGTGCTAACGGTGTTATCATTATTACTACTGTTAAGGGTAGCCAGGGCACTCCTGCCAAGGTTACTTATAATGGATACGTAAGCTTCAAGAAGGTATTCCATAAGTATCCTATGATGGATGGACCAACGTTCAACAAGTTCCGTCAGTATGCTGGTCTCTATCAGAATTCTCTGGATGAGAGTGAGACCACCAATACCGATTGGCAGGATTTGTACTATCAGACAGGTATCAGCCACAACCACGACTTGAGCGTTGCTGGTGGTACTAATGGTGGTAGCTACAGCTTCGGTGCTGGATATTATAAGGATGAGTCTGTTGTTCCTACTGAAGGCTACGACCGTATCTCTGTTCGTGGTAACTTCGATCAGACTGTTGGCAAGTACTTCCGCTTTGGTTTGAGCACCAACAACAGCTATCGCAAGACTCAGGGTGTGAACAATATGTATGCAGTATTGAGTTCATCTCCTCTGTCAAGCCCATACGACGAGAATGGTAACCTGAAGCGTTACAACTCTCTGCCTGCAGATGATCAGGTAGTTGTAACAAAGGAGACCGTTGAGCGTGATAAGGATGTATGGTTGAGCGAAAATAAGGGTATCGGTTCTTACAATACTCTGTTCGCTGAGGTTAAGTGCCCTTGGATTGAAGGCTTGAGCTACCGTATCAACGTAGGTCTGAACTTCCGTTCTTCTAAGAGTGGTTCTTTCACTGGTACTGGTATTAACAATAAGGATGCCAATGCTGTTAACAGCGGTTCTGTATATGAGAACCAGACACGTAACTGGGCTGTTGAGAACCTGCTTACTTACGATCACACATTCGCTGAGAAGCACAACCTGAATGTTGTTGCTATGTATTCAGCAGAACAGACAACTTATGAGCAGAGTGGTGCATCAGCACAGGAGATTCCTGCAGACTACTTCCAGTACTATGCACTCGACAAGGCTACCGGTCAGGCTAACCTTACTGGTTACAACTACTGGCAGAGCGGTCTTCTCTCTTGGATGGGTCGTGTAATGTACTCTTATGATAATAAGTATATGATTTCTGCTGCCCTCCGTTCAGATGCATCATCACGTCTGGCTAAGGGTCACCAGTGGCACACATATCCTGCAGTAAGTGCCGGTTGGAATATCGCTCGTGAAAGCTTCATGGAGAACCTCAAGTGGATCGACAATCTGAAACTGCGTGTGGGTTATGGTGAAACTTCTAACCAGTCTATCAACCCATATTCTACTCTTGGTGGTCTGGCTATCCGCAACTATAACTTCGGTAACGGCACTAACTACAAGGCTGGTTACTATGTAAACTCTCTGCCTAACCCAGAGCTTGGTTGGGAGTACTCTAAGACATGGAACTTCGGTCTCGACTTCTCATTCTTCAATGGACGTCTGTCTGGATCGTTCGAGTACTATACTCAGAAGACCAACGATATCCTGCTGAATGTAAAACTGCCTGATACTTCTGGTGTAAGCAGCTTTACTGGTAACATCGGTAATACCGAGAATAAGGGTTGGGAGTTCTCTCTGAATGGTGTTATCATCGATAACAAGAATGGTTGGAACTGGGAGGCTGGTATCAACTTCTACCAGAACCGCAACAAGCTGACCAAGCTGGCTACAAATGATCCTGATGGTAGAGACGAAGGTAACCTCTGGTTCGTTGGTTATCCTATCGATGTTGTCTATGACTACCAGTATGAAGGCCTGTGGCAGGCTGGCGAGGAAGACAAGATGAATATCCTCGAGCCTGGTGGTAATGTAGGTATGATTAAGGTAAAGCACGATCGCGCTTTGGATGCTAATGGAAATCCTACCCGTCAGATCGGTCCTGATGACCGTGAGATTATGAGTCTGGAACCAGACCTTGTTGGAGGTTTCAATACAACTGTTGCTTACAAGGGCTTTGACCTGACTGTAATCGGTTCTTTCCAGATTGGCGGTAAGCTGATTTCTGCTATCCACTCTTCAAATGGTTACTTGAACATGATGAGCGGTCGTCGTAACAACCTCGATGTTGACTATTGGACCGAGCAGAACACTGGTGCAAAATATCCAAAACCAGGCGGTATCCAGAGCAGTGATAACCCCAAGTATGGTTCAACACTCGGTTACTTCAATGCTGGTTACCTGAAGTTCCGTGCTATCACTCTGGGTTACAACTTCCAGAATCTGAAGGCTGTGAAGGATCTCGGCATCAGCCGTCTGCGCCTCTATGCTACAGTTCAGAACCCATTCGTTCTCTTCTCTCCATACAACAACGAGAGTGGACTTGATCCAGAGACCAACTCTTGGTCAAATGAGAATACGGCAGTAGGTTACTCATTCGGTAGTCACAGAATGCCTATCGTAGGTTATAACACACCTGCAACCCGCAATTTCATCTTCGGTGTTAACGTAACATTCTAATGAATCATTAAAGAATTAAGAGTTATGAAAACTAAAAGTATCAAATATATTCTTGCTGCGGGTCTCGTATGCTGTGGTCTTTCTTCTACCATGACATCCTGCAATAGCGTGCTCGATGAGCAGCCACGCAGCCAGTTCGACCCGACATTCTTCAATACGAAGGCGGGTATTGAGGGCGGTCTGACATCGCTCTACGCTCACCTGCGCTATTTCTATGGCAATGGTTATTATCTGAACACATTGGAGACTGGTACCGATGAGTACACATATGCTCAGAGTGCCGATGGTAACTTTAAGGATGCCGACCTCTCTGGTGTAGGTTCTGTTACTCCTACAGGTACTGTTGCTGGTGGTGCATGGGGAACATTGTTTGCTAACATCAATACTGCCAGTGGTATTATTGAGAATGGTGAGGCTGCTGGTATTGATCCTGCTCTGCTCGCTGAGGCTAACTTCTTCCGTGCATTCGACTACTTTATCCTGGTGCAGACCTATGGTGGTGTGCCCCTCGATCTGGGTGCTGGCGAACTGAAGTTCAATACATCTACTATTCGTACTTCTGTACGTAATACCGTTCCTGAGGTCTATGCTGCTATCTTCAAAGATCTGGAGAAAGCCGTAAACGACCTTCCTGAGAACCCACGTCTCACAGGTACTGCAACCAAGAACCTGGCTCGTCTGTACCTCTCTAAAGCATATCTGACCTATGCTTGGTGGTTGGAGAATCCTAACAATATTCCTACCTATCCTGAGTGCACACGTAACAGTGGCGAGGCTCAGACCTATTTCCAGAAAGCTTTCGACACTGCAAAGCAGGCTATCAACAATCCTGGTCCATACGCTCTGCAGCCAACATTCTACGATGTTAACGTAGCTACCAACGACCGTAACTCTGAGATCATGCTCTATGCTGATCACGCGGTGCTGGTTACGGTTGGGGTAGCGGTGGCTCTCCTGAGAACTTCGCTTACTGGATGGAGACTTGGAACTACACAGAAATGACTGCTAAGGCTGCTTCGGGTGCAACGATCAATCCTATTCAGCGTGAGGCTGTTCAGGCTCTCGGTCGTCCTTGGACTCGTATGGCTCCTATTGCCGACAACTTCATGGAAGGTGGTGTATGGGAAGATGCTGTTAAAGCTATCGACTCTCGCTACGATGCAACCTTCACACTGCGTTATCACACCAACTGGCAGAAGAGTGGCAACACTGAGCCTTATGTATTTGGTGCAAATGGCGAGAAGGTTTATCCAAACGAGGTTTACTTCAGCTGGGTTCCTGAGAGCGAGGATGCTAACATCAACTACACTGGTGCCGATGGTAAGCTCGGCTTCGGTGAGATGGCTGGTCGTCCTGACTTCGTAGTAGCTGTTAACCACATCAGCCGTAAGAAGTACCCCATCAACTGGAAGCTTGGTATCTATCGTACTGACAATGCTGGTGGTCTTGGTTCAAAGGTTAACGGTGGTAGCCCACGTCCTTGGAACATTGCTAAGTTCTCTGAGTTATATCTCATTGCTGCTGAGGCTGCAGTTAAACTCGGTAAGAACAGCGATGCTAAGGAGCTTGTAAACGTTCTCCGTGCTCGTGCTGGTAAGCAGACATTCAGTCAGAACGACAATGTTGCTGTATCTGTTGACAAGAGCGCAGAGATGGTTGCTGCTACACCTGATGTTATTGATATCGACTTCATTCTCGATGAGCGTAGCCGTGAGTTCTGGGGTGAGGGATATCGTTGGTTCGACCTCGTTCGTACTCAGAAGTGGGCCGAGCGCGCAGGTACTTATCGTATTGCCGGAAGTGGTTACACTGATAAGGATCTGGAGACCGTTACTCGTGACATTCCTGCTGGTTACTATATCCGTCCTATCCCACAGGGACAGCTCGATGGTATGGAGATGACCGACGCAGAAAAGAGCGCATATCAGAATCCAGCATATAGAAATTGATAATAATAGTTAGTTAGATTTTCTAGACAAAACGAATCTCTTTACTAAGCACTGGCCGTCGGGATGACGACCAGTGTTTTTTTTATTACTTAACGCGCCAAACGTTAAGTACGATACCCTTAAAATCGCTTGCAAACGTAGGTGCGCAAACAAACAGAGAGTTGTTTAGCCACCCATATTTACTATCGGCTGGCGCCTCAAATTGTGGTGCTGCACGGAAATAGAAACTTGGTTTTCTATCAGCATCCTTGCCGTTAGCGATGATTCCACGGTTGCGAACGTGAATATAAATCCCGTCATCGGTCTTGATACAATAGATGGCTTCGAGCTCAGTACGTCCTTCTGTGTTAAGCTGGTAGTCGGCACCACCATTCACGATGGTTCCCTTAATCTGAGGCCCCTCAAATGTTCCGCCTGTGATGGGAATGACGGTGCGTCGTCCATGCTGAGTGTTGTCGATGCCGAACGTCTCACCCAGAGTAACCTTTAGTTGGAGTGCAAACTCCAGTTGTGGAGCTTCGGGCACGTTGGTTTGTGCGCTGACTGTTATCATCCAGCCCGTCAGCAAGGCTATCATAAATAGTTTCTTCATAAAATGTGAATGAAAATTGATTATTTTATTGTTAATTGTTTGCAAAGATATAACGTTTTTCCGGAAACGCAAATTAAATTGTAGAAAAAAGTAATTGCGCCGCAGTAGCTGCAATGATGATGACAACAGAAATATATACCATCAACAAAGGAAAGAAGAGAATTTTTCGCAAAAAAGAATTTATAATTCTTATTTTTTTCGTAACTTTGCACCCAAAATTCTTAAGATATGAATATTGAAGCTTTAATCAGCAAGGCTGCAGGTGAGGCAGTGAAGGCTCTCTATGGTATGGATGCCACAGAGAAGATGCTGCAGTTGCAGAAGACAAGAAGTGAGTTTGAGGGTAACTTGACTCTGGTGGTTTTCCCCTTTGTAAAGGCCGCAAAAAAGAGTCCGGAGCAGACAGCACAGGAGATTGGTGAATATTTACAGGCCAACTGCGCTGCTGTTGAGAAATTTAATGTAGTAAAAGGATTTTTGAATCTTAGCGTAGGCGATGGCGCTTGGCTTCAACTGCTCGAGACCATTGATAAGGATGAGCAGTTTGGTATGAAGCAGGCTGATGAGAACTCGCCACTTGTAATGATAGAATATTCATCACCTAACACCAACAAGCCCCTTCATCTTGGTCATGTTCGCAACAACCTGTTGGGTTGGAGCTTGGCAAAGATTATGGAGGCCAATGGAAATAAGGTGGTTAAGACCAATATTGTAAACGATCGTGGTATCCATATCTGTAAGTCAATGCTGGCTTGGTTGAAGTATGGTAACGGTGAGACTCCAGAGACCAGCGGTAAGAAGGGCGACCACCTGATTGGTGACTACTATGTAGCCTTCGACAAGCACTATCGCGAGGAGGTTAAGGAGTTGGTTGCTCAAGGTATGGACGAAGAGAAGGCTAAGCAGGAGGCTCCGCTGATTAAGGAGGCTCACGATATGCTGGTGAAATGGGAACAGAACGATCCAGAGGTTCGTGCTCTCTGGGAGAAGATGAACAATTGGGTATATGCCGGCTTTGATGAGACATATAAGAAGATGGGCGTATCATTCGACAAGATATACTACGAGAGTCAGACATACCTTAAGGGTAAGGCTAAGGTAGAAGAAGGTCTTGCTAAAGGACTCTTCGAGCGCCACGAGGACAATTCGGTATGGGCTGATCTTACCAACGAGGGTCTCGACCAGAAGCTCTTGCTTCGTAGCGATGGAACCAGCGTTTATATGACTCAGGACATCGGTACTGCTGAGATGCGTTTCCAGGATTTCCCCATCGATAAGATGATTTACGTAGTGGGTAACGAGCAGAACTACCACTTCCAGGTTCTCTCTATCTTGCTCGATCGCCTTGGATTCAAGTGGGGTAAGGAACTCACTCACTTCTCTTATGGTATGGTGGAGTTGCCAAACGGTAAGATGAAGAGCCGCGAAGGAACTGTAGTTGATGCCGACGATTTGATGGCTCTGATGGTAGAAGATGCCTACAAGACATCGATGGAACTGGGTAAATTCGATGATATGACCGAGGAAGAGCGCCGTGAGATTGCCCGCGTGGTTGGTATGGGTGCTCTGAAGTACTTTATTCTTAAGGTTGATGCACGTAAGAACATGCTGTTTAATCCAGAAGAAAGTATCGATTTCAACGGAAACACAGGTCCTTTCATCCAGTATACCTATGCTCGCATCCGTTCAATTCTCCGCAAGGCTCCTAGTATGACTAGTCCTGCTAGTTCAACTAGTCTTTCTAGCAAGGAAATCGAACTTATCCAGAAGATGAATGAGTTTGGTGCTGCTGTTGAGCAGGCTGGAAAGGATTACTCACCAAGTGGAATCGCTAACTACTGCTACGAGCTTACTAAGGTGTTCAATCAGTTCTACCACGATTATAGCATTCTTAACGAGCCCGATGAGCAGAAGAAGGCAGTGCGCCTGATGCTGGCAAAGAATGTAGCTAAGATCATCAAGAACGGTATGAGTCTGCTGGGTATTGAGGTACCTGAGCGTATGTAATATGCAGAATCCACCGGATTATAGACACGATACAGTACTGCCCTTGCCAATGGAGGTAAGGGCAGACGCTTTTGCTGTAGATGCGGCTTGTAGCGGAAATCCTGGTCCTATGGAATACCAAGGTATCGACCTGACGACAGGAGCAAGAGTCTTTCATTTTGGTCCGGTAAAGGGTACGAATAATATCGGTGAATTCTTAGCTATTGTGCATGCCTTGGCACTCTGCTGGCAAAAGGGATGGCACGATAAAACCATTTATTCTGATAGCTATAATGCCATTCTATGGGTATCAAAGGGCAAATGTAAAACCACTCTTGAGCGCACACCGCAAACAGAACAGCTTTACCAGATTATTGCCAGGGCTGAGAATTGGCTTAGAACGCACCAGTATCGTAACCCCATCATTAAATGGGAAACAAACAAATGGGGCGAAGTGCCTGCTGATTTCGGTAGAAAATAATTATTTTCTGCGATAAACCACAATCACATTGTCATCATATACATAGCTGCTTACCACTTTGGCATTAGCAGGAATATGTGGTGCTCTGGTTCCAGCGCTTACAGTCATTGTAGTGTTCGTCTCCACACGTATTTCGTCCCACAATCCCTGAACAAGGAATGAACGCAGCGTCTCTGCTCCACCTTCTACGATTAACGATTGTACGTTTTGCTCATGTAGACTTTCCAGATTAAGTGGATGTGCATGGTCTATAACCATACGTTTGGGATCAGGTCCGAACCACTCTCTTACATTCAGTTGTGGATGATCGCGTTCGTCGGTGATTCTTCCTACAAGTATTGCATCCTCCTCTGCACGCAGTTTGTGTGAAAGCATTTTTGTAAAGTCACTTGATATCTGAACCGGCTTATGATTATCATCAATAAAACCATTGGCAGTCTGTGCCCATTTCAGTATGAGATATGGACGCTTTTCTCGATGAAATGTGAAAAAACGGCGATTCAAAGCCTTGCATTCTTCCTCAAGAACGCCCACTTCTACCTCTATGCCGGCCTCGCGTAGTTTCTTTATTCCGCGACCTTGAACTTCGGCGAATTCATCGATACATCCTATTACCACTCTGCGCACACCCTTCTTAATAATAAGATCGGCACAAGGAGGTGTCTTACCGTAATGTGAGCAGGGCTCGAGCGATACATATATGGTAGATTCCGGCAGTAATGACTCATCCTCAATTTTTATTGAAGCAAAGGCATTTACTTCTGCATGTGCCTTTCCGCAACGTTCATGATACCCCTCCCCAATAATGCGGCCGTTATGTACTATCACAGCGCCTACCATAGGGTTGGGTTTAGCGTTCTGCTGACCGTTTTTGGCCAACTGAATACAGCGTTGCATGAATTTTTCGTCGATACTCATATTATTATCAATTATCAATTGTCTATTATCAATTATTTTATTTACCTTTGCAGTATGAATTACGAACAACTCTGCCAACGACTCTGCAACGTTTACGATACTGGCGAGGCTAAAGCCATCGTCCGTTGGGTACTTGATGTCCGTTTCGGGCTATCAACAGCCGATATTTATTGTGGCAAAGTTACACAATTATCCCCAAACGACCAAGCAGAACTCGAAAAAATCATGCAAAGATTGGAAAAAGCCGAGCCTGTACAGTATGTGTTGGGGGTTGCAGATTTCTGCGGGCGACAGTTCCATGTGGCTCCTGGAGTATTGATTCCAAGGCCAGAAACAGCAGAATTATGCCATTTAATCGCAGAAGATGGTGGTAGAGATATTCTGGATATTGGCACTGGCAGTGGGTGTATTGCCATTACGCTGGCACTTGATATTGCTGATGCGAAGGTTACCGCATGGGATATTTCAGACGATGCTCTGCGTATTGCTAAAGGTAATGCCAAGGACTTGGGCGTCAACGTAAGTTTCGAGCATCGCGATGCCTTAAACCTTTCTCACACCTCTCAATCATGGGATGTCATAGTGAGTAATCCGCCATATATCTGTCGCAAAGAATCCGATGAAATGGAAGATAATGTATTGAAATACGAGCCCGATACAGCCCTGTTTGTGCCTGATGAGGACCCCTTGTTATTCTATCGTCACATCATGAATTATGCCGCATCGGCATTAAAGCAAAATGGTAGACTCTATTTCGAAATTAATCCTATTTATGCCGATTCTATCGCTGTGCAGTTGCAACAAACAGGATTTGTTGACATCCTAAAGATTACCGATCAATTCGGAAAGAATAGATTCATTAAAGCCTGCAAAAGATGAAAGAGAAAACCGAACAGGAAGCATACTTACAATTGGCCGCTATTTGTGCTCATGCGGAGCATTGTGAACAAGAGATGCGTGACAAGATGAAACGTTGGGGTATGGGCGGCGATGTGCAGGAACGCGTGTTGGCCAGACTTGTAAAAGAACGCTATATTGATAACGAGCGTTATGCTCATGCATTTGTTAAGGATAAGATTCGGTATAACAAATGGGGGCGACGTAAAGTTCAACAGGCGCTTTGGATGAAGCGTATTGATGAAGATATCCAACAAAGAGTGCTCGATGAAATCGATGAAAAAGAGTATCTTGACGTGCTTGTACCATTGCTCAAACAAAAACGTAAAACAATTAAGGCTAACAGCGACTACGAGTTGAACCAGAAATTAGTTCGCTTTGCTCTTAGTAGAGGGTTCGACTTTAGTATAATTCGTCAATGTCTGGTAGTTGATGAAGATGTAGATTATGGCGAAGAAACCGATTAGTTTTTGGCATAGGCTGCTTGATCTGATATCTCCCCAACTCTGTGTCGTGTGTGGGAAAAGATTGTCTGCTACAGAAGATGTTATATGTATTGCTTGCAATTTGAAACTGCCAAGAACGGATTTCTCTAAAAATCCTTATGATAATGAAATGGCGAAATTGTTCTGGGGGCGGATACCTATAGAGCGAGCTGCAGCTTTTTTCTATTATGAAAGTCATTCAAATACAGCAAACATCATTTATAAGTTAAAATACAAGAGTCATCCGGAAATAGGTCCTGTTATGGGACGAAAGGTAGCCGTTGAGTTCCAAAGAGACAATTTTTTCGATGGAATCGATGGAATTGTTCCTATTCCGTTGGCAAAGAAGCGATTTCGCCAGCGAGGTTATAATCAAAGTGAAGAGATTGCTAGAGGCATCAATGAGATTACTGGCATACCAATTTATACAGGGATTGTAAAGAGAACTGTTTTCAAAGGTAGTCAGACGCGAAGAATGCGATGGGATCGCCAGGAAAACGTGGAATATGCTTTTAGTCTGGTCAATGGTGAACCTATTATAGGCAAACATCTACTCGTGATCGATGACGTTGTAACTACAGGTGCCACCATCATTGCTTGCGCCAAAGAACTAGTAAAGGCAGGCAATGTGAAAATAAGTGTCCTTTCCCTTGGCTTGACAAAAAGATAGGTTTTTATTTGTTTTTTCACTCACTTATTCGTATCTTTGCACCCAAAAATGTAATAACGTTATGGATATCAAGAATCAATTTGCTAAGAAACTGATGGAGATTGAGGCCATCAAGTTGCAACCAAACGACCCATTTACCTGGGCTTCTGGTTGGAAATCACCTATTTATACTGACAACCGTAAGACGCTTTCGTTCCCCCGTCTGCGCTCTTTCGTTAAGTTGGAACTTTGTCATGCTATTCAGGAGAATTTTCCTGAGGCTGAGGCTGTGGCCGGTGTTGCTACTGGCGCTATCGCACAAGGTGCTCTTGTAGCCGAGGAGTTAGGTTTGCCTTATAGCTATGTTCGTCCAAAGCCAAAAGATCATGGTATGGGTAATCAGGTTGAAGGCGAGATAAAGAAAGGTGCAAAGGTGATTGTGGTTGAAGACTTGATATCTACAGGTGGCAGTAGTCTTAAGGCTGTTCAGGCACTTCGTGACTATGGCGTAGAGGTTATCGGAATGGTGGCTTCGTTTACATACGGTTTCCCTGTTGCTGAAGAGGCATTCCGTGAGGCTGGTGTAAAGCTGATTACTTTGAGTAACTATGAGGCAGTTATCGAAGAAGCTGCCAAGACCGGCTATATTAAGGAGGAGGACAAGGCTGTACTCGCAGAGTGGCGCAAGAGTCCATCTACCTGGAAACAGTAATTTTCAATTGTCGATTATTCATAATCAATTGCAATTATGGGATTATTTGGAGGAGAAAGTAAGTTTGAGAGCAGTGTTAAGCTGATTCCATATTCTCAGCAGGCTGTTTACAATAACATCAGCGACTTGAGAAACCTGGAGAAAGTACGTGATCGTGTGCCTGAGGATAAGGTTCAAGACTTTAGTTTCGATCAGGATACTGTAAGTCTTAACGTAGCTCCTGTAGGTGAACTTAAACTTCGTATCTGTGATCGCGAAGAGCCTAAGTGCGTCAAATTCGAGACAGTGCAGAGCCCAGTGCCTTTCAATGTGTGGGTTCAGGTATTGCCTGTAGACGATAATTCTTCAAAGATGAAGGTAACGGTTAAGGCAGAGCTTAATCCGTTTATTAAGAGTATGGTAGAAAAACCATTGCAGGAAGGCGTTGAGAAAATAGCTGATGCGCTGGCAATGGTTCACTATGTATAAGTGGATAGTGATTAGTGAATAGTGAAAGATGAAACTCTGGGAAAAGAATTTTGAAATCAACAAGGAGATTGAACGTTTCACCGTTGGTCGTGACCGTGAAATGGATCTCTATCTGGCAAAGTATGATGTGCTGGGTTCAATGGCCCACATCACAATGTTGGAAAGTATCGGTCTTTTAGAGAAGGACGAACTTACACAGCTTTTGGCTGAGTTGAAGAATATCTATCATCTGGCTGAGCGTGGCGAGTTTGTTATCGAAGATGATGTTGAAGATGTGCACTCACAGGTAGAGATGCTGCTTACACGCAAATTGGGCGATATGGGTAAGAAGATACACTCTGGCCGTTCGCGCAATGACCAGGTGTTGGTCGACCTTAAGCTCTTTACCCGTCATGAACTGATGGAGATCGCCAATGAAGTAAAGATTCTTTTCGATGAGTTGATTCAGAAGAGTAATCAGTACAAGGATGTGCTGATGCCCGGATACACCCATCTGCAGATAGCCATGCCATCAAGCTTTGGCTTGTGGTTTGGCGCATACGCCGAGAGTCTGGCTGATGATATGCTGTTCCTTCAGGCTGCCTATAAGATGACTAACCGCAATCCGTTGGGAAGTGCAGCTGGTTATGGTAGCTCGTTCCCATTGAATCGCACGATGACCACCGAGCTATTGGGCTTCGATTCAATGGATTATAATGTGGTGTATGCTCAAATGGGGCGTGGCAAGATGGAACGTAACGTTGGTTTCGCCATTGCTACTATCGCCGGAACAATAGCCAAGATGGCTTTCGATGCATGTATGTTTAACTCTCAGAACTTCTCGTTCGTAAAACTCCCCAAGGAGTGTACAACGGGTTCGAGCATCATGCCTCACAAGAAGAATCCTGATGTTTTTGAGCTTATCCGCGCTAAGTCTAACAAGTTGCAGTCGTTGCCACAGCAGATTATGCTGATGATGAATAATCTGCCCGTTGGCTATTTCCGCGATTTGCAGATTATCAAGGAAGTGTTCCTGCCAGCATTCGGCGAATTGAAAGACTGTTTGCAGATGGCTGCTTACATTATTAATAAAATAGAAGTTAATGAGCATATCCTTGACAATCCGATGTACGATCCGATGTTCTCTGTTGAGGAAGTAAATCGTTTGGCTGCCAACGGTATGCCGTTCCGCGATGCATACAAAAAGGTTGGTCTTGATATCGAAGCTGGTACATTTAAGGCCAGTCACGACATCCATCACACTCACGAGGGCAGTATTGGTAATCTTTACAACGATAAGATTGAGGCCCTAATGCAACAGACGCTTGATGGTTTCCACTTTGAGCGGATGACCGAAGCAGAAAAGAAATTGCTGGCATGAAACGGTTGCTGATTCTTTCTCTCTGCACGCTGTTTATGGCCTGTGTTGGCGAGGAGAATATCTATCGCGAATACGAGTGCTACTTTTTGTTTGATACCTTTTTGCATCCTCTGCCTTGTCAGCTTACAGCTGCCTTAGGTTCTAACGGTGCTTTTATGAAGGTAGAAACAAGAGTGGAACAAGGTGTGCGGCATCTGAAGACTATTCGCAACTATGATAATGCAACAGAAGACATACGACTCACTACCGATCGTGAGACAAGATTAAATTATGCACTTGGAGCTAATAACTGTATTATTGTAGGTGTCAGTAGTTATGATAATGTGCTGGTAGCCTATGAGGGCCAGTGCTCAAATTGTTTAAAGGAACTGGGTGGCCGGCGATATCCCCTTGCTTGGCAAAATAATGGAACCCAGTTGCATTGCGACAAGTGTAAACGGACATACGACGTAAACAATGGCGTAGTGGCCAACGGAACCCCTGGAATTGCACTTTACAGGTATAAAATTGCCTTTGATGGTGGTATTCTGAGAGTTTGGAATTAAAAAAAGATAAAAAGTTTGGCTATTCCAATAAATAAAAGTACCTTTGCACCGCAAAATGGAGCCGCGATGGTGAAATGGTAGACACGAGGGACTTAAAATCCCTTGACCATTTAAACGGTCGTGCGGGTTCGAGTCCCGCTCGCGGCACTAATCTAAGGTAAATTTTATGAAAAAGGAAACTATTTTACTGATATCAGCAGCTACGCTGATGACTTTTACATCGTGTTCTAAACTAGGCGAATTGTCAGCCGATAATTTCACAGTGACACCCAATCCACTTGAGACTCAGCAAGGTGTCGTTCCTGCAACAATTAATGGTCACTTCCCTGAGAAGTATATGAAGAAAAAGGCCGTTGTAACTGTTGTTCCAGAACTTCGTTATTCTAATGGTATGGTTGAGAAGGGTACTACTGCCACTTTCCAGGGAGAGAGTGTTCGCGGTAACGACCAGACTATCAACTACCGTATGGGTGGTAACTATACAATGAAGACAAGTTTTGCTTATGTTGGCGACAACAAGGCTGAGATGTTCCTTACTTTCGATGCCCGCATCGGCAACAAGAAGATGGAGGTTCCTGCCGTTAAGGTTGCTGATGGAATCGTTGCAACTTCTGAGCTTTATAAGCGTACAATCCTTTCTACACAGGCAGCTGTTGCTCCCGATGCATATCAGCGCATCACCAAGAAGAAGCTTGATGCCAACATCAAGTTCCTCATCCAGCAGGCTACACTGCGCAAGAGCGAGCTTAAGAACAATTCAGTTCAGGAGTTCGTAAAGATGCTTAAGCAGATTAACAACGATCGCGAGAAACTTAACCTTGAGAACATTGAGGTTTCTGCATATGCTTCGCCCGATGGTGGATTCGCTATTAATGACAAGTTGGCCGGCGAGCGCCAGAAGGTATCTGAGAAGTATGTAAATAAGGAACTTAAGAAGATGAAGTTCGATGCTCCTGTTGATGCAAAGTACACCGCTCAGGACTGGGAGGGATTCCAGCAGTTGGTAAAGGCAAGCAACATTCAGGACAAGGATGTTATTCTCCGAGTTCTCTCAATGTATAAAGACCCTCAGGAGCGCGAGCAGCAGATTAAGAACATCTCTACAGCCTTCCGTGAGCTGGCCGATGGTATCCTGCCAGAGTTGCGCCGTGCCCGTCTTACTATTAATTATGAGACTATCGGTCGCAGCGATGATCAGATTCTCGAGCAGCTTAAGGCCGATCCTGCTAAGCTGAGCATTGAGGAGATTCTGTATGGTGCAACACTGAAGTCAACTCTCGATGAGAAGAAGGAAGTGTACCTCACTGCAGCAAAGGTTTATCCTAACGACTATCGTGCATACAACAATATTGCTGCACTCGAGTTCGAGCGTGGTAACTATGCTGCTGCAAAGGAATATCTGCAGAAGGTAAGTAGCCTGCCTGAGGCAAATGCAAACCTTGGTCTGCTTGCCCTTAAGGATGGCGATGTAGCTACTGCTGAGCGTTTCATTGCCAGTGCTACTGGTGCCAACGGACTTGCTGAGGTTATGGGTAACCTGAACCTTGCAAAAGGCAACTATGCACAGGCAGAGGAGGATTTCTCTGAGGTTTATTCTAACAGCGCTGTTTTGGCTCAGATCCTGAACCACGACTACGTATCAGCAGCTGTAACCCTGAAGTACATCCAGAACCCAGATGCAACTTCTGAGTATCTGCGTGCTCTGATGAGTGCTCGTATGGGTAATAACGATGATGCTGCAGAGGCTCTGCGCGAGGCTATCAAGAAAGATGCTTCGTTTGCAAAGTACGCAGCCAACGATATCGAATTACAGAAGATAGAAAAGTAATATGAAAAAGGCGTGTCTCTTTGCTTATTTAGTTTCGCTCTTGTTGCTGTCTTGTGGCGACAGTCAGAAGAACTTCAAAATAGAAGGTAGTTTCAAGGGCTTTAAGCAAGGAGAACTTTACGTCTACAGCATGGATGGCTCCCGTCGACTCGACACCATTGGTGTCAGTCGAGGGGAGTTCGTTTTTCAGGCCTCGATTACCGAGCCAACCACACTTGTAGTAGTGTTCCCTAACTATTCTGAGCTGCCTGTGTTTGCCGAGCCTGGTGTAACCATCAAGGTAAAGGGTGATGCATCGCATCTTAAGGAGACGGAAATTAAGGGTTCTGATTCCAACAAGGCTATGACCGATTTCCGCTTGAAAACCAGTAATATGATGCCTCCCGATGTTATTAAAGAGGCTTCAAAGTTCATCAACGAGCAACCGGCATCGCCAGTAAGTATCTATCTGCTCTACAAGTATTTTATTCAGACTCCAGAACCTGATTATGCAAAGATTCAGGATTTATTAAAGACTATCGTCAAGGCCCAGCCCGAAAACCAGAAGATAGCAAAGCTCAGTAAACAGTTAGAACCTTACAAAGCATTTGCTGTTGGCAAACGCTTACCTTCGTTCAGTGCTAAAGGCTTAAATGGTGAGAGTGTATCATCCTCCGATTTGAATGCCAAGGTTAATGTCATTACCCTTTGGGCCTCATGGAACTACGAGAGTGTAAACATCCAGAACCTTCTGGCACGACTCAAGAAACAGCATGAGGGCAGTATCAAGGTACTTGGCATCAGCATCGATGGTAGCGTTAAAGACTGCCAGAAAATCGTAGACAGAGACTCTATTAAATGGAGCACGGTTTGCGATGGTAAGATGTGGGAAACGCCTGTGCTTCAGAAAGTAGGGCTGACATATCTGCCTGATAATGTAGTTATAGATGGCCAGGGAAAGATTGTTGCCAGGTCATTGAACTATCCGGAACTGAATAAGAAAATTGAAGAATTAATCGAATAATACGATGCTTGTAAAGACCTATTGTGCAGCCGTTACAGCACTCGAGGCAACGACCATAACCATTGAAGTGAATCTGTCGAGAGGCACTATGTTCCACTTGTCGGGACTTGCCGATACTGCCGTAAAAGAGAGTTACGATCGCATAAGAGCTGCTATCGAGAATATCGGTTTTAAGTCGCCTACCGCCGATCTTACTATCAATCTCAGTCCTGCCGACATCCGTAAGGAGGGTTGCGGCTATGATTTGCCTTTGGCAATAGGCATTCTTGCTGCCTATGGGAAAGTGAGCGAAGAGCAGCTCTCAAGTTATATGATGATTGGCGAACTTGGCCTCGACGGCAAACTGAAACCTGTTAGCGGAGCCCTGTCAGTTGCCATCCGAGCCCGTAAGGAGAAATTCAAGGGCTTGATAGTTCCAAAAGAGAATGTGCGCGAGGCAGCAGTCGTTAACCAGCTTGATGTGCTGGGTATGGACAATCTGGCCGATGTGATAGGATTTCTGAATGGTTCTACTGAATATGAACCAACTTTTGTAGATACAAGAAAAGAGTTTTACGAACAACAATATGCCTTCGATCTCGACTTTGCCGATGTAAGAGGGCAGGAGAGTGTAAAGCGAGCACTTGAGGTAGCGGCAGCAGGTTCGCATAATGTTATTCTTATCGGTCCTCCAGGCAGCGGTAAATCTATGATGGCCAAGCGCTTACCCAGCATTCTGCCGCCACTTTCGCTTGCCGAGAGTCTTGAGACTACCCAGATACATTCTGTGGCAGGCATCTTGCCAAGTGGTACATCGCTCATCTCACAACGACCTTTCCGCAGTCCTCACCACACCATTTCGCAAGTGGCAATGACCGGCGGCACTCAAAAGGCTCAGCCTGGCGAAGTCTCGTTGGCGCATAATGGTGTGCTTTTCTGCGATGAATTGCCTGAATTCAGTCGAGCCACTCTCGAAGTATTGCGCCAGCCGCTCGAAGATCGCAAGATAACCATCAGTCGAGCTAAGTATACCATCGAATATCCTTGTTCGTTTATGTTTGTTGCATCGATGAATCCTTGTCCTTGCGGCTATTTTGGTGATCCTACTCACCACTGCGTTTGTACACCTGGTCAGATTCAGAAATATATGAACCGTATTTCTGGTCCGTTGCTCGATCGCATGGACCTGCATATAGAGGTGCCAGTGGTGCCTTTCAACCAACTGTCGCAGATGCAGCCTGGCGAGTCGAGTGCAGTTATCCGCAACCGTGTTATAGCAGCCCGTAAGCGTCAGGAGGAACGCTATAAGGACTTTAAGGGCATTTACAGCAATGCGCAGATGACCGAACGCATGATTCATCAGTTTGCCGAGCCCGATGAACAGAGTCTGGATATGCTCCGTACTGCGATGGAAAGGCTACATTTGAGTGCCCGAGCCTATAACCGAATACTAAAGGTGGCTCGTACCATTGCCGATTTGGAAGGAACAGAACGTGTTCTTTCACATCATATAGCCGAGGCCATCGGTTATCGTAATCTGGACCGAGGCGACTGGGCCGACAGATGATAGAACTTAAAACAATATATTATGGACGAAGCCAAATGCATCAAGTTGCTCGAAGAGCACGGCGTAAAGCCTACCAGCAACCGTATCGTTGTGGTTAAGGCTTTGGCCTCATCTATCCAGCCGCAGTCGCTGGCTGAGTTGGAAAGCAGAATACAGACTATCGACAAGTCAAACGTGTTTCGTGCCCTGACGCTTTTCCGCGAGCATCATCTGGTGCATGCCATAGAGGGTACAGGCGACGGCACTCGCTACGAGTTGTGCCATAGTCATCATGAAGACCACGATGACGATCTTCATCCTCACTTCTATTGCGAAGAGTGCCAGCAGACGTATTGTCTCGATGGTGTCGAGATGCCCGAAGTACAGCTGCCTGCAGGATTCGAGCAGCACTCGTCGAATTTCATGATTAAAGGAACTTGTCCACACTGTAAAAAATGATTATAGACCTACAGAATCTTCGTGTGATAGCTTTCGATGCCGATGACACACTTTGGGATTGTCAGTCGCATTTTGAAGCCGTAGAGAATCATCTCTACAAGCTCATTAAGCCTTATTGTGATGAGCCGGCTCGCGAGTTGTTTATTACCGAGTCGGGTAATATGGCCGACTTGGGTTATGGCTGCAAGGCCTTCACTATATCAGTCATAGAGACAGCCTTACGAGTTGGTGGCAGTCACCTCAGCGATGTAGAACTGATGGAGCTGTTGGCCCATAGCAAGTCGCTGCTGCATCTGCCTGCCACGCCTCTGCCCGAGGTAGAGTCTACCTTGCAGCGCCTGCAAGCCTATCCTTACCGTCTGGTGGTGTTCACCAAGGGCGAACTTCAGGACCAGGAGAATAAGCTTCATCGCAGCCGTCTTGGCAAGTATTTCTCGCACGTAGAGATAACATCCGATAAGACCGAGACAGAGTTCCAGCAGCTCTGCGAGCATCTTGACATTATGCCCCATCAGCTGCTGATGGTGGGCAACTCGCTCAAGAGTGATATCGCCCCTGCGCTCAACATCGGTGCATGGGCCATCCACATCCCATTCCACGTTACTTGGCAGTTGGAGCATTCTGAGGACATCGAACACGAGCGATTGATAAAAATTACCCATTTCAACGAAATTCTTAAGCACGTATGAACTACATTTTTGAAACCCGAATGGAGGTGCGCGACTACGAGTGCGACATCGAGGGCATCGTCAACAATGCCAACTATCTGCATTATGCCGAGCACACTCGTCACTTGTTTTTGCGCAGCCTTGGTGTTAGTTTTGCAAAACTGCACGAACAGGGCATCGATGCCGTTGTGGCTCGTATGAACCTACAGTTTAAAACCCCTTTGCGTTGCGACGATGAGTTTATCTCGCGACTTGCACTCACCAAAGAGGGTATAAAGTACGTGTTCCATCAAGCCATCTTCCGTGCCAGCGATGAGAAGATGTGTTTCCGTGGCGATTTCGAGCTGGTGTGCATCGTCAACGGCCGTCTGGCTCCAAGTCCAGAATACGATGAGGCTTTCAAGGACTATATCTAAGCAAATATGAACAAAAAGCACGTTTTCATCGGCCTTATGCTGCTGGTTTGCGGCAGTGTTATGGCTCAGGATAGGGCAGAGGTAGAGTTCCAGACCACCGAGGGGAATATACGTATAGCCCTGTTCAACGAGACGCCCCAGCATCGTGATAACTTTATGAAGCTGGCCCGTATGGAGTTCTACGACTCGCTGCTGTTTCATCGTGTCATCAAGGACTTTATGATTCAGGGTGGCGACTTGCACAGCAAGCACGCCGAGCCCGGCAAACTGCTTGGGGAGGGCGAACTTGACTACACCATCGAACCCGAGTTCCGTTTGCCTCAGATATATCATCGTCGCGGTGTGATAGCCTCGGCACGTGAGTCAGACAGGGTTAATCCCGAGCGTCGCTCTGGCGCAGCCCAGTTCTACATCGTGTGGGGCAAGGTGTACGATGACCGCCGATTGGCAAAGGTTCAGGAGCGACTTGATTCGGCTACTAACGGTCAGGTAAAGCTAACCCCTGAGATGATTGAAACCTACAAGACCATTGGTGGCACACCCCATCTCGACGGCCAGTACACCGTATTTGGCGAGGTTACCCAAGGCCTTGACGTTGTAGAGCGCATCATGAAGGTTGAGACCGACAAGAACGATCGCCCGCTGAACGATGTACGCATACTGAAATTAAGAATCATCAGCGATCCCTACGCCCCCAAACCGGCCCCTGCCAAGAAGGTTGTTAAGACCGTACGTCGGGTGGTGAAGAAGATTTGAATAATTTCTTGTTTGTTACAAAAAAAGGAGAAGCACATTGGTTATGCTTCTC
The DNA here is from genome assembly GCA_900315765.1 of uncultured Prevotella sp. Classification (GTDB taxonomy): domain Bacteria; phylum Bacteroidota; class Bacteroidia; order Bacteroidales; family Bacteroidaceae; genus Prevotella. The sequence goes on along the minus strand of ONAK01000050.1, from coordinate 17,516 downwards.
CTTTTTCATTGTCACGCGCCCATGCAACTCGTTGCTCCTAGGGCTGTAACAATCGCCGTTGCGATACTTGCAATCATCTGCACGATGAATTTAATGGTTTCTCTCTTTGTCATAGTAAGTTAATTTTTTAGGTTGATACTTTTTTTTGTGGTTACCATCCCTCACATCCTTTGTCATCTCGAGGATTCCCTCCTCCCTGTCATCTCGAGCATTCCCTCCTCCCTTTGTCAGCGAAGCGCGTGGAGACATCTCATAAATGCGCCTTGGGGCGCAAGCGGCTAAAGCCGCAAAGATTCCTCGACTACGCTCGGAATGACAGGGTGGGCAGGTGGAGGGGAGGAAGCGAAGGGGCTTACGCCCCAACGTTTAATCTCCCTCACCTGGGTTGCCATGACCTGGCTGATAAGTGCCGCCGCCAGTGCTTGGCTGGGTGTTCTCGGGATCCTCGATGTCACCGCTGTCGGTGCTGGTAACACGCTTCACCTCCTTGCCATCGCGGTCGTAGCAGGTAATCTGGATGGCAGTGCCTGCCAGCTCGTCCTTCAGCTCAACGGTTGGGGTGAAGATGATGCGGCGACTGGTAATGAGGCCTGCCTTAACCTCGTCAACCTTCTCGACGCTCTTGGCGCGCAGTCCGAATCGCATGGTACCCAGACCTGGCAGCGCTACCGAGTGGCCTTCGGTGGCCCACGCCTTGATAACCTCGCCGGCTGCATCCCAGCATGCCTGTATGATACCCTTACTAACTCCGCTGCGCAGAGCAGCCTCCTTAATCACCTTCTCCTGCGAGAGTGAGGTGTACAACTCCGGCATCATAATGTAGCGATACTTACCCGCATAGGTGCCAATCTTCTGCAACTTCTCTTGTGCCTTAACTTTTAGTGCCATAATTTTTAATGTTTAATGTTTAATACTAATATTTCATCCCTAACGCTTCTTTGTCATGTCGAGCATTCCCTCCTCCCTGTCATCTCGAGCATTCCCTCCTCCCTGTCATGTCGAGCATTCCCTCCTCCCTGTCATCTCGAGCGTAGTCGAGAGATCTCATTTTTGCGGCCACACGTGAGAAATTTTACGCCCACACGCGGGAGCTTTATTTTTACGATGCAAGTGAAGTGCAAGGCGAATGCAGAGCCGAGCTCGCTCGAGCTATGCTGAGCCGCAGCCTTCACTCGCGATGCATCTCAAAATGCATCGCAAAGGTACCACATTTGCATTGCGGTTAACGAATGATTCTGCTATTATTTTCGAGATTATTTTCTATATAGTGTTGCGCTGCAGTGTTGCAGTTCGAAATCCAATTATCACATACTCAAAAATAAACTCTATATTTATATATAAATATAGAAGTAAATTTTAGTCTTTCACAATCAATTTTTTAACTGCAGCGCTGCAACGCTGCAACAGCGAGAGCAACGCCAAACTTGTTTGAGCTTTGCCGAGCGCCCGCAGTGTCGATGAAATCAACACTGCAACAGCAAGAGCAAAACCTCATACCTGATTCGGGTGTCAGGTTCAAAATACAAGGCAAACACCTGCTCGTGGACTGTCCTCGGGCAGGTTAGAGCACCGTCGCGATTCGCGACACTGCCTACGATATGAAGCTGACCGAACGATTCGTTCTGTCAGGTCAAACGCGCTTCTGCCAGGTATCTGTCCCCCCTGGCAGATTATTTGTTTGTGCGATTGATGTAATCGATGATGAGCTCTGCGGCATCTTCCTCGCTCAGGTCGTCCATCGAGATTACAAGGTCGTAGTTGCGGGTGTCGTAGCGGGTGGTGTCCTCGTACTTCTTGATATAAGCCTCGCGGGTGGCATCCATCTTTTCGATAATTTCTCGCGCCTTCTCTAAGGTAACATTCCTGCGACTCATGATGCGCTTGATGCGGTGGTCGATTGATGCCTGGATAAAGATGTTAAGGTGGTTAGGCCATTGGCGGAATACCATGAAGCCTGAGCGGCCTGCTATGACACACGATGTCTGAGCAGCCAATTCCTGAAGGATGCGCTTCTCGGTCTCGAACATCTTCTCGCTATCGATAGTCACCTCGGCATCCATAGGCTTGCTGGCACTGCTAACCAGCGTCTGGTAGTAGTTGTTAATCTCATTCCACCACGATTTTTTCTGCGCTTTTATCTCCTCGATGCGCTCTGGCGAGAGGCCGAACTTCTGGGTAAGTCCTTCTATTACGGCCTTATCGCAGTATTTTACTCCCAACTTCTCGGCCAGAATACGACCTACGGTGCGTCCTCCCGAACCAACTTCGCGGTTGATGGTGATGACAAATTTCTCATTTTTGTTCATAATAGATATAGCTAATAGATAATTTTAGGATTAAAAAAGCCGTGTAATCTTTCGATACACGGCACAAATATACGCTATTTTTTTTAAATCTACGGATATTTTATCGGAAATTTGTATAAAAATATTTCTTCTTTTATCTGTTGATATGGTCTAGCAGGGCTTGCTGGATGATGCCGTTGGTGGCTACAACGCTGTTGCCCTGAGTGAAATCGGCCGAGCCGCTGTAATCGGTAACGATGCCGCCTGCCTCCTTCACAATCAGACTGCCTGCCATGTAGTCCCATTGGCCTATATACTGCTCGGCATAGCCATCGAGACGACCTGCTGCAACATGGCAGAGTGCGATGGCTGCCGAACCACAGGCTCGGATGCTGCCTACGTGGCCGTAGAGCTGGTCGATGAGTCGCTTGATGGTGGGCTTGTAGGCATCGCTGTTGTAAGGCAGCTGCAGGCATAGCAAGGCATCTTCAAGCTGCTGGGTGCTTACGTGTAGTTGACGGCCGTTGACGTAGGCTCCGCCATCTTTCCATGCATAGAAACACTCATCGCTGCATATCTCGTAGACCACACCTATCAGCACCTCCTTGCCTTGCAGCAGGGCGATGCTAACCGCATAGGGCGCATACTGGTGGATGAAGTTGGTGGTGCCGTCGAGCGGGTCGACAACCCAGCAGAGTGGGGCAGCGGCGCGTTGGGCTGTGCCCTCTTCGGTGATGAAGTCGGCCTCGGGCAGCAGCTTGCGCAGCTCGTTTACGATGAGCTGCTCCGAGCCCTTATCGACATACGACACATAGTCGTGGGCATGCTTACGTTCTACACGATCGAGCGAGAACTTGCTGCGCTCTTCACGGATATAGGCACCAGCCTGGCGTGCTATCTGGCACACGGCATTGGTAATTTTCTCTAACTCTGAATTGTTTATCATGATTTCTGAATAAGTTTGCTGTTAAGCAGGTCGCAGAGCTTCTGCTGGGGCATAGCAAGGTAGCCTACGTATATCTCGTAGGGGTAGCCTGTGAGTGGTGACTTACGGCGCTCTTTGCGGCCCTTGGCTATCTCGGCATCGGTGATGCCATCGGCAATATTATCCTTATAGCGGATGCCGATAATCTTGCGGCCTTTGTACTTGTCGGTATAGAATGAGTCGACACCCGATAGCTGCACAATCCATGATTCCTGACTGTTAACCGTTAGCGTATCGTCGGTGATGATGAGTCGGGTGTTATGGACTAATCGTCGTGGGATAATCATATTATACACAGATACTACGGCACCCCCCGTTACAAAAGTAATCCATTGACTACTGGTGCCGCTGAAATGATAGCTTACTCCCAAGAGAATAGCGTAAAGTGCAACAAACGTCAGGATGAAATAAATCCAGACTTTAATGGATGCTTTGATTTTAATTTCGTTCATTTCAGATACTTTATTGGTGGATTAACATTTATTTTCCGGTGCGGACGAAGGTCATAAAACTGTCGATGAGTTTGATGCGCTCCTGGTTGGGTACGGGGATGAGCATAGCGCCGTTGTTAAACTGCATGACGGTAGGCTTGTCGGCCTCGAATAATGGCCATTGTGGCAGACCAGCACCGTTGGGATTGCCGCATGTCTTGGCAAAGTTTACCCAGTATTGCTGCATCAGCTCGCTAACCTTGTGCTCTTGTGGGAACTTATCGGCCTTGTCATCGAAAGCGCCTTTAAGATACATCATGTCGTCGGCATGGGCTGCGCCACGGCGATTGCCCTTGGCATAGACGGTAGTGTCCGACTTCTGAGCCAGATAAGCCATGTAGACAGGGCTCTTACCCGTTTGTTTCTGTTTGGTTGCCCAGGCATAGGCTGGCCATCCGAAGCCAACATCGCGCGTAAAGTCGCGCATGCTGAAGAGACGTTCTTCGGCAGTGGTGCCAGGGTATAGCATCTTGGCGCTATCGGCCCATTTGCTTGGCAACTGACGGAGGTTCTGTTCGTATAGCTCTACGCTGACACTGTCGAAGTCTACTGCACCCTCATCGCTATTATGCATAATGAGTACAGGAACGTCGTTGTAGCTGCCTTTCTCATAGAGGTTGTAGATGGGCTCTGGTATCACGTAACCATCAACGATAGGCACGCATGCTTGGAAGTTTGAGTTGTTGCCGGTAAGCTCCTTGGCATCCATCTGGCGCATCTCGTCGATAGAGTTCTTCTTAAGTTGGGTCATAAACATGTGACCATACATCTGGGCCACTTGCTGATTAATAGAGTTCATGGGGGTCATCATGGCTCCGCTCTGACTGATGCAGGCGCGGAACAAACCTTTGGCCAGAGGTGAGGCACACAGGATATGGCAGCTCATGGCACCGGCCGACTCTCCGAAGATGGTGACCTTTGATGGGTCGCCACCAAAGTTCTTGATGTTGCGCTGCACCCACTGAAGAGCGAATATCTGGTCGAGAATGCCGTAGTTGCCCGAGTGCCCGTCGGCCTCTTTGGCCAGATCGGCATGCGCCATGAATCCAAGTGCTCCGGCACGATACTCGATGGATACAGCTACTACACCTCTGCGGGCCAGACTCTGCCACAGGTCGCCACCATAATGCTCGGTACGGAATGCGCCGCCATGGATAAACACCATCACGGGGAGCGCCTCTTTCGCAGTTTTGGCTGGAGTAGCAACACTAAGATAAAGGCAGTCTTCGCTCATCATGTCGTATTTCACGTAGCTCTTTTCGGGCTGCGGGGGCCACTTGGCCACGTCTTCGGCTTTAAGTACACCCTTCCAAGGCTTGGCTGGCTGGGGCGCCTTCCATCGCAGGTCGCCCACAGGAGCTGCTGCGTAGGGAATAGCCTTATACACTGCTACTGAGCCATCAAGATGGCCTTCTACATCGCCAGTCTCAATATGAGTTCTGAGCAATGGCTGTGCCTGCCCCGTCATAGCGATGACGGCAAACACGATGGTTGATAATAGTTTCTTCATAATTCTTAAAAGTTTTATTATGTGAGGAAGAATAAGCTAACACCCACTACCGAAATGACGGCTCCGAGTACTGCCCGCCAGGTAATCTTCTGCTTAAAGAGCCAGTAAGATGGCAGCAGAATGATGATGGGCGTCATGGCCATCAGTGTAGAGGCTATGCCGGCGGCAGTGTACTGGACTGCCATCAGCGAGAAGCCTACACCAACAAAAGGACCGAAGATGGTGGTGGCCAGGGCAACCGAGAGTCCTTTCTTATCGTGTATAGCCTCTTTCAGCGGTTCAAGGCCTTTACGGAAATAGAGTAGGGCAGTGAACCCGATGACACCAGCCACGCAGCGATAGAAATTGGCACTGAAGGGCACAAGCCATTCAGGCATATCGGCAGTGGCTTGGTAGTGGTCCATGCCTATCTTGCTAAGTACCAGTCCGATACCTTGGCACATAGCAGCTCCGATGGCAAACAGCACGCCGTTGAGCGGCAACTTGAGCGACACCTTGTGATGCTCGCCTCGGCCAAGTACAGAGATGCTGATACCCAACAGGGTGATGAACATGGCAAGCAGGGCCGAGCCCGACAGCTGCTGACCAAGTGTGATCCAAGCCATCAAGGCTGCAGCCAGTGGCGCCAGCGTCATAAACAGCTGGCCGTAGCGCGAACCAATGATGATATAGCACTGAAACAGGCAGAAGTCGCCTATCACATATCCTACAAGTCCCGACAGCAGCATCCATCCCATAGCCTCGGGCGTGGCACCAGCAGGGAACGGTGAGCCTGAAACAACCATAAACAGCACTAGCGAGAACACCAGAGCAAGGGCCATACGTAACACGTTCAGTGTAAGATTTCCTAATCGTTTGCTGCCAAATTCGCTAAGCAGCGCAGTAGCTGTCCAAGAGAAAGCCACACCAATTGAAATTAATTCTCCTATGTAAGTCATTGTTTAGTTATATAACACACATTATTTATTATTTAATACTTTGTCAACACTTCCGGCTTCGAGGAGGCGACGGCGGGCTTCGTCGTATGACAGATTCATCGCGTCTTCAATCATACGTGTGCCGCGGTCGATGAGCTTCTCGTTAGTAAGCTGCATCTTAACCATGCGGTTGCCTTCTACTCGGCCCATCTTTATCATCAGCGATGTAGAGATCATATTGAGTACCATCTTCTGGGCAGTGCCGCTCTTCATGCGACTTGAGCCTGTAACGAACTCGGGGCCTACAATCGTTTCTATCGGATATTCGGCCGCTGCGGCAAGTGGGGTGTTGGGGTTGCTGGTGATGCAGCCTGTAAGGAGGCCCTGTTTTAGGGCGCCCTTGATGGCTCCGATAACATAAGGTGTGGTGCCCGATGCTGCTATGCCTATCACGCTGTCATCAGCTGTTGGTTTGTAGGTTTCCAAGTCCTGCCAACCACGGCTGGCATCATCCTCGGCATTCTCTACAGCACGTCTCAACGCCTCGTCGCCACCGGCTATTATGCCCACTACCCAGTCGGGCGATACGCCGAATGTGGGTGGTAGTTCGCTGGCGTCAAGCACACCAAGGCGCCCGCTGGTTCCTGCGCCGACATAGAACAGTCGGCCGCCCTGCTTCATCCTTGGCTCTATGGCCTCTACCAGCGCCGTTATCTGCGGAATCACAGCATGCACAGCCTCGGCTACCAACCTGTCCTCGCGGTTGATGGCCTCAAGTATCTCGCAAGCATCCATCTTTTCCAGATGATCGTAGCGCGAGGGCTGTTCTGTGATTTTATCCTCTATCCTCACTTCTGCAAATTTGACTGCAAAGGTAATACAAACGCAAGACGTAGCCTATCTTTTCGGGGTTAAATAATGCTAAATGGAATATATATCAGATAGTTTTTGTACCTTTGCAGCCGTATGACCGAGAATACAATGGAGAAGTTGCGAATACTCGCAGAGTCGGCGAAGTACGATGTGTCGTGTTCGTCGAGTGGCACGGTGCGCTCTGGTAAGAAGGGCATGGTGGGCTCCACGGTTGGTGGTGTGGGCATCTGCCACTCCTTTGCCGACGATGGCCGTTGTATATCGCTGTTGAAGGTGATGCTGACCAACTACTGCATGTACGACTGTGCCTACTGCATCAACCGCCGCACTAATGATATAAAACGTGCTACGCTCTCGGTGTCGGAACTCGAGGAAATCGTCATGGAGTTCTATCGCCGCAATTATATCGAGGGATTGTTCCTGTCGAGTGGCGTGGTTCGCAATCCTGACTATACGATGGAGCGACTGACGGCCATTGTGCGCGACCTTCGCACCGTGCATCGCTTTAATGGCTATATTCATCTGAAGACCATTCCTGGTGCTTCGCAAGAACTGCTTCAAGAAGCAGGCCGTTATGCCGACCGAATGAGCATCAATATTGAGATTCCGAAGGAGGAGTCGCTCAAGGCTCTTGCGCCCGAGAAGAATCATAAGAGCATCTTCCTGCCTATGTCGCAGATTCAGCAAGGCGTGCTTGAGAATAAGGAGGATCGCAAGAAGTACCGACATGCGCCAAGATTCGTTCCTGCAGGACAGTCTACACAGATGATTGTGGGAGCCACTAAGGAGACCGACCTCGATATCCTGAAGATGTCCTCCGCCATGTATCAGCAGCCCACCATGCGGCGAGTATATTACTCTGGCTATGTAAGTGTGAATACCTACGATCCGCGACTGCCTGTACTCAAACAGCCGCCGCTGGTGCGTGAGAACCGCCTGTATCAGGCCGATTGGCTGATGCGATTCTACCATTTCAAGGTTGATGAGATAGTCGACGACAAGCATGCCCATCTCGACCTTGACGTAGACCCAAAGTTAGGTTGGGCTTTGCGTCATCCTGAGTTTTTTCCTGTTGATATCAATAGTGCTCCCTACGAGGATATTCTTCGTGTGCCAGGCATTGGCGTAAAGAGCGCTTTGCTCATAGTAAACAGCCGCCGGTTCAATCGTGTAACCAGCTATCATCTTAAAAAGATGGGCGTGGTGCTGAAGAAAGCCAAGTATTTCATAACTTGCGGAGAGCTCACTTCAAGTTTTTCGCAACCCATCATCGGCATCAACGAGATTCGTCCAGAACGTCTGCGCCCCATGCTGCTCTCAAAAGCTCAGCAGAAACGGGCTGCTGCCGAACAACAGCTGATGCTGGATTTCAAGGATGATAATGAGGAAGGACAATGACGGTTTACGTTTTTGATAATACCCTTGATGGACTGTTGACGGCTGTGTTCGACAGTTTTTTCCTGAAACAGCAGCCAGAATACCTGTTGGCAGAGGGCGACCAACTGCCCTTGTTTGCCGATGAGCCCCACCATGTGATAACAGATAGCGAGCATGCCGAACGCGTTTGGAAAGGACTGGAGAAATACCTTTCTAAAGATGGAATGCGCATGATTTCTGTGAGTTGGCAGTCGGAGGAGCGCACGCTCAATCAGCCGCTGTTTAACTTTATCTGCAAGGTGTTCCGTCTCAAGGTCAGTGAGTTAGAGCGTAATGCCAGCGACCCTGATGTGCTTGAGGTGCGCAACAGTTGTAGGCGCGTGCTGCACGAGCAACTGCGCATGAAGCAGTTCATCCGATTTCAGAAGGCGAAGGACGGTACCTATCTGGCCGTGGTGTCGCCTGATCACAATGTGTTGCCGCTCATTATCGACCACTTTCAAGACCGCTTCAACGATCAGCCTTGGCTCATCTACGATGCCCATCGCCACTACGGATACTATTACGATGGTACGGCAGCCCCCATCCGTATCACCTTTGAGAATGAGGCTGCCGTACCATTCGACCTGAGTAACGGTAAACTCGATGCCGACGTGTTAAGCGATACCGATAAGATGTTTCAGGATCTCTGGCGCACTTACTTTAAGGCCATCTGCATTAAAGAGCGCATGAATCCCAAGAAGCAACTCAACGATATGCCGCGCCGTTACTGGAAATACATGACGGAGAAGAATTAATACCGCTTCTCTATCACGTCCCAATCAACAATCTGCCACAAGGCAGCAAGGTGGTCGGGGCGACGGTTCTGATAGTCCAGATAGTAGGCATGTTCCCAAACATCGAACGTGAGTAGCGGTTTCAATCCTTTCTGAATGGGGTTAGAGGCATTCGATTCTTGGGTAATCACGAGTTTTCCATCTTTATCGGCCGAAAGCCAAACCCATCCGCTGCCAAAAAGAGTTGCACCAGATTTTTGGAAAGCCTCTTTGAAAGCATCGAACGATCCGAAGTCGCGTACGATAGCCTCAGCTAACGCTCCCGTTGGCTCTGTCTTATCAGACTTACCTGTAAACTGCTTAAAGTACAACTCGTGGTTCAGTATCTGTCCTGCATTGTTAAGTATTCCTCCCATAGCCTTGCATACTATCTCCTCAAGTGCAACGTCCTCAAACCCGCTTCCAGGCAGCAGACCGTTCAGGTTGTTTACATAAGCAGCCAGGTGCTTACCATGATGAAACTCCAGTGTCTGTTTACTAATAACAGGTTCCAGCGCCTCCATTGCATACGGCAATGCCATCAATTCAAATTTTCCCATACCTTATTTGTTTTTTAGTTAATCCGTTGCAAATATAATACAAACATAAGTCTAATACCTATTTTTCGTGGTTAAATAATCATAAATGTCTTATACTGATATAGGTTGACACATTTGTTAAGTTCCTAAATGTGTCAACCTATATCAGTATAAGACAGTCCTCTCGCTTCTAACTCATAATAACATATTTGATAAACACCAGTATCAGCATCATGAAGGAAAAGGCGAAAGCCCAATATTTACTGGCGCACTTTTATATTTCTTATTTATTGATTGACGGTGCAAAGATAACTACTTTCGAAGGCAAAAAGGGTTAACCGAACGTTATTTTTTTGTTAAATACAAAAAAAAGTCCCAACCTTGCGATTGGGACTTAAGCGCTTCAGGATGGGCTTGCACCGTGGGCGTTGAAATTGTTGGAAATCTTTAGAAATTGTAAGAAACTTAATATCAATTAGTTACAAAAACAATACAAAAAGTTTCGAAAAGTTAAAATTTCACCAAATCTCAAAATTTGGCTACAAATTGGCTACAAGTTTTCAAAAAATGTATTACCTTTGCACCCAACAAAAGTAATAAAAATATGTCGCAATTCTTTTTGAGAACAAATAAGACTGAGGGTAAAGCACCTTTGTATGTAAGAACGCGCCGTAAAGGAATTCTGTTCTGTGTTACTACTGGTATTATGGTCGATGTGAAGGAATGGGCGAAAGCTCAGAAGAGTTTGCCGGCCATGCAAAGATATGAAAGAACAGAAGAAGGCATGCGAGTTCATGACCTCCAGTTGAAAATAATGAAGGCTATCGATGCTCTATATGCCGAAGATAAGGTGAACTCCAAAGAAGATAAGGCAATTCTGGAACACGCGTTGTCAAGCGTTGTCAACGGCACTGTGGAGGAAATCCAACAGACAGTCAAAGTGGCATCTGCTAAAACCAAGGCGATGGTGATAGGCTTCTATGACTACTTTTTTGCTGGCATATCTGATGGTTCCATCCGCCACGGTAACAACTCTGACTACACTCCCGGCACGATTCAAGTATGGAAGTCCTTCGGCAGGCATTTGCGTGACTACTGCAAAAAGGACATTCCTTTTGATGACATTGACAAGCCCTTTGCTGATAAGTTCACGCTGTATCTCCAGAAGAAGGGCTTCATGGCTAATACCATTAATAAGAATGTCACCTGTTTCCGTAAACTCTGCAATCTTGCCGCTATGGAGGGTTATAACAAGAACGCCGTTTCTCTGAAAGTGTGGAAAGACAGGACGGTAAAGGAAACAGAAAAACGGGCCGAGATATACCTAACAGACGAAGAGATTGATGCGATGTATGCTATGAAGCTAACAGGTATGAACGAAATAGTTCGAGATATCTTTCTGCTAGGCTACTTCAGTTGTCAACGTTATAGTGATTACAGTGAACTACGTGAGAACAACTTTATTACATATGATAAAGGACTGGGGCTGATTATCCTGACGCAGAAGAAGACGGGTAAAACTGTCAATGTTCCAATATGTGATGACCGCGTCTATGAGCTTTGCGAAAAATATCACTATGACTTTCCTGAGATTACTGAGCAGCAAATGAACATCAAGATAAAGGCGGTTGCTTATGAGTTAGCCAAGATACAGCCTTCTTTCCAAGAAAAGTATGTAACAGTGCTGACTGCTGTAGAAAGGCGTTCTGAACAAACTTATACGAAACTATTGAAGAAGAAAGAAAAAGGCACCAAGTTCACTGATAATGAGCGCAAATGGTTTTACAAACTTAACAAGATTGCTCAAACACGCAATGGCTCTCCTTTATGGGAGCGTAATAGTCATGGAGAGATAGTGCGTCCCAAATATGAGTTGGTAACTTCTCACACGGCGAGAAGGAGTGGAGCCACCAACTTATATAAATTAGGTGTGTTGTCAGATCAGGAGATTCGAAGCATTACAGGACATCAGTCTCAAAAGGTCTTTGAGAGTTATATCCGAATAGGTATCTCCGAGCAAGCCCAGAGAGTTGGTGATAAGATCCTGGCCGCCCGAAAAGCAAAAGAGACACAGGTTGACAAGTAGAAATCTCTAAGGTGTTTTCAACTGTCAACTTAATAATTATGTAAGATATGCATATTACGTAATCAATTGCTATGCGAATAAATTAACATTTTAACTACAAATGATATGGAAAAGAAAGAAACAGAGAAAGAAGAGTTGACCCTCCAGAATGTTCCCAAAGCGGTTAATTATCTAATCAATGAGATTGCAGAAATGAGAGCAGTTTTAGAACATATTGAATCACAATTAGGACTTGGGGTAGACAAGCATAGGCCGATAGATATTGAAAGGGCTGCGGAAATTCTTGGACAAACTAAGAATGTAATAAAGAAAATGGTTCGTGGTAGGGAACTTCCATATTATGATAAAGGGCGAAAGATATACTTTTTTGAAGATGAGCTTGTTAAATGGGTCGAGCAGTCAAGAGTTAAGACATTTGCAGAAGAGTTTAGTCGGAATAAAAGACAATACTAAATACAGATCAATATGGAAATAACAAGAAAAGAATTATATGAGTTAATCTGGAAGGAACCTGTTACAAAAGTTGCTGAAAAGTTAGGCTTCCCTGCTCCCTTATTAAGAAAGTATTGTCATCAGCTTAACATACCAACTCCTTCAAGTGGCTATTGGTCAAAATTAAAATTTGGAAAACCCGTTGAGATTCCAGCATTACCAGAATATATCGATGAAGTACCTTCAATTGACTCTTTTCAAGAAGAAAAGAAGAAGAGACAAAATGCTGTTGAACAAGGAAAAGAACAGAGCCAAGAGATTCTTAACGAAAGGGATTCTGTTAACATAACTAATAACCAATCAGAAGATGTTCCTGTGAAAAAAGAGGATGCACAAGAAGATAAAATATACGAAATTGAAGAAATAGCAGATCCACGCCAGAAAATACAGATTGAATTAAAAAAGATGGATCAAAGTCTCTTTACTGTACCAGAGATGTTATATGCTAAACACCCCCTTATTATTGATACAAAGGAATATTTTAGAGGAGAAAAGAACAACAAGTATTTGGACAGGAACCCATATAAAAGTAAGATTAAAGCCCCTTTGAATATAAGTGTACAGTCAGATAGCCTTGATCGTGCATTAAGGATATATACAACTATTATCCATTTGCTTCAGCTTCGTGGACACCAAATTGTTGCAGAGGACAGATGGCACACTTATGCCATTGTAAATGAGGAACAAATCCCATTGCAATTATCGGAAAAGAACAAACAAATAGCAAATACAGAGTCTAATTATCCAAAATACTTAACCGTTCCTTCTGGAAAGCTAAAGTTTGAGATACCACGTTCTAGCTATTTTCGCCTAAATCCAGTTTGTGTTGAAGATACTACCAACATGAAAATTGAAGAAAAGATACTCAATATCATAGCGAAGATAGAATATGAAGCCATTTCTATTAAAGAAGAAAGAGAAAAAATGGAGCGATTGAGACACCAACAAGAGGAAGAGCGGAAAAGAAGAGAACTTGAAGAACAGAAGAAAAGAGAAATAGAGGAAAAGCGAAAAAATGAACTAAAAGAACTGAATATGGCTTTCTTTTCTGCCGAATGTTATTCATTGGCTAACATATTAAGATCTTATTTGGAGAGATATAAGTCTTTTCTTACTGAAAAAGAAATAATAGATGAAGAAGCAGAAGAAAAGCTTTGCTGGCTTAGAGGGAAAATTGATTGGTTAGATCCATTCATTGAATATGATGACGAGCTGCTAACAGAAAACGATAAGGAAAATCTTATCTGCCCAAAATCAGATGAAATACCGCGCAGGACAACTTGGCAATCTTTTTCATCGATGTATCCAGAATTTACTTTTTGGAATAACCCTTTTAGGAAACGACGTTAAACGATTCGCGTATATCTCATAATATGAGCGGGTGATAAAAACAATATTTCTTCCACTTAAATTATATCAAATAAGCACTCAAATAGAACACTTATATATTTACTTTATGGCATACAATTCACGACACTCTATCTTTTTGCAAGATAACGACAAGCAGAAACTCGTGTTCATCAAGTCTCTTTTTGACGAGGAAGGCCTTTGCTTTGTAGTAAAAGAGGAAACTGTATATCAGTATGACGGAGAGCCACTCACTGTTACCAGTCTCAGCGATATTAATTGGAATTACGGTGATGGATACGTTTGGCATGATTTCGAGACTGACATGGAGAGAATCTCAGAAAAATTCAACCAGCAATGCCCTGATGATGTCATTTCCGTATATGTAAAAACAGAAGATGGATTCGAAAATCTGTACGAATTTCAGGATGGAAGTTTATGCAGCAATGTAGAAATCATTCACTACAGGACAGAACTCCAAAAAGTTTGTGAAGAATTAAACCATATGGCATCGGAAACACCACTTCGGCAATATGAAGTCATCGATATTGCCCATCATCCTACTATTGTCTTCCATTATGGAGCATTAACTTTCATCGGTTATAATATATACGAGATATATAGCGATGACAATCGGTCTTTTGAAATCACTGCGTCCATTGCTTATCCAAGTAGAAACTACAACCACCTCCCTTCTAGAATTAAAGCCCAGCAGATTCTCTATGATAATTTGTTAGATAAACGAAAGACTGGAGGTTTAACACAGTACGTCTAATCCCTATTACAAATATGAAGTCAAAGGCAATACAGTTTTTGGAGGAGCATCAATCAGGGGAACGTTCCACGTTCGTTGGCGATGCTAAGTGGAGACAAGAAAACGTATCATGGCTAAAACAGTCTCAACGCGTAGCTTGTACTATCATGGAATATATGCAAAATCAGCATTTCTCACGTAATGACGTCGCAGAGAAATTAAGAGTCAGCCCTCAGTATGTGAGCAGGATTCTTTCTGGTAAGATGAATTTCACATTAAAGACGATTTCATTAATAGAAGAACGACTTGGACTGGAATTATTCTGCATTTAGCTGATTTTAATGGCCAAAAACGTGAAATTGTTACGAGATAACGAAATAAAATTGATGATCTGCGAATTTTAGTTAGCTGTATGAAGAAAACTATATCAATGGAAATTGTCAACTATGCCGACATTTCTATACCCCAATTTGTTGATATTATAATAAAAGGTGACGACGAGGCTATGTATTATTTGCTCCACGAACGCCTAAAGCACCTGCTATATGAACGCTATCAAGACTATAGCCATCATCTGTATGACGATTTTGATGACTTGCTAGATGACTTCTTTATCTACATTCGTGAGAGTGAACACACACCATATCAGGCACTTCAGCGCATCAAGAGGAAACAAGCTTTTGAAAGTTGGTTGTTGAATACGTTCCGTAACTATCTTAACAACAGGTCAGAGGAAGAGTCTCATATCCCCCTCGTGGATAAAGATTGTGAGAAGATGTCTTTGCTAACAGAAAGTTCGTCGGCAGATGGAGAGATCAAGATTCATATTGTCTCACAACTGATAGCCTATGCGTTGCAGGTGTTTTACCCGCGAGGACGCTTTATATTTCTCCGATCACTCCTCACCATTCTCAATGAACAGCAAGCAGTTCCTGATAAGGAAATGGCCGAAGCACTTGGTATGTCTTACATCTCATATCGTGTTACCCTTCACCATATGAGGAGCAACGTAAAACGCTTTAGGGAGTGTCTATTAAATGGAGAGCCATTACGGCTTGACGACGAGCATGAACTCTTGGCAAAACGCATTGATAATGATTTCCCTAATCTATATCCAATACTATTCGATTGCTACATACGCTGCATTGATACGCTAAAAACCAGTGCTGCTGTTAAAGAGCTTCGCAGCCATTATATAGAAGAACGTGGATTTGTTGTTCATGAACCAAGCATCCCAGAATATTCCCGAATAAGTATTGCACGATTCTGGGTGAAACTTCATCGATGGTTGATACCAGGAATGATGGCTATGTAGATAACTGTAAGTTAATCTTTACTCTATGAACTTTAGAAGGATGACTCTTCTTTTGCTGGATTGCTACCATCGAATGATTCCTGTACCTTATGGGCATTATCTATTGCAATACGAGTTTTCTGGTAAATGACATTGAAGACCTTCACGGAGTCCCCTTTTGTCTTACCGTATCTGAAACCAAGCAGATGGGTAAGCATCTCAACGTAGCGGCTTCTGTGTATGGACCCTTGATATAGGTTGAAATGTAACAGAAACCAGTATTCAAATGCTTGGTTGCTATATGCCACTTGAAAACCATTGGCCTGTGCCATCTGTATCGCGGTATTAAAATCGCCGTCAGAAAAATCATCCTTGTCAAATACGACCCAACATTGATCATAGTTTCGACTTCTTCTCTTCTCAATATCCCTAATAGCGATTGCCTCTTTTACCAGTGATACAGTGTTCATACCCTTGCCAATTGCTTTCACGTTTGCAGATGTCAATCGGAAGGAGTTGAAGTATTCAGGTTCGGTTACCTCTCCTTCACAGACGATAAGGAAGGTCTGTTTCACCAGCTTTAGGCTACTTGTTCTTTTGAGTGTGCGCTCAATTTTGGGGTTCTGTCTGCGTGCCATCACTCTGCCCTCCTTAATACTGACTCTAGATTCCCGATAACAGGTGTGGCTCCATATTTACCACTGAGATAATCCTTTTCGAAAGGAGCATCACTCCTGACTTTATAGTCTGACAAAGAATAGAGTGAGGTAGCTCCGAATCTATCTTTTTGTGTGAACCAAATTTGATCGCGGCGGAATAAACCAGAACTGAGGATGTTGGTGTCGTGTGCAGTAAATATCAACTGAGCGTTTCGTGGATTGGTTTCGCGAGAATTAAACAAAGAGATAATCCGATTTGTCAAAACTGGATGTAATTTGGAGTCGAACTCATCAATGACAAGTCTCGATCCGTTGTCAAGAGCCTTGATGATAGGGTAAGCCATAGAGAAATATTTGATGGTTCCCTCAGATTCCATGCTCAGAAATTGAAAACTGGTTTCACCTTTTGCCACTCCATTTGTGTCATACTGCAAATGTCGGCTAAGGATGTGATTATCACTTTTCTCAATATCCTCAATACCAAGGTCTGCAAACTTGGAAAATTCCACGATTCTTGACCGCATCTCTACATCATCAAGATGGTTTACGGCCATATTCCACATCCTTTCTTCGTCAGAGCAAGTAAGGATGCTTGTTTCCCCAAGCCAGTTGATAATCTGAACCGCAGTAGGGTCGTTAAACTGAGCTGCGGCAGAAAGCAGGAGGGCATTATTGCGAATCATCTTCCTGTTCACTAAGTCTGTAGCGATTGAGAATGACGTGTGGACTTTCATTTCCTCTCCTTCACGGTAATGGACTTTCATTTCCTCTCCTTCACGGTAAAACAGTTCCACCTCCTTAGCTCTCTTACGACAGGCTTTCCTATACAGCCATTCGCCATGCACAGACTCCCTGCTGACATCCATGCCATAACGATATTGGTACCCATCCAGAATGAATATCATCTCGAAAGAGCTGGGTGCCTTGGCACTATCTGTATTCAGTTTAAACGCTTCAACGCCAATCTCCTCCCCAACTTGCAGATTCTTAAAGGAATCAATAATATAGCTCTTGAAGAAATCGAGGGCCTTTATCACATTGCTCTTGCCTGAAGCATTAGCACCTAAAATGACAGCACTCTTTAAGAGGCTG
>ONAK01000011.1 GCA_900315765.1 uncultured Prevotella sp. | reverse complement strand
AGATGGTCCTATCAGTCGTATCAACTTCTGCACCATCCCCGAAATGGAGATAGGTGCTGAGCAGCCCATCTACGGAAAATACGATTCTGCATTCGATGAGGAACTAAAGCCTTACATCGATAATCTGGTAGCCGCTCGCGGTAGGGTAGATTGTCCTCAGGCATTCAAGTTGGCCAAAAAGCTGCAAGAGGAATGTGCCGAGTTCGCTCGACTGAGTCAGGACGAAACCTATTGGAATCTGAGTCATCGCGCCATCGTGATAGCCTGGCTTAAAGCCTGTGTGCTCTATGTTGCCAACGGCAATCAGTGGGAAAAGAACATTGAGGACTTTGTACGCTGGAGTCTGCAGTACGACCTTTGGTGCAAGATGAGGCAGCTAATCGCGTAGGCGAGCGCATTGGTATCCGTGGTCCGCAAAACATGCTGGAGTTGCTGCCGGATGTGTTTACGCTTGAAGATGCTATCCGCATTCGTCAGCAGCAAGGTAAGAATGCCAATAGGCGTGACACTATGCACATGATTAGGACATGGACCAATCGTGGCTACTGCGCACAGCGCACAGAGCACAGTTTTGAAAAAGAGGAAAAATACAAGAAAAGGTAAAAAATGGAACCAATAGTACAATTAAACAGTAATGCAAAGTTGAGTGAGCATTTCACTCTTGGCGAGATGACCGCATCAAGCCACAAAGAAGTTTATAATATCCCAAGCCATGAGGCGATTGCGAACCTCAAGCGCCTTTGCACTTGGCTTGAAGTGCTGCGCGAGAGAGCCTCCCCCGACCCCTCCAAAGGGAGGGGAGTTCCGATAATTATCAATTCGGGATACCGTAGTCCGCAGTTGAATAGGAAGATTGGTGGGGCGGCGAATTCGAACCATCTTACTGGGTGCGCGGTGGATATCCGAACCTCGGGAATGGAGCAGGCTATCTGCTATGCGGCCATCCTTATCAACTACGCGAAAGAGTCGCAGCATGACTTCGATGAACTCTTGATCGAAAAGAATCGCTATGGTGCTGTTTGGATTCATTTTGCCGTGCGACCGAGCAATAATCGCAGAAAGGTGATGTTTCTAAACGCGTAAGGGCGTAAAAAGGTACTTTTTACCTGCGGATTGCATGAAATTGTGCATTTTTATAAAAAAATGCGCGAAATTGTGCAGTCCGTGGGTATTTTTTTGTATCTTTGCACCCTAGAATGAGGCCTAAACTTTTAACAACTTTACTACTGCTCTTGGCTATCAACGCGTTTGGCCGCCCGCAGTTGCACGATCTGAATATACAGGTGGTGCTGATGAAAAATGGTGATGCACTGATAACTGAACGCAGACAGATGACCATCGACAGCGAGGGAACAGAATGCTATATAGGACTGGCAAACATGGGCCCGAGCGAGATAAAAGACCTGAGCGTTACTGACGAGTCGGGCGTGAAATTCCTGAATGTTGACTGGGACGTAAACGAGAGTCGCAGTTGGAAACAGATGAAATGCGGTATTGTAGAAACGAGGCACGGCTACGAGTTGTGCTGGGGACTGGGCGATAGTGGCGAGAGAACTTACGTCACTACCTACACCATGACCAGCATGGTGCGCGCCTATCCTGATGCCGACGGATTGCGACATGTGTTTCTGGACCAGGCTGTATCGCCTAAGCCAGAACATGCGATGGTGACCATCACAACCGAGGACACGACCATGGTTATCAACCCCGACAGCTGTGGCATCTGGGGATTCCGTTTCGTGGGCGAGCTGCGCTATGAGAACGGGGCCATTGTGGCTGAGACTACCGAGGCGATGAACAGCGAGGCTGCACTATACGTGATGGCCCAATTCCCTAAAGGATTGTTTGAACCCAGCTACGAGGACGAGGGTACGTTTGAGGAGAAGAAGCAGATGGCTCTGGAGGGCAGCGACTATACCAACAGCGACGACGAAGAGGTGGATTGGGGCGACCCGATGACACTGTTTGGCGTGCTCTACGTACTGGTGATATTCGTATCGCCAGTGGTGGGTGGCATCTGGTTCCTGGTGTATAAGTGGCGTGCCAGAAGGCGGGTGAACAAGGACTTGATATGGTATCGCGACATTCCGCTGAACGGCAATCTGCAGGAGGCTAACGACATGCTGAACGCCTACAAGTGGGGTGGGGCAGATTACAACAACCTGCTGTCGGCATGCATCCTGAAGCTGATTGACTTGGGGGCGATAGCCATTGAGACACACCCTAACAACAAGGGAAAGCTGGAGCCAAACTTTACCATCTACCGTCTGCCGGATTCGGACAAACAGCCCGTGCTGCTGCGCAAGATTCACCAGATATTTATGCAGGCTGCTGGTGGCGACAAGGTGTTGGAGCCCCATGAGCTGAAACAGTTTATGAGAAGTAACTTCAACGAGAAACTGACCGACTCGTTCCTGAATGCGCTGCATACCAAGACCTCGATATCGAAATATAAAGGTCGCGAAGACGAGGTGCGCGAGGTGCTGGGACTGAAGAAATTCCTGAAGGAGTTTACCCTGCTTGACGAGCGCGGTGTGGACGAGGTGAAGCTGTGGAAAGACTATATGATTTACGCTACGCTGTTTGGCATTGCCGACCAGGTGATACGCGACATGAAGAAGATTAATCCTGAATACTTTAATATGGACAAGGTGGCCGCACAGATGGCCAATGATATGACACTGCCTACTATTTACTCGGTGATGCACCGAGGTACTGCACGCGCCGCTATGAACAAGGCATCGAGAGAATCGAGAGCCAGTGGTGGTGGCGGACACTCGTCGTGGGGAGGCGGCGGAGGCGGCTTCTCTGGCGGCGGAGGCGGCGGAGGAGTACGCTGATGAAAATTGAAATGTAAAAATTTAAAAATGTAAAAATTAAATAATTAGAAAATGAAACTAAAAATCAACCGGGTGATATTGGAGGTGTTCGAGGGGGCGGAGATTAAGCACGCGCTCTTGATGTATCTGACGAGACGCAGAATGAGTCCCAGACTGCTTGATAAGTTGGCAGTATATGATATATGGGGGCACGAAATCGACCTTGAGGCCCCTGTGAGTGAACATAGAGAGATTAGAATAAGATTTAAAGATACGAAATGAAAAAAATGGTTCTGTTGGCCCTGGCCGCGATGATGACCCTGGGCGTTTCGGCACAGGAGCGCCGCGAGCTCCACATTCTGAGTACTAACGATATGCATGCTGCTATCGAGTGTATGCCGCGTTTGGGATTTGTGGCCGATTCGCTACGGGCGCTCTATCCAGACCTGCTGATTCTGTCGGCGGGCGATAATCGCTCGGGCGAGCCTCTTAATGATATGTACGAGATAACAGCCTACCCGATGGTGGCGCTGATGAACCTCATTGGATTCAAAGCCACAACACTGGGCAACCATGAGTTTGACTCAGGACAGGAGGGGCTGGCCAAGTTGATAGACATGAGTGCATTTTCGACGTTGTGTGCCAACGTGCATCCTGCTGAGAAGTGGAACATGCACGTAAAGCCATACCAGATTTATGACTGCGGCGGATTGATCGTAGGCGTGATTGGTGCTGTGGCGCTGGGTAAGTTGGGTATTCCTGAGAGCCATCCCGCAAAATGCACCGACATTGAGTTTACCGAGCCGCTGAAGGCCATACAGGAGCTGCGCTGGTTGCGCGAGAAGTGCGACGTAATCGTGCTGCTGTCGCACCTGGGCTACAGCCTGGATGTAGAGTTCTCTAAGCAGCTGCCTTGGGTTGACATTATTGTGGGCGGTCATAGTCACACGCAGCTGAAGGGCGGCGAGGTGCACAACGGTGTGTTTATCACCCAGAACACCAACCGACTGAAGCGTGCCACACACTCTACCATCATCGTTGAGGATGGAAAGGTAGTGAAGCGCATGGCCGAGAACATAGAGATTCGCGGACAGAAGAACGAGAATAAGGCGGTGGCCGCTCTGGTGCGCCACTTCTCAGAGAACCCCGCTTTCAAGCGCGTATTGGCTCAGGTAGACACACCATTTGAGAACTACGAGGAGCTGGGCTGCATGATGTGTGATGCCTACATGATAGAGGGGCAGTGCGACTTGAGCTTCCAGAATGCTGGTGGCGTGCGCTACGAGACGCATGATGTAGGTGGGTTTACCGTTTCCGACGTGCTCAGACTGGACCCATTCCAGAACGAGGCCGTTGAGATGAAACTTACTGGCAAGGAGCTGGCCGACGTGCTGGTGATGTGCTACAACAACGACGGACATCAATTTCCATACGTGGCTGGTATGACGGCCGAATATACCATTGACCCAGCCAACAAGGAGATAAAGAAGCTGGTGCTGCTGGATAAAGATGGCAAGAAACTGAATCCTAAGAAGACCTATAAGGTGATGACCAATAGCTATAGCGCAGCCATCACGCCTACAAACCGTAAGGATGCGGGTGCTGGTATCGGCAAGATTACTGCCCAGCTGATCATGGACTATCTGGAGCATCAGGGCCATGTGAGCTATCAGGGCGTGAAGAGACTAACCCAAAAAAGTTTAACAAACAATCAATAATCAATTTTTAAATCTTAAGACATTATGGCTTATCAAGAAGTAACAACAACGGGCTACGGAACCCGAGTCGGTAACTCGTTTAAGGCGATTGGTAGTGGAATCCTGCTATTCTGCATCGGAACAGCCCTGTTGTGGTGGAACGAAGGTCGCGCCGTGAAAACTGAAAAGATGCTCGACGAAGCAGGTAGTGCATACGTTGAGATGGAGAATCCTAACAAGAAGGATGCATCGCTGGAGGGCGAACTGATTTGTGGTACAGCATTGGCTACCACAGAGGATTCACTGATTGACAAGGACTTTGGCGTGGGTGCCAAAGCCATCGCGCTGACACGTAAGGTGGAGTACTACCAGTGGGTAGAGCATGCTCAGGAGAAGAGAGAAGACAAACTGGGTGGAAAAGAGGTTACCACTACCACCTATACCTATACTAAGGAGTGGACATCGCGCCCTGTAGAGAGTGCACAGTTCAAGGATCCTGCTTATCAGAACAAGAACATGGTGCTTACCACCGTTGAGGAGGCTGAGCAGTATGCAGAGAACGTATCGTGGGGTGCTTACAAGCTGAACGAGAGCCTGATTCACAGCATCCGCTCGAACGAGGGGCTCGACCTGGCTATCGCTGAGGATCTGTTGAAGCAGCTCGACAAGAGTGCACAAACTGCCTACGAGCGTTTCTATGGTGTAAACGACAGCATCAACAAGGCTATGGCCGCTGCTGAGAACAAGAAGGACTTGGAGTATGTTCACCAGGCTGGTAATATACTGTATTACGGACGCGTGCCTGGAAGTCCTGAGGTAGGTGACGTTCGCGTGACATTCGAGAAGGTGGTTCCTGCCAAGGTTACTGTGATGGCTGTGGTTGACGGCGACACCTTCAAGCCATTCAAGGCTAAGAACGGCAAGCGCTTCCAGACACTGGTCATGGGTAAGAAGAGCGGCGACGAGATTATTGAGGCTCAGAAAGAAGCCAACAATATGTTCCTCTGGATACTGCGTATCGTGGGCATCCTGATGGTTATCGGCGGACTGAAGGGCATCTTCGGATTCCTCGAGACCATCCTCAAGGTGGTTCCATTCATCGCTGGTATCTTCGGATGGGGTGTTGGCATCGTATGCACCGTGATTGGTGTGGTATGGAGTCTCATCGTCATCGCTATCGCTTGGCTGTTCTATCGTCCGTTGCTGGGCATTTCTCTGTTGGTTATTGCCGGATTCCTTGTCTGGGTATTCGCATTTAAGGGAAAGGATAAGCTGATGGGTGTTAGGTGATGGGTGATAGGTGTTAGATGTTAGATGATGGATATGAAGATGAAGAAGATGATTACGATATTAGGGCCGACGGCTTCGGGTAAGACACCCGTAGCCGCTCATCTGGCCGCAAAAATCGGCGGAGAGATTATCTCGGCCGACTCGCGCCAGGTGTATCGGCGAATGGATATAGGAACAGGTAAAGACCTCGCCGATTATTGGGTGAAGGGTGATAACCAACACCCAACACCCATCACCCACCACCTGATCGACATCTGCGAACCAGGTACCAAGTATAATCTCTTCCAATATCAGCAAGATTTCTTTGATGCCTACGAGGATATTCAGAGTAGGGGAGCGGTGCCCGTGCTTTGTGGCGGAACTGGTCTTTACATCGAGGCAGTGCTTAAAGGCTATAAGCTCTCGCCTGTGCCGCAGAATCAGGCCCTGAGAGATAGTCTGGAAGGCAAGTCGCTCGACGAGCTTACCAAGATGCTTGCCGAACTGAAAGCCAAGACGGGCTCGAATATGCACAACACCACCGATGTCGACTCGTGCCAGCGCGCCATCAGGGCTATAGAGATAGAGACTTATAATCTCGATCATCCTGTGCCCCGCCGAGAGTTGCCACCCGTTGATTCACTCATCATCGGCATCGACATCGACCGCGAGTTGCGCCGCGAGAAAATTACCCGCCGACTGAAAGCCAGACTCGACGAAGGAATGGTCGATGAAGTGCGCAAATTACTCGACGAAGGCATCGCGCCCGAAGACCTGATTTATTATGGACTGGAGTATAAATTCTTGACAGAATACGTCACGGGAGCCATCACTTACGATGAGATGTTTACCCGTTTGGAGATAGCCATTCATCAGTTTGCCAAGAGGCAGATGACATGGTTTCGTGGCATGGAGCGCCGTGGGTTCACCATCCACTGGATAGACGCCACCCTCCCCATGGACAAAAAAATAGAAGAAATCCTAAACTTAAATGTTTAATATATGGCAGTAGAAACAACAAGATGGGGCATACTGTATTGCCCAAAGACAGGACTACTCTTCAACCCTCGTAAGCGTTGGGAGAAGATACAGAAGGTGCTCGACGAGCGCAAGGTGCTTTACGACTTTGTGCAGAGCGAGACAGCCGAAAGCGTGGAACGACTGGTAAAGATGATGATATCTAATGGCTACAAAACCATCGTTATCGTTGGAGGCGACTCGGCACTTAACGATGCCGTTAACTGCCTGATGATGGAAGAGAAGGCCGTTCGCGACGAGATAGCACTCGGCGTGATTCCAAATGGCGTGCTTAACGACTTTGCTAAATTCTGGGATTTCGACGATGACGAGATAGAACAAACCATCGACTGGCTCATTCAGCGACGCATACGAAAAATCGATTTGGGCTGCATACGCTACACCAACAAGAAAGGCGACAAATGCCACCGTTATTTCTTGAATTGTATTAACATTGGCCTTACTGCCGACATCATGAATCTGCGCCGCCAAACGCGCCGACTCTTCGGCTCTCACACCCTCGCTTTCATCGTGTCGGTATTCGTCATGTTGTTCCATCGCATGGAATATAAAATGAAGCTGAAAATCAATAGCGACGTCATCGATCGTAAGGTGATGACGGTGTGCATCGGATCGGGCCCTGGATATGGCCAAACCCCTAATGCAGTGCCGTATAACGGCATGCTCGACGTGAGTGTGGTGTATCACCCAGAGGTGGTTCAGCTCATCGAGGGCTTGTGGCTTTTGGTGGCTGGCCGATTCCTTAATCACCGCAGTGTTCACCCCTATCGCACACGCGAGGTTGAGGTGGAATATGCCAAGAAGGCCATCGTGGGAATAGATGGGCGGATGATGAAAACACCCGTTGGTTCGTACAAGATAAGTGTGGAACAAGAAGTTGTAAATTTTTTGATACCAAGCTAAGAATGAAGGCCCGCAAAACCATGCGAGCCTTTTTTTAAAATTATCAATAAATGTTAAATATACTTTGCAAACTCTTGTACTCTGCAGATTTTTGCCTACCTTTGGAAAATCAAACTTGAATATTTACTAATAAATACCTTTAGACAGGAACTATGAGCTACCTACGTTTAGAAAAAGCCGTGATGACTAACTTGCAAGAAAGTCTCCGCCGTGAGTTCCTCCGAACCAACCGTTCGGGCGCATATAGCAGCTCTACACTTGTAGACTGTAATACGCGTAAGTACCACGGATTGCTGGTAGTTCCCGTACCCGAGTTAGACGATGAGAACCATGTGCTCTTGTCATCACTCGACTGTACGGTTATCCAGCATGGAGCCGAGTTCAACCTCGGATTGCACAAGTATCAGGGCAACAATTTCAGTCCTAACGGACACAAGTACATCCGTGAGTACGACGCCACCGAAGTGCCTACTACTACTTATCGTGTGGGTGGTGTCGTTTTGAAAAAGGAGATAGTCTTCCAGCATTACGAAGACCGCATCCTTATCCGTTATACCTTGGTTGATGCACACTCTGCTACAACCCTGCGATTCCGTCCGTTCCTGGCTTTCCGTAGCGTTCGCCAGTTCACACACGAGAACGCTACTGCTAGTCGCGAGTACAGTGCTGTGGATAATGGAATCAAGACCTGTATGTATGCCGGCTATCCCGACCTGTATATGCAGTTCTCGAAGAAGAACGAGTTTATCTTCATGCCCGACTGGTATCGCGGTATTGAGTATCCTAAGGAGCAGGAGCGTGGCTACGCCTCGAACGAGGACCTCTACGTGCCCGGCTATTTCGAGATGCCTATCAAAAAGGGCGAGAGCATCATCTTTGCCGCTTCTACATCGCAGATCAAACCTTCTACCTTGAAGAAACTCTTCGACGAAGAGGTGGCCGACCGCGTGCCACGTGATAACTTCTATCACTGTCTGGTTACCGCCGCCCACCAGTTCCACCGCAAGGAGAAGAACCATGATCGCTATCTCTTGGCTGGATATCCTTGGTTCAAGTGCCGTGCGCGCGATACATTTATCGCCCTGCCTGGACTAACCCTTGCCATTGGCGAGATCGACTATTTCGAGAAGGTGATGAAGACCAGCGAGCGAGCCCTGCGCGAGTTTATGGCGGGCAAGCCTGTTTCTGGAAAGATATACGAGATTGAGCAGCCTGATGTCCCCCTATGGGCCGTCTGGGCCATGCAGCAGTATGCCAAGGAGGTTGGTCGCGACAAGTGTTTCGAAATGTACGGAAAGCTGCTTCAGGATATCGTTAGGTTTATCCTTGATGGCAAGCACCCCAATCTGCGTCTCGACGACAACGGACTGCTTTATTCAAATGGTCGCGACAAAGCCGTTACATGGATGAACTCTACCGCCAACGGTAAGCCGGTTGTTCCACGTTCGGGCTACATCGTAGAGTTTAATGCCCTTTGGTACAATGCACTGAAGTTCTGTGCATCAATGGCTGCCGAGAAAGGCGACGTGAAGGGCGCTGAAAACGTAGAGACTATAGCCGCTAAGGTTAAGGATTCGTTCATCGATACCTTCCTCAATGAGTATGGCTATCTGCTCGACTATGTAGATGGCAATATGATGGACTGGAGTGTTCGTCCAAACATGATTTTTGCTGTAGCATTCGACTACTCGCCGCTTAACCAGCAGCAGATGAAGAGTGTTGTAGATATATGTACGCGCGAGTTGCTCACACCTAAGGGTCTCCGCTCGCTCTCACCAAAGAGTGGCGGTTATAACCCAATCTATGTGGGTCCGCAGACTCAGCGCGATTACGCCTATCATCAGGGCACCGCATGGCCTTGGTTGGGCGGATTCTATATGGAGGCATGCCTCAAGCTCTACAAGCGTTCGCGTCTGAGCTTCATCGAGCGCCAGCTGGTGGGCTACGAAGACGAGATGGACTATCACGCCATTGGCACCATCTCTGAGCTGTTCGATGGTAACCCGCCATTCCACGGCCGTGGAGCCATGTCGTTTGCTATGAACGTGGCCGAGATTCTGCGTACGCTTAAGTTGATGGAAAAGTATTCATATCAAAAGTAAGGAGGGCCAGCTATGAAAGTTTTAATGTTTGGATGGGAGTATCCTCCTCACGTATTCGGCGGTCTTGCTACTGCCAACTATGGTATTTCCGAAGGTCTGAAGGCCCAGGGCGATATCGAGACGGTGCTTTGTCTGCCTCACCCCTTTGGCGATGAGAGTCAGCACGCATGTCGCATCGTGGCTATGAATGCAGTACCTATTGCCTATCGCGATGTAAGCTACGACTATGTGAAGCAGCGTGTGGGCAATATCATGGATCCTGATTATTATTTCAAGCTCCGTGAGCACATCTATGCCGATTTTAATTATATGAACGTTAACGACCTCGGAGCCATGGAGTTTGCTGGTGGTTATCCAGGCAATCTGCACGAGGAGATTAATAATTACTCTATTATCGCAGGTCAGGTAGCACGTGCTGAGCAGTTTGATATTATTCACGCTCACGACTGGCTTACCTTCCCCGCTGGCATCCACGCCAAGCAGGTTAGCGGCAAGCCTCTGTGCATCCATGTACACGCTACCGACTTCGACCGCTCGCGTGGTAAGGTGAACCCAACTGTTTACTCTATCGAGAAGAACGGTATGGATTGGGCCGATTGCATCATGTGTGTATCCGAGTTGACTCGCCAGACGGTCATCAACCAGTATCATCAGGATCCACGCAAGTGCTTCACTGTACACAATGCCGTTTACCCATTGCCACAGGAGTATCAGGATATTCCACGCCCGGATCATACAGACAAGGAAAAGGTGGTTACCTTCTTAGGTCGTATCACCATGCAGAAGGGTCCTGAGTACTTTGTAGAGGCTGCCAACATGGTGTTGCATCGCACACGCAACGTCCGCTTCTGTATGGCAGGTTCGGGCGATATGATGGACGCTATGATTCAGCTGGCTGCCGAGCGTGGCATTGCCGACAGATTCCACTTCCCTGGTTTCATGCGAGGCAAGCAGGTTTACGAGTGTCTGAAAGCCAGCGATGTATATGTGATGCCTTCAGTGAGCGAGCCTTTCGGTATCTCGCCCCTTGAGGCCATGCAATGCGGTACCCCCTCTATCATCTCTAAGCAGAGTGGTTGTGCCGAGATTCTCGACAACTGTATCAAGGTTGACTATTGGGACATCCATGCTCTTGCAGATGCCATCTACTCTATCTGTCACAACGACTCGCTCTTCAATTACCTCAAGGAAGAGGGCAAGCGCGAGGTCGACCAGATTACATGGGAAAAGGTTGGCGCCTG
This sequence comes from uncultured Prevotella sp., assembly GCA_900315765.1. Lineage (GTDB taxonomy): Bacteria > Bacteroidota > Bacteroidia > Bacteroidales > Bacteroidaceae > Prevotella. Next base: position 34,942 of record ONAK01000011.1, on the reverse strand, counting down.
GATTCGCACACTCTATCGCCGCACCCTCGGCTGGGAGCAATAATTAATCCGTAAAATCCGTAAAATCCGTAGGTAAAAATTTAAGCATTATGAAAACAATTTGTTTATATTTCGAGATACATCAGATTATCCATCTGAAGCGTTATCGTTTCTTCGATATCGGTACCGATCATTATTACTACGACGACTACGAGAACGAGCGTAGTATCACCGATATCGCCGAGCGCAGTTATATGCCTGCACTCAATGCCCTGCACGATATGATTAACGAGCACGGCAAGTTCTTCAAGGTTGCATTCAGCCTTTCGGGTACAGGTATCGAGCAGCTTGAGATGCACGCACCTCAGGTTCTCGAGAAGCTTCAGGCTATGAACGAGACGGGCTGTGTAGAGTTCCTGGCCGAGCCTTACTCTCATGGTTTGTCATCACTGGCCAACCCCGATAGCTTTGCCGCCGATGTCAAGAAGCAGGCTGCTAAAATCGAGGAGCTGTTCGGCAAGAAGCCTACCGTATTGCGCAACTCTTCGCTCATCTATAGCGACGACATTGGTGCTCAGGTAGCCTCTATGGGCTTCAAGGGTATGCTTACCGAGGGCGCTAAGCACGTACTCGGATGGAAGTCGCCACACTACGTATATCACTGCAATCAGGCACCAAACCTGAAACTGCTGTTGCGCGACATCGAACTTTCTGATGATATCTCTCTGCGCTTCAATAACTCTGAGTGGGAGGGCTATCCACTCTTTGCCGATGCTTATATCGACCGCATCGCCCGCCTGCCTGAGGAAGAGCAGATTATCAATATCTTCATGGAGCTCTCTGCTCTGGGCATCGCTCAGCCACTCAGCTCTAACATTCTCGAGTTCCTGAAGGCTCTGCCCGCACAGGCTAAGGCCAAGGGCATCACCTTCTCTACACCTACCGAGATCTGCAAGGCATGCAAGAGCGTCAGTCAGCTTGATGTGCCCGATGCACTCTCATGGGTCGACGAGGAGCGCGACGCCAGCTGCTGGTTGGGTAACGCCATGCAGCGTGAGGCCTTCACCAAACTCTATTCTGTAGCCGATCGCCTCCGCATCGCTAACGATCCCCGCCTCAATCAGGACTGGGATTATCTGCAGGCCTCTAACAACTTCCGCTTCATGACCACCAAGCCCTCAAACGTAGGTCTCGATCGTGGTATTTATAGCGGACCGTTCGATGCCTTTACTAACTATATGAACATTCTTGGCGACTTCATCAATCGTGTCAACGCGCTCTATCCACTCGATATCGATAACGATGAGCTCGAAGGCCTCCTGACAACCATCAAGAATCAGGGCGACGAGATTGAGATGAAAGATAAAGAGATTACCCGCCTCAAGGCCAGAATCGAGAAGATGGAGGGTAATGAGAAGAAGTCGAAGGCAGCTAAGCCTAAGGCTGAGAAGAAACCAGCAGCTAAGAAAGCTCCAGCAAAGAAAGCCGAGGCAAAGAAATGAAGAAATTTCTTTGTTTAGCCGCTGTTACAGCTTTGTTAGTGAGCTGTGGTGGAAAAAAACAACCTCATGCAGAAGTAACTTCGGGTAGCGTTTTCGCTCCCGAAGTTATTGCTGATACCGTGCAAGCCGAACCTCTCTCTGGTCAGGCTTATACCATCGATATCCCGTCTGGTTGGCGTTCAGGTACTTCTGGTATGATGGGTAATTCGTGCGTGCTTCATCTCCTCAGGGCCCCTTATACCGAGGCTGACATCACCACTGCCCCGCAGCTCAAACCTAAGGCCTATGTTGCCCAGCGCGAAAAAGAAGGCTGCAAGCATCGTCCCGATGTAGAAGTCTATGGTCGTGTGTTCTCCGTTTACGATCGCACTGATAGCGATGCCAATATCATCCTCTCGGTGGCCACTCCATTCGAGGACGGCATGTTCATCATGACCCTCAAGGCTGGTCCCCAGCGCCTCCCCATGGAGGAAACCCACGCCGCCATGTATGACAACATGAAGACTCTACTCGAACGCATCGTCTTCAGATGATTTTATATTATAACGGAAAATTTTTAGCATTATGAAACTTATAAGTTGGAACGTGAACGGCCTAAGGGCTTGTGAGGGAAAAGGATTTAGTGATGTGTTCCGTGAACTGGATGCAGACTTCTTCTGTCTGCAGGAAACAAAGATGCAGGCAGGGCAGCTTGACTTGCAGTTTCCTGGCTACGAGAGCTATTGGAATTATGCTGAGAAGAAGGGCTACAGTGGAACGGCTATCTACACTAAACATAAGCCTTTGAGCGTGAGCTACGGTCTGGGTATAGAGGAGCACGACCACGAGGGGCGCGTAATCACACTGGAGATGGAGGACTTCTATCTGGTGTGTTGCTACACGCCAAACTCTCAGGACGGACTGAAGCGCCTGGATTACCGTATGACGTGGGAGGACGACTTCCGTAACTATCTGATGGCGCTGGATGCCAAGAAACCCGTGATACTGTGCGGCGACCTGAACGTGGCTCACGAGGAGATTGACTTGAAGAACCCGAAGACAAACCGCATGAACGCTGGATTTACCGACCAGGAGCGCGAGAAGTTCAGCACATTGCTGTCGGAGGGATTCACCGACTCGTTCCGCTATAAATATCCTGAGCAGGTGACGTACTCGTGGTGGAGCTATCGATTCCAGGCCCGACAGAAGAATGCGGGGTGGCGTATTGACTACTTTGTGATTAGTAATCGTTTGCGTGAACGTATGGACGACGCCCGTATACATACAGAAATACTGGGCAGCGATCACTGCCCAGTAGAACTTCTGCTTAAATAAAGTTTCGCTTGTTAAACTTTAAAGGTGCTGGGTTAGAGGCCCAGACCCTTCTTCAGCTTGTTGGCACCCTCGTCGATAGCATCGTTGGCCTTCTTCTTGGCGTCTTCCTGAGCTGCCTTGGCAGCATCCTCAGCGGCCTTCTTAGTGTTATCTACGGCGTCCTGACCAGCCTTCTTGGCGTCCTCAACAGCGGCATTGGCTGCATCTACAGTCTGATCGACAGCGGCCTGACCAGCCTCCTGAACACCACCTACTGCTGATGAAAGGGTGTTGACAAATGTCTCGGCTGGAGTAGTGGTGATAGCTGAAACGGCGGCTGATACAGCTGCGTTATCACCAGCGAAGGCCTTGATCTGATCGGCGTTGGTCTTCAGGAACTCCTGTACCTTAGCTACATACTCCTTTGCGAGCTCTGGGTTAGTGGTGAGGAACTCCTTTACCTTCTCCTGTACGGTGGCAAGAACCTCCTGGAACTTGGTAGCATCCTTGGCCTCAATCTGCTCAGAGAGAGCGGCGGTAACCTGGCTTACAGCCTCGTCAACGTTTGCTGCATCAACACTTACACTGTCGGTAACCTCGGCGGGAGCCTGTGTCTTGTTTCCACAAGATGCAAAACCAATGGCTAAGCAAGCCACAACTGCGAAAAGAATTTTTTTCATAATGCTTTGATTTTTAAGTAAAACAATAAAATTGACTTGATATTTGACAACAAAAATACATTATTTTAGAATATGATAGCGCAATGTTTGCTACTTTTTTGTTTTTTTTATACTTTTGCATGCGTTTTTTCAAGATAACAAGGTTATAATAGAACGATGATGACAACATTTGCATTCAAGCCGAAACTTTTGACGACTCTTCGGCACTACAACAAACAACAGTTTACCACCGACCTGCTGGCCGGTATCATAGTTGGTATAGTGGCGCTGCCATTGGCCATTGCATTCGGTATCGCATCGGGTGTAACGCCTGAGAAGGGTATCATTACTGCCATCGTTGCTGGACTGATAGTGTCGGTGCTGGGAGGTTCGAAGGTGCAGATAGGCGGACCTACAGGTGCGTTTATCATCATTATCTACGGCATTATACAGCAGTACGGATTTGAGGGATTGACCATAGCCACGCTGATGGCGGGAGTGTTCCTGATCATGTTCGGTGTGCTGCATTTAGGCACTATCATTAAGTATATACCTTACCCCATTGTGGTGGGTTTTACCAGCGGTATCGCGCTTACCATCTTTACCACACAGATAAAGGACCTGTTCGGACTGACTATGGAGAGTGTACCAAGCGACTTTATCGAGAAGTGGGTGGCATATATAGGCTCATTTGGTACTATCGACCTGTGGAGCGCAGGTGTGGGTATTGGCTCTGTGGCTGTGATTGCCGCATGGCCTATGATTGCCAAATATAATAATGTATTGAAGAAACTGCCTGGAAGCCTTATCGCCATTATTGTGATGACAGTGGCTGTGCTACTGCTGAAACAGTATGCGGGCGTGGAGAGCGTAGAGACAATAGGCGACAGATTCTCGATTTCGAACCAGTTGCCCGATGCCGAGATGCCCTCGATATCGTGGAACGTCATAAAAGGATTGGTGTCGCCAGCTATCACTATCGCCATTCTTGGTGCTATTGAATCTTTGCTTTCGGCCACGGTGGCTGATGGTGTTATTGGCGATCGCCATGATTCTAATACAGAACTGATTGCTCAGGGTGTGGCCAATCTGGCAAGTCCTATCTTCGGCGGTATTCCTGCTACAGGAGCCATCGCTCGTACAATGACGAACATTAACAATGGTGGACGTACACCTGTGGCTGGTATTGTGCACGCTGCAGTGCTGCTGCTGATATTCCTGTTCTTGATGCCTCTGGCGCAGTACATTCCAATGGCATGTCTGGCTGGTGTGCTGGTGATTGTGAGCTATAATATGAGTGGTTGGCGTTCGTTTGCCTCCATCATGAAGAATCCCAAGAGTGATGTGATTGTGCTGGTTGTTACATTCCTGCTCACTGTGATCTTCGACCTTACAATAGCTATCGAGGTGGGACTTATCTGTGCTTGTCTGTTGTTTATGCGCCGTATGGCTGAGACAACTGATGTGAAGGTAATCAGCGACGAGATTGACCCAGAGGAGGAGCAGAGCGACTTCCAGATGGGTAACCTGGAGCACCTGACTATACCTGAGGGTGTGGAGGTGTATGAGATTAACGGTCCTTACTTCTTTGGTGCGGGTAATAAGTTTGAAGACCTGATGGCAACACTGGGCCATAAGCGCCCAAAGGTAAGAATTATCCGTATGCGTAAGGTGCCTTTTGTTGATTCAACAGGTATTCACAACCTTACCAACTTGTGTGCAATGAGCCAGAAGGAGGGTATACAGGTGGTGCTGTCGGGTGTTAATCCTAAGGTGCAGGCTGTTCTGCATAAGGCAGGATTCGACCAGATGTTGGGCGAGGAGAACATCTGCTCGCATATTAATATTGCCCTTGACAGAGCAAAGAAATTAGCGTAAAAAAGTTAAGCTTTTAGATACGGGTTGTAGCTCAATTCGTTGCTGATGGTGGTCACAGGACCATGGCCGGGATAAACGGTGGTATCGGCGGGGAGTTGAGCTAAAACTTTGCCCAGACTCTTCAGTATATCCTCATAGCTACCGCGCTCAAAGTCGGTACGGCCTATGCTCATATGGAATAGTGTATCGCCTGTAAAGGCGGCTTTCTCTTGGGCACAATAGAAGGTAACACCACCTGGTGTGTGGCCTGGGGTGCGAAGAATCTGCAGCTGATGAGTGCCAAAACTGATCACCTCGTCGGCTGTGAAGAAATGGCCGGGCTCAGGATAAGTCCAACGCAACTTGATGCCAGCCATATCGTAGAACTGACCAGAAAGGTTGGTGATGAGCCACTCGTCGTCGGCTGCTATCTCTGGCTTCAATCCCCACGTGTCGTATACGGTGTTGATACCGAAGTTATGGTCGAAATGTCCATGGGTACACAACAGGTGTACGGGTTTGAGGTGGTTGTCGTTGATATAGTTTACAAGTGCTTCGCGCTCGGCATCGTAATAGGCGCCGCAGTCGATGATAACACACTCAAGGCTATCATCGCTAACCACATAGGTGTTCTCCTGCAGGAGATTGAAACAGAAAGTCTTAATGTTGAGCATTATAGTGGGAGATAGATGACGAATTTCTCTTTGAACCACTCTTCCATGAAAAACTGTGATATCTCGGTGGCTTCTACTATTTTGTGATAGGGCTGCAGTTCGGCCTGTAGATTGCCTCCCTTGAGGCAGATAACACCATTAGGAAGGGCATTCTGTGAGGTTTTTGAGATGTTTTTGCGCATCAGTTTCACCAGGTCGGGCAGGGGCATAACGGCACGACTCACAATGAAGTCGTACTTATCCTTCTCGTCTTCGCCGCGAAGATGGGTAGGGGCGCAGTTTTTAAGGCCGATAGCATTGCAAACCTCCTGAGCCACACGAATCTTCTTGCCCGTGCCGTCGATAAGCTTAAACTGGCAATCAGGGAAGAGTATAGAGAGAGGAACACCAGGGAAACCGCCTCCTGTGCCGAAGTCGAGGATACGGGTGTCAGGGCGGAAGTTGATGATCTTGGCTATAGCCAGCGAGTGGAGCACATGATGCTCGTACAGCTGGTCGATATCCTTGCGCGAAATGACATTAATTTTGGTATTCCAATCGCGATAGAGTTCGCCAAGGGCAGCAAACTGCTGCAGTTGGGTATCGGTCAGATTTGGAAAGTATCTGTAGATAATCTCTGCGTTCATTGTAGTGACTTTAGAAACTTAGGTTTGATAATCTTCTTCATCTGGGCGTAGGTAAGTATCAGCTGTACGGTGCCCAGCTCGAGTGAGGCAATCTCTGACGGATTGAAGATAAACGTGATGGTATTATCGCCCACAATATAGTTCTGTGGGGTGTACATATCAACGGTTTGCAGATAGCCCTTCTCCTTGAGCGCTTCGAGGGTGTTTACATCTTCGCGCTCCATCAGTGCCTTGAGCAGCAACGGATTGAGCTGAGACTCGTAGCCGTCGACAAAGATATCTGTCGTTTTGATATAATCGCCCGTAGTGGTGTAGAAGTTGATGGGCAGCAACTGGTGGATGCTGCTGGAGTGGCCCTCGCTGTAGTCGATGGTGGCCAGATAGGCCAGCGTGTTTTTCGACGTTTGCTCGGTAGTGGTGTTGATGATGTAGTGGAACTCATACCACTGGCGTTTGGTAGTGTCGGCGCGATCCTCGTTATAAAGCGGCAGCATGTGTGAGCGATATGACGAGCAGTACTGCTCGATGTACTGATCCATGGCGGCTTGAATGCTGATGCCCTCCTGATTGAACAAGCGGTAGACAACCTCTGAGTTTATTTTCTCTCCAACCTTTCCGCTCTCTTTGGTGGCGCTGGCCATTTTGAGGCTTACGCTACATAGGGGCGAGAGCTCCTCGTTTGACAGTTTGACGGATTTCTCGGCTGAAAGCATCTCGAAAGTGAGCTTACCATCGTTATCGTTGCGGCACCCTGTCAGGATGACTGTAAGCAGAGTAAGAAGCGTAAATTTAAGTCTATTTGACATACTATTTCCATTAATTTTTGCGCAAAATTACACTAAATTCCCGAAAATAGCAAATATCTCACAAAAAAATACTAATTTTGCACCCGAATTAATGTCAAACTATTAAAATTGAATGAATTCTCAGAGTACGCCCGTACATATTAGATTGTGGCATAAAGACTTTTGGCTGATGGCAATTGCCAATTTCTTGCTTGCTATGACGGTATATATGCTGGTGCCCACCATGCCCAAATGGCTGATTGAAACACAGCAGATGGGGATGGTTGATGCTGGTATCGCCATGGGAGCCTTTGGCGTCGGTCTGTTTGCATTAGGCGCATTCATATCGTATCTGGTTCAGCACTACCGCCGTAATTTGGTCTGCATCTATGCGGTGCTGGCCGAGGCGCTGCTGATAGGAGTGCTGTATTATATCGACGGACTGCACATGCGTTTAGATGATCCAATGATAATCATTGTGCACAGATTGGCGCAAGGAGCTGCATTCGGATTAGCACAAATGGTGCTTACAAGCACACTGATAATAGACACAAGTGAGTCGTTTCAGCGCACTGAGGCTAACCACTCGGCAGCGTGGTTCTCGCGTTTTGCACTATCCATGGGACCTATGGCTGGACTGCTGATAGGTCGTTTGGCTGGATTCCACTATGTGCTGCTGGGCACCATTGCTTGTGCGGTGGCGGTGGCTGTGTTGGTATTAACAGTAAACTTCCCGTTCCGAGCGCCTCAGGACGATATTCCAACTGTTAGTCTGGACCGTTTCTTTCTGCCTCACGGATTTCCGTTATTTGTTAATCTGCAGCTGGTGACACTGGCTGTAGGAATCATATTATCGGTGATACTTGACGAGCACTTCTACTCGATGATGATGATGGGATTTGCTGCTGCCATACTAGCGCAGAGATTTGTGTTCAGGGATGCCGAACTGAAGAGCGAGGTGGTGACAGGACTTATACTGATAGGAGCTGCTCTGCTGATGATGATAACCCGCCATCTGCCGATAGTGATGATGGCAGCTCCGCTGTTTATTGGTATGGGTACTGGACTGATAGGGTCGAGATTCCTGTTGTTCTTCATCAAGTTGAGCCGTCACTGCCAGCGAGGTACATCGCAGAGCACATTCCTGTTGGGATGGGAGAGTGGTATAGCGTGGGGCGTGGGCTTAGGATTGGCTGTGTTCCAGGGCGATACTACATCGGCACTCATTGCTGCGCTGGTACTTACCGTGGTGGCACTGGTGATGTATCACTTTACGCACAACTGGTTTACGAATAACAAAAACAGATAAAACTATGGAAACGAATTGGCGCAAGTCTGTACACGACATCGTGAAGACTCCAAAGGTTAGCACGGAGTCGCGCATCTATGGCGCAGTCATGCTGCTGGCCATTGTTATAGGTGTGTTCCCGCTGATGTTCAGACACTACAACAAGCTGTTCTGGTGGATGGATCTGATATCGAGCCTACTCTTTATCATTGACTATCTCTTGAGATGGTGTACTGCCGATTTTGAATCGAAATACAAGGATTGGCGTGCGTATGTGGTTTATCCGTTTACGCCAATGGCTATTATCGATCTGTTGTCGATACTACCTGTATTCAACATGATATCGCCAACGTTCAAGGTGGTTCGTGTGTCTCGCCTGTTGAAACTGCTGCGTATATTCAAGGTGGTGAGATATTTTGAACCGCTGATGATTATCGTGGCTGTGATACGCAAACAAGGAAAAATATTGTGGACGGTGGCATCGTTGGCGCTGTTTTACATATTTATTACTGCCCTCATTATGTTTAATGCCGAGGAGGACATCAACCCGATAACGGGCGAACTGCTGTTCCGCGACTTCTTTGATGCGTTCTATTGGGCAGCATGCACGCTTACCACTGTGGGCTATGGCGACCTGTATCCTATATCTAATACAGGACGTGTGATAAGCATCCTTTCGTCGATTGTTGGCATCGCCATCATCGCCCTACCTTCTGGTATTATTACAGCAGGATATATGGACGAGCTGAAGCAGCGAAAGGAAATGCAGGAGCGCGAAGAGAAAGCACCGTTAGCCTCGACAGAGTGAGGCGAACGGGCATGTTTCGCAGCGCTTGCGATCGTCGGTTGGTGTAAACGGCAATTGAGGATTGAATATCTCTGTCAACAAATTCTCGAACAATCTTTTGTACTCATCAGAATACGTAGCTATATCGTTTACGGGTTCTTTGTCTATTTCAAGTGTCGGGTCGTAATCCTTTCCGCCTGCATGCTGGATAAACAGCAGGCAAGGTGACACCTTTTCTGGGGTTCTTGAACGTACGATGTGGGCGTAGAGGAACGTCTGCAGGAAATAGTCGCTATGATCCTTGATGGCTTCTGATGTGAATATCGATGCCACATCGGGCAAAGAATTGATGTTGCGCGAACCTGTTTTGTAATCAACAACGCGTATCTGGTCCTCGCCCGTCTCAGGATTGTGAATGCTATCAAGACGGTCGATGATTCCACCAACCTTATAACCGCCAATCTCAGTGGATACCCACTTTTCGAGATCAATTATGCGGAAGGGGGTAAAGCGGCGGTCAACCTCAAGCAATTGGCGTATGTACTTGATAATCACCTCGCGGTTGATAATCTGCAAGCCATCGAGCGGCGGCAACGGGCGCGAGGAATCGGTAATCTTAAAAAACTCGTGTTTGAAAGCCTCATCAACAGCACGCTCGATGGTTACCTCTTCCTTTATCAGCTCTTCTAGCATCGAAGATGTGACGGTTTGGGAGACAAATGGGGTGTAGATAATCTGGGCAGCCTTGTGAAAGATGTTTCCAAACAGACGGTTGTCAATCAAATCATCTTCAGTACTATCTGGCTCGTCGATGCCGCACACATAGCGGTAGAAGAATCGCAGTTGGCAGCGCAGATAATTGTTGATGGCTGTAGGACTGATGCCGCCCTCTTTCTGAGAAAAGTGCTTCTGCATCTGGGCTATAACATCAGGGGTTTTCTCGATGGCCTTTGAGGCGTGGAGTTGTGGAGTTTGTCCAGCCTTAAGCGTAAAGAACGAGATAGGGATTTTGTTCTCAACCATCAGTTGGAGCATAAAGCGCGACATCTCGGCCGTTTTTCCATCGCTGGTGGCGTTGTTATAGAGTATGGTTACATCGGATGTGCGTTGCAGCAGGCGGTGGAAATAATGCTGGTAGATGGCAACCTTATAATCGACGGTGGTAAGCCCGTAAGCTTTTCGAAGCGCGTAGGGAATGAACGAGGTGTCGTTGACGCCGCGAGGCATGTTGCCCTCGTTGCATGAAAGCAGCAGTACGTGGTCGAAATCAAGGTTACGCGTCTCAAGTACACCCATCACCTGAATACCCTCTGCGGGCTCGCCGTGGAAGGGAATAGAGGTTGACGTAATGAGTTGACCTATCAGGCGCTGAAGCGTGATGATATCTACCTTAAGAATGTCGCTATCAACAAGTCCGCTTAATCTATTCAGTAAGGTGTACATGCGGAACAGACTCTCGGTATCGAGTGGTGAGTCGATGATAGGACTCTTTGATGTTGCGATGGTCTGAGTGATGTTGATGAGCCAGTGTAGCAAAGGTTGTATCTCGGTATAGCGCTCTTGTGCAAAATCCTGGGGCATGATGCTGGCATAGGGATGACGCTTGATGCTCTCAACCCATCGGCGAGTGAACATCTGTTTGCGGAACGAGTAGCCGTGAACCTGCATGTTAATCAAGGTGTTGACGAGCGAGGCTATAGAAGTCTGACTTAAGGGATAACCGGTAGTAATGTTAACCTTGTCAACATTCTCGGGCAAGCAATGTATAACCGTTTGCAGCAGACCTTCGTTGCAAAGAACGATGGCTGTGCGGCGACCATCTCTGATGCGATCGGCGTTAAGCCATTCGCTGATGTATCGTGCTTGAATATTCTCTGTTGGTGCAGAGATATAGTTGATATGTTGTGGTGGAACCTCGTCGGTGTCCTGATAGAATATGGCCTTACCTTGCTGCTCAAGTCGGCGGAAGAGCGTCTGCTCAACCTGTTGCAGAAGGTTGAAACCTATAAACACATAGGTGTCGTATTCGAAATCAATGTTCTCATCGGTAGCCACTTGGCGATAGAGTGCTCCCTCATAGGCCAGCTGTTTTTCGGCCAGCAGGGTATTGAACTGATGATAGATCTCGCCGATATGACTCCAAAGTCGAAGAAATCGCTCTTTGAGTTCAGAGTTGTGCTCATCGCTGAAGTTGCTGAAGAAACGCTTAATCATCTCTCGTTGTTCGGGTGTGAGATAGGAGGTGTCGTCAAGTTCGTGAATGTCACGCAGATTGGCTAATACCTTATCTGCAGGAGCCATATTCTTGTCGAGGTCGTCGAAATCAGACAAAAGGAGTTGTCCCCATCCGTAGAAATGGTCGAGTGTCTCATCGATACCTGTGCAAGCGGTGAACACACGATGCAGTTCGCACACAAGGAGTATCGGGTCGGCAACCTGTAGCGATGAGTGGCTACGGAACAAATCGCTGATGGTGATATAAGACGGACTCCAGATGGGCTTTCCTGCCAATCTGGCCAAGTGCTCGTTGAGGAACAACGATGCACGCTTGTTGGGGAACACCACCGCTACGCGCGAGAGGTTGGTGCCATATCGGGTGAGCAGGTCTTCTGCTACATGTTCAAGGAAACTCTTCATACTTCTTCAATTTTGTTACTGTAAACATACCAAAGGTAGCCCTTGATGTTCTGATGGCCCATTGATGAGAGTAGATCCATATAGCGGCGCACCTGATTGTGGTATTCTGGTTCAGGATGACCAAACTTGAAATCAACCACAATCCACTCGTTGCCATCAGTCATCACACGGTCGGGGCGATGTTCGCGAACCTCGCCATCCTCTACTGAGAGAATGGTGCACTCGTTGAATAGCGTCCAGCGTGATGAGAACCATGAAGCTACGCGCGGGTCAGAGAGTCGTTTGCGGAGCATGTCTTTGATGCGCTCGGCAGTCATCTCCTCATCGTAAAGAATACCTTCGAACTGCAATCGCTGTAGAGCATCAGGGATGTCTTTCTCGGTTTGAATGGTAGAGAAGATCTCATGTAATACGCTTCCAGCCTGAATATATCGGCGCTGCTGGTCAATATCCTCGCCTTCGATGAAATCGCGGCTACGGTTACTCTGGCGGAAATTTACCTTACTTTCAAATGTGCGGATAGATACACTAATAGCCTCAGACTTTTGCAGAAATGGGTTGCTAGTTTCTATCGTTTCTCTAGTCTGGTTAGTTTTATTAGTTTCTCTAACCTGGTTAGAAACACTAGTCCCATAAGAGAAAGTAATCTCCCCTTTATCATTCTCCATCCCCTCTAATTGAGCGTCGGGCATTGATTCTGCAACAAGCGGTAAGCACAACTCGATAAGTGCAGAACGTGAATTCTTGGCATTACGCTTACCTACCACATAGAGGCTTCTTGCTGCACGTGTAAAGGCTACGTAGAGCAAGTTCAGATTATCGACGGTGTTTTGCAAGTGTTCGTGCAGATAATCCTTCTCGTATATGGTGCCCATCATTTTTGGCCCGTAGTCGATGGGCGCGATGGGCAAATCGTTGTAGGGTGCCTCTTTTGGTTGGCACCAGATGATGTTGTCGTTCGATTTCTCCAAGGTCCAATCGCAGTAGGGGATAATGACATGGTCGAACTCAAGTCCCTTTGACTTGTGGATGGAGATGAGGCGAACACCATTTGTCTCGTCGCTCTGGATAGTCTTCTTGCTCAAGGTTTCATCCCACTCGGTAAGGAATGACTGGATATCGGTAGTATTCTCGTTGACATAGTTGGCCAAATGGTCGTAGAATGCGCAGAGATAGGCTCCTTGGCCCTCGAGGCGGTGCAACTGGAAAATAGCATAAATCTTCTCGGCAAGCTCGTAGAGTGGCAGGGTGAGTAATTCGTCGAAGTGTGCGATATATGCTTCGGGAAGATACTCGTCAAGGTTGTTGCTGGCAATCATAAACTGATCGTCTGTTAGTTCCTTGCCTTGAACTGTACATAGCCAAGTCTTTACAATCGTTGCCTTTGTAAGTTGATCGTCGGGGTGGAGTAGTAGTTGCAAGGCCTGAATCATGAGGCAAACGGCACTCGATGCATCGAGACGGAACGCCTCGTCGCTCACAATGCTAACCTCAGGAAGATGCTCAAGGAAATATTGAGCGATAAGTGGAATATGAAAATTGTATCGCACAAGAATGGCGATGTCTTTCTGACTCACTCCTGCGTTAATGAGTTCTCTGACATATTCTACAGTGTTTTCTAAAACGGCTTCCTGGTATTCGTCGTTGGGCAGCAGTTCAATAGTAACTCTGCCTTCGTTCTGCTTGCCATCTGGCACTTTCTGCTCTACATCAACGTAGGCTTTCTCCAGCTGTTCGCGTTCATCGCACTCAAGTTCTTCAAGGGCTTGGTATTCGACTTTTGCTGCATGGCGGAAAAAGGAGTTGTTGAAGTCGATAATGTTGCGTGTTGAGCGGTAGTTGGTTGAGAGCGACTTGATATCCATCAGCATGGAGTTGAACTGATTCTCGATGCCGTTAAGCAATCGCCAATCACCAGAACGCCAACGATAGATGCTCTGCTTTACATCGCCCACAATGAGGTTGCTGCCATCCTCATGACTCATTGTCTCGGCCAAAAGCACCTTAAAATTCTGCCATTGGATGGTAGATGTATCCTGAAACTCGTCAATCATGACGTGTTTCAGTTGGGTGCCGATTTTCTCGAAGATAAATGGTGAATCGCTGCCATCAATGAGCGAGTGGAGTAGTTGTTGAGTGTCGCTAAGCAGGAAACGGTTCTCCGTTTCATTGAGTTCACGAACCTTCTTCTCGATGCTGCTTAACAATCGGAGTTGGTTGAGGTGGCGCAAGGTAAGGTTAGACGATTGGAATATTTTCCATTGCTTTTCCTGAGCCTCTACCGCACATTTCAGTATCTGTATCAGCGATGATTCTACCACTTGTAGCACGGTGTCGCGTCGTGGGTTTGATTTGGGGCACCATTTCTCTATATTCTCTAAGTGGTTAGTCACAGTGGTGGTGATGATACTTGGGTCGAAGGTACCCTTACGCAGCTTATTGAAGTAGCTGGCAATACCACGTTGTTTGCTCGACAAATCATCAGCGCTTAGGCCTTCGCCCTCAAGTGTGTCGAAGAACGATTCGCCTATTTCCTTCATGTATTCCTCGGCAGTTTGACGCAAGTCACGAAGACAAGTGGTGTAGTTCTCAAAGAATCCTGCTTCGCTCATCTTCTGTTCGAGTGTTATGCTTACCTCTTTATAATAGTCCTTGAAGATGTTCTGGCCGAACTTCTTTATCTGGGCTATCACATTCCATGATTTATCGTCGGATATATTCTCCATGATATACTTCAGAATCCACTGAAGCATTACATCGGTGGTGGTGAGGTCTTCTATCAACTGATCTACCGCCAACTCTTCAACCTGGTAGTCATTCAAACCGATACGGAGGTTTGTGGTGAGGTCGAGTTCGCGAGCCATATTGCGCAGAACACTCTGGAAGAATGTGTCGATGGTTTCTACGCGGAAATAATTATAGTTGTGTGTGAGATTGTTGAGTGCCAAGCCCGCACGCTCACTGATGACATCGGGTGAGAGTCCCGTTTTCTCTTGAATGTTCGTCAGATAATTATCCGACTCAGGAAGTTTTTTCCAGATACCGTATAGCTGACTCAGAATGCGCATTTTCATTTCTTCGGTAGCCTTGTTGGTAAAGGTTACGGCAAGAATGTTGCGATAGCTCTGAGGATTCTCTACAAGCAATCGGATATACTCGGTAGCAAGTGTGAAGGTTTTTCCGCTTCCTGCACTTGCTTTATATACGGTGAGTGGTTTTATTGATTCGTTTACCATCTTCTGAAAAGTTCAAATTCAACTTCTAAGCCTATTCGCTCGAAATGGGTGTTCTTAAAACTTGCGAAGGCACCTACAGAGATATAGCGGTTGGTGAAGCCATAGCCAAGTTCGAAGTAGGGACGTGAGCGCTCAAGTAAAACACCACTAAGGTAGAAACGCTCTTTCTCGATATACTTGCCCAAATATGGAATCCACGTAGCTGCCATCATAGGTGACTCGTAGGATATGTTGCCTCTAATGTAATAATCGGATTCATTATACACACGACTGCCTAACAACTGGAAATTGCCGCTCCAGTCGTCGTCCCATCCTTCTGGAAGATTTTCATCGCGGAAGTTGGCAAAGTCTACAAACAGGTTATCCTTCTTGTTGGTATATAATCCTCCGCCAGCGCGCAGGTTCAGAAGTCTGAGTCCAGGAATTTTCTTCTTCCATTGCGCATCAACTTCCCAGCGTTCGTACTCTAAGTCAGACTTGTTAATGCCTTTGATTCCGCGTTCATAGTCAATAGAGATGAGCGGCCCGCGATTAAGCCAAGGCAGAAACTTGAATCCAATAGTAGGTGCGAAGCTTCGATATTCGGTAGGCATGTTGTATTGGCGCATCAAATCCTTATTGATGGCCGTACGGCGGTGATAGATAAATCCAGTCTCGATGTCGAACCAATCGAACAGCATGATGTTGTTAGTCACGCTGAAAATCTGGTCTTTGAATTTATCCATATCGGTATTGTCGAAATTGATGGTGTCCTGATGTTCCTTGTTGATAACGTCCATCACACTCGAGTTACTGATGCGGTTGCCATTACCAAATACAATTTCGGCATATCCGTTGCGCTTAGGGTTATAGGTCATTCGTAATGGGGCCGTAAAATAGAACTGACGATCCTTGAAGGTATAACCGAAAGTAGGATTCAATGTGAGATAGCGGTAGGTCGAGAATCTGTAACGTGAACGAAAGCGCATTTTGTAACGTATACCTCGATCGTGACTATAGCTCAGATAGAGTGGATTGATGATTGGCGACATGCTGAAAGAAGCCTCTTCTGACTCGGCACTAATAGGAGTGATAAGGTTATCGCCAATAGTATCCCAGAATATTTTCTTCCAGAGTCTCTGTTTCTTTGGTGTGGTGTCTTGTGCTTGTACCAAGGAATCCTGACGATGCTTAATGTCGTAAGCTTCGTAAATCATCTTATCGGCCTCAGAGAGTTGAGTAGGTCTGACTTGATCCATTAACTCTCTGCTTGACGTACTATGGATGGAGTCAGGAAGCGTCTTGTCGCAATTGTAATTGGCATCGAAGAGTGCTGTAATCCTATTGCCCATAAATCTGAATGTAGCAGCAGTTGTGCAGCGTGCGGGCATAATAGCTCGGCCGCCTTCTGTACCTTGGGTAATCTCTGTGCGGAATGTAAGCATATCGAATTCGCCATTTAATATGGTGCGGATGATGCGGCCAGTAGAAGTCTCGACGATGGCATAACCGTTAAGCAGTTGGGTGTTGTAGTTTTTAGGATGAAAATCAAGACGGGTTGTTCCATCGCTCAGCAACTTCTGTGTGTAGCGGTAGTATCGGCGGTTACACTTGTTGAAAGGTGATAGCATGTGTCCATTGTAGAGAGCAATGTCGTAGATGTTTGGCGTCATGTAATCCAATAGTGTTGGCATTGCTGTACGATTTCCCCTGATAGTGCCCGAAAGAATCTGGTTGTTGATATCGTAATTGTGGACATCTCTGAAAAGAACTTTGCTATACGATTCACGTATATAATCCCTGGGATCCTTTGCCATTACATACATTGATGGAATGAGCCAAAGAATGGAGTTGCGCTTGTCAACATGATATCGAATCTTGGCATAAACCTGATCTTCCAGACTATCGATATACTCGGTATGTGTCATTTGATAATCGAAGATACGATTAAGTATCAGCGAGTCTCTTTTGTTAGCCGCTGATACACTGATTGTCATGCCGAGCAGCATGAAGGTCAGTAGTATTTTTAATAGTTGTTGGTCGTATCTCAAGTTATCTTCTTATTCTAATTTGTCTTTTAGGTATTTGCCCGTCAGACTATTCTCGCATGCTGCAACTTCTTCGGGCGTTCCCGCAATTACCAGGTTGCCGCCTTTGTCGCCTCCGTCTGGCCCAAGGTCTATCACATGGTCGGCACATTTAATCACCTCCATATTGTGCTCGATAATGAGGACGGAATGCCCTCTGGCTATCAAGGCATCGAAGGCTTTAAGCAGTCTTTGGATATCGTGGAAATGCAGACCTGTGGTAGGCTCGTCGAAGATGAAGAGCGTAGGCTCCTGTTTCTCTTGCCCGATAAAGTAAGCCAACTTTACGCGTTGGTTTTCTCCACCAGAAAGCGAAGAAGAGTTCTGTCCAAGTTTTATGTAGCCTAAGCCGACGTCTTCGAGAGTTTTCAGACGCTTAACGATGGTGGCATCGCCATGTTCGTTGAAGAAGTCGATAGCCTCTGTGATGGTCATGTTCAAAATGTCATCAACATTCTTCCCATGATAGTTTACGTCGAGAATCTCTTTTTTGAAACGGTGTCCATGACATGCCTCACACTCTAGCACCAAGTCGGCCATAAACTGCATCTCTACAGTAATCACTCCCGCACCCTTACATTCTTCACATCGTCCGCCATCGGCATTAAACGAGAAGTATTGGGGAGTGAATCCCATTTGCTTTGAGAGAGGCTGTTCTGCATAAAGTTCGCGGATAGCATCGTAGGCCTTTACATATGTTGCAGGGTTAGAGCGTGTGCTCTTACCTATAGGATTCTGATCAACAAACTCAATGTGCTTGATAGCATCCATATCGCCTTCAAGTCCCATATACTCGCCAGGGGCATCGCACGCTTCACCAATACGGCGACGTATGGCGGGATAGAGGATTCCCTTTATCAGACTAGATTTGCCTGAACCGGAAACTCCCGTCACTACGGTCATCACGTTGAGTGGAATCTTGACATCGATACCTTTTAGATTGTTCATGCGGGCACCCTTAATGTTGATGAATCTGTTCCATGGGCGGCGTGACTTGGGTACGGGTATTTCTTCTTCATGAAGAAGATATTTTACCGTATAGCTCTTGGGCCACTTTTTAAGCGAAGCTTTGTTAACCTCTTTTGCATCACCATCGAACACCACTTCTCCACCAAGTCGTCCTGCATCAGGACCAATATCTATCAAGTGGTCAGCAGCACGCATAATCTCTTCATCGTGCTCAACTACAACAACGGTGTTTCCTAATGATTGCAGTTCTTTGAGTACATGAATCAAGCGATTGGTATCTCTTGAGTGCAGACCAATACTGGGCTCATCGAGAATATACAGTGAGCCAACAAGCGAGCTGCCTAACGATGTACATAGGTTGATACGCTGGCTTTCTCCACCAGAAAGTGTATTTGAAAGGCGGTTCAGCGTAAGATAACCAAGACCCACATCAAGCAGGAACTGGAGTCGGTTCTTTATCTCAGTAAGAAGGCGCTTTCCGATTTCTGCATCGTGCTCGTCGAGCTCCAGGTGTTCAAACCATTCTTTTACCTTAATTACAGGCATTTGAACAAGATCGGTGATGCTGCGTCCGCCTATCTTCACATAGTCGGCTTCTGGTTTCAAACGTGTTCCATGACACTTTGGGCAGTTTGTCTTGCCTCTGTATCTAGCCAGCATTACTCTGTATTGTATCTTGTACTGGTTCTCGCGTACCATATCAAAGAAGGTGTCGATACATGGTTTCTCGCTTTTCCCCTTGTCGGAGGGAAGTCCGTGCCATAACCAGTCTTTATGCTTCTGACTAAGATTCATGTATGGCTCGAAGATGGGAAAATCGTCTTTTGCCGCATTGCGACAGAACCATTCTTTCCACTCTTTCATTCTTTCGCCATGCCAACATACCACACATCCATCGTAAACAGAAAGGGTGGAGTTGGGGATAACCAGCTTCTCGTCAATGCCGATGATACGTCCGAAGCCTTGACACTCTGGGCAAGCTCCTGCTGGCGAATTGAATGAGAACATCTGGTCGGAAGGTTCCTCGAAAGTCATACCATCAGCCTCGAATTTCATCGAGAAATCATAGAAGATGGTAGGCGGGAATAGGAGTCTTAATTCGCCATGTCCCTCGTAGAAAGCTGTTTCTGCAGAGTCTACAAGGCGGGCGATAACATCCTTGGTATCATCAACAGATAGGCGGTCGATGACTAGGTAGATGTTTGTATTACTAGCATTACTAGCCAGATAATCATCGATTCTTTGGAAATCGCCATCTACGTAGATGCGGGCATAGCCTTCAAGCTGGTATGTCTTGAGCTGTTGCTCCATCGTGCGGCCCTCGTGAAGATGGATAGGAGCCATAACTACAAATCGGGTTCCTTTAGAGAACTCAAGCATCTTCTGCACCACATCCTCTGTTGAGTGCTTCTTGACCTCACATCCACTTATGGGCGAATAGGTATGACCTATGCGGGCATAGAGTAGTCGGAGATATTCGTAAATCTCTGTACTTGTACCAACGGTGCTTCGTGGATTTCTGGATATAACCTTCTGCTCGATGGCGATGGCAGGAGGTATACCTCGTATAAAATCGCACTCAGGTTTATTCATTCTGCCAAGAAACTGTCGGGCATAACTCGACAAACTCTCTACATAACGACGTTGACCTTCGGCATATAGTGTATCGAAGGCCAAAGATGATTTGCCGGAGCCACTGACTCCGGCAATTACTACGAATTGGTTACGGGGAATCTTGACATCAATGTTTTTAAGGTTATTGACTCTTGCCCCTTTTATCTCTATAGAATCATTCATTAAATAATACTCTTTACGGCCTCAAGCATACCAACACTATTGATGAGATCGAGATCCTGCTTCACCATGTCGTTCAGACCTGGAATCTTGTTCAGATTCTCCTGCCAGATAAACTCGGCCCCAAGTACACCATCTGTTACCTTTTGCGTGTCGCCAGTAGCCCAAAGCTCTTTCAGTAGATCCATAATCTTCGGGTCGTCGTTGGGAACAATTTCGACACCATCATCGCGCTTACCACCCTTATAATAGGTGATGATAGCTGCTAAACCAAATACAAGTCCCTTTGGCAGTTCGCCCTTGCGCTCCAGATAAATCTTCAGTCCAGGCAGATCGCGAGTTTGAAACTTAGGGAACGAGTTCAGCATAATGCTTGTCACCTGATGGTCGACGTATGGGTTGTCAAAACGCTCCAAAACATCGCCAGCAAACTTCTCAAGCTGGTCCAATGGCAGATCGAGTGTCTGCATCAGCTCGTCGAACTGTACCTTGTGGATATACTCGCCAATAATTTCGTGGTTGCAGGCATCGCGAACGATGTTGATGCCGCTGAGGAAGGCTACAGGACTCAGTACTGTATGAGGACCATTCAGCAGGGTAACCTTACGCTTGTGGTATGGTTCCTCTGATGGTACGAAGAGAACATGCAGACCAGCCTTGTCAGCAGGGAACTCCTTCGCAACATCTCTTGGTGCCTCGATTACCCACAGGTGGAAATTCTCTGCCTGAACAACCATATTGTCGCGATAAGAAATCTTCTCCTGAATTTCAGCGATATCCTTACGTGGAAATCCTGGTACGATACGGTCAACGAGGGTGGCATATACGCCACAAGCCTCTTCGAACCACTTTTTGAAGTCTTCGCCGAGTTTCCACAATTCTATATATTTGTAAATACAATCTTTCAAAACATGACCATTCAGGAAAATCAACTCGCATGGGAAGATGATAAGTCCCTTGGTTCTGTCACCATTAAAAGTCTGATAGCGACGATATAACAGCTGAACCAGTTTGCCTGGATAGCTGCTGGCTGGAGCATCGTCCAGCTTGCATGATGGGTCGAATGCTATACCGGCCTCAGTAGTGTTTGAGATGACGAAACGCATCTCGGGCTGGTCGGCCAATGCCAAAAAGGCTGCATTCTGTGTATAGGGATTCAGCGCGCGGCTTATAACGTCGATACGCTCAATAGTATTAACTGCTTTGCCGTTCTCGCGTCCCTGCAGGTTTACGTGGTACAAGCAGTCTTGACCGTTCAAACAGTCTACCATTCCTTTTTCAATAGGCTGTACAACAACAACCGATCCATTGAAATCGGTCTTCTGGTCCATATTCCAGATAATCCAATCAACAAATGCGCGGAGGAAATTTCCTTCGCCAAACTGAATAACCTTCTCAGGCATTACGCTCTTAGGAGCAAACTGTTTGTTTAGTGGTTTCATAAGTGTATTTTATATTTTATTGATATCAACATATCCGTGCATCACGGCATAGATTGTAAGAGCCGATACGCTCTTCATACCCAATTTATCCATAATGTTCTTACGGTGGGTAATGACTGTGGCCAGGCCGATATTTAGTTTGTCGGCAATTTCTTTATTGATGTACCCTTGAACAATAAGCGACATCACTTCGATTTCTCTGTCAGATAGAATTTTTCTGTTCAATATCTCTGGCATGGGCGGTAGGTTCTCGCCTCGGCCATGGGCATGCTGTTCAAGCATCAATAGCGAACGTACTAATTCTGGCTCTGGAACATTTACACAGAGGCATTTGAAATCTGAAAGTTGCGACATGGTGTCGAGCGATAGTGTGAGAACAATAGTCTTGCGCTTTCGCTCTGTAAAGAATTGCATATCTTCCAGCACAATGGCCATAGCTGTGAAATAGTGAAAATAACTATCCGGTTCGTTGGCTTGTAACTCTGATAGCGATCCGAATGTGTCAACTGTCAAAATTGGCATGACATTTTGAAGAATAGCCTTCAACCCCAACGCCGAGAGGGTGTTGGGGTCGATGATTGCTATCTTGGGTCTCATATTCATGATAAGAATCCTAATAATGCTCCTGCGGCTACTGCCGATCCGATGACACCTGCTACGTTTGGACCCATAGCGTGCATCAGCAGGAAGTTATGACGGTCGTATTCCAGACCAAGATTATTTGATATACGTGCTGCCATAGGCACTGCGCTCACTCCAGCATTTCCGATGAGTGGGTTGAGTTTCTTGCTTTCTGGCAGGAACAGATTCATCAATTTTACGAAACATACTCCCGATGCAGTGGCAATCATAAATGCCATGGCACCAAGGGCGAAAATCTTGATGGTATTGAAAGTCAGGAACTCGCTGGCCTGAGTAGAGCAACCTACGGTAAGACCAAGCAGCATGACTACGATATCATTCAGAGCTGCACCAGCAGTCTTGGCCAGACGGGTAGTCTTTCCGCTCTCCTTCAACAGGTTTCCGAAGAACAGCATACCCAACAGGGGCAGACCAGAAGGTACGATGAATGTAGTAAGCAGAAGTCCGATGATAGGGAACAGAATGCGCTCTGTCTGTGATACTTCACGACCTGGCTTCATCTTGATAACGCGCTCCTTCTTGGTGGTGAGCAATCGCATGATAAATGGCTGAATAACAGGCACCAGTGCCATATAAGAGTAGGCACATACTGCGATGGCACCCATCAAGTTTGGTGAGAGCTTTGAACTCAGGAAGATGGCTGTAGGACCATCGGCACCACCGATAATGGCGATACCAGCAGCCTGTGAGGGCTCGAATCCCATGGCCAGAGCAACCATATAAGCGCCAAAGATACCAAACTGAGCCGAAGCTCCAATGAGCATCAACTTGGGGTTAGCAAGCAGCGCTGTGAAGTCGGTCATTGCACCAATACCAAGGAAAATAAGTGGAGGATACCAACCTTGGCGCACACCTTGATAGAAGATGTTCAGCACCGAGTTGTCCTCATATAGTCCTATCTCTAATCCTGCATCAGCACGGAAAGGGATATTACCCAGAATGATGCCCAGCCCGATGGGGACGAGCAGCAATGGTTCAAAGTCTTTCTTAATGGCAAGCCAGATAAAGAAGGCTCCCACGGCAATCATGATCAAATTTCCTACCGTAGCATTGGCAAATGCTGTATAGGTAAGAAACTCATGAAAGTTCTGTATGATAAACTGTCCTAAATCCATAATTATCAATTGTCAATTATCCTATTGTCATGAGGACAGTGCCTTCCATTACGCTTTCACCTGGCTTAACGGTGATAGATGTAACTGTGCCTGCGTATTCTGATTCGATGTTGTTCTGCATCTTCATAGCCTCGAGCACCAGAACCACGTCGCCTTGCTTCACGGTGTCGCCAACATTTACCTTCAGGTCGATGATAGTTCCTGGTAGCGGAGCCTTGATGGCCGAACCTGTTCCAGCAGCCATAGGCTTGTCGGCAGCTGGTGCTGCAGCAGGAGCTACAGCTGGACGAGCCACAGCTTTTGGAGCCTCTACGTGAACCTTCTTAAGGCTACTTGTGGGGTTGATGGGCTGTTTCAGCTCTACATCGAAACGCACGCCATTTACTATTACTTTGGCTACGTTTCCCTCCACTTCTTCTATCTCTACGTCGTAATCTACGCCTTGTACTTTATATTGATACTTATTCATAGTCTAAAATATTGAAATTAACGAATCTCTGGTGTTGTAGGTATACTTGGAGCATTGTGCGATGTTGGAATGACAGGCTTCGAGAAGTGTGTCATTTGGTTCGATTCATCAGTCCATCCTGTATCCTTAGCTTTGATGGTGATGATACCGCTTTCTACATCGTGTACATCATCCTGATACTGCTTGAGTGCCATAGAGATAACGGCGATGTAAACCTCCTTGTCGATACCCTTGGTCTTCAGACCGTCCTGCAGGATGTTTCCAGTAGCGTGAGCCAAGTCGTGAGTAACCTCAACAGTCTTGGTGATAGGCTTGATAGGCTGGGTGTTAACCACCTTCTTGGCCATCTCGATGTTACGCATAACGAGTCCGAATACCCAAAAGAATAAGAATAGTACAGCCAGACAGAAGAAAACGATACCCATAGCCAGCAGGGTTATACCGAATCCGTATGGATCCTCACGTTTCAGCTTGGCATCCTTGGTTTCATCGGTCTTAATGAAGTTCTCGATGCCAGGTGTAACGTTTTCTGCTGATTTCACAGCCCAAGTGTTGGCCGTCATGCGAGCATAACTCTGGTCGGCAGCCAATGCAGGAATGGTTACTGAGTCGATAAGTTCAGTGGCGTTACCATTGAAGAATCCCAGCCAGACGGGTTCTGACATGGGGACGTTGAGAGACAGATGCAACTTACTCTGTGCAGGGTTAGAGTTGCAAAAGAAGATCAGGTGCTGGCGTCCTCCTATCTGAGTACGAGTATCACCACTTGGGATAACGCTCATACGCTTGATACGTTCTGGAACGCTCATCTTTGGATCGAGTACGGACTTGTCAGTAGTAAAATACATACCACGCACGTTGTAAGTTGTGAACGAGGTGTTCTCCAACTCAATCCATGCGTGGTTCTGTCCGTAATCATCCTGAATGCTGGCGGTATTGTTGGTCAGCACCTCGTTAATGCGAATGTTCTTGGCTCCCTGAGCCATCATCGCCGTGGCGCTTACCAGCAATAGTCCGCTGAGCAGGATTCTGGTTTTTTTCATTTTTGTTTTGTTGGTGTATTATTATTTTTATTCTAGGTAATCTAGTATTGCTAGTATTTCTAGTAGACTGCGGCATTAGCCGCAGAAGAAGAGCACTACTATCTGGGCCGTGAAGATGCGTAAGAACATCGCCAAAGGATATACCGTTGAGTATCCCAGAGCAGGGGCCTCCTTCGAGCAGATGCTGTTAGCATAAGCCAGTGCGGGGGGGTCGGTATAGGTACCAGCTAACATACCTGCCAAGGTAAAGTAGTTGAAACCGAACTTTATACGTGCGATAGGACCTACAATCAGGATTGGGATGATGGTGATGAGGAAACCTGTGAGCACATAGAGCAGACCGTCGCCCTGAACCACAGTCTCAAAGAATCCTGCTCCTGCCTTGATACCTACTGATGCAAGGAAGAGTACAAGTCCTATTTCTCGCAGCATCATATTAGCCGATGTGGTGGTGTAGGTAACAAGATGAATCTTATAACCATAACGACCAATCAGAATGGCGATAATCAGCGGGCCACCAGCCAAACCAAGTTTTACTGGTACAGGCATGCCAGGAATAGCAACTGGGAACATACCGAAGATAAGTCCGATGAAGATACCAACGAAGATGGTAGCGATGTTTGGTGCATCCAGACGGCGTAGAGAGTTACCCATCTTGCTTGCTACGTTATCTACTGCATCCTCAGGACCAACAACCATGATGCGGTCGCCCACCTGCAGAGGCAGGGTAGGAGATGCAAAGATGTCCATTCCATGACGGGTTACGCGGGTTACGTTAACACCATGAACACTTGAGAAGTGGAGCGAAGCCAGTGTCTTGCCGTTTACCTTTGGATTGGTAATCACAATGCGCTTTGAAACCATTGGCTGATCCTGCTGCTCGAAGTCGATGTCGAGCTTTGGTCCGATAAAGGCGGTGATAGCCTCCTGATCGGCCTCGGCACATACAATCAGCATCTGGTCGCCCAGGTGGAAGATGGTATCGCGGTTAGGGATAAACAGCTCACCCTCGTGAACCAGACGAGATACTACAAAGTCGCGATTCAGAAAGTCGTGCACCTGCAGCAGAGTCTTTCCCTCCAAATATTTATTAGTTACTTCAAGGTGCATTTTGTAAGGCTTTTTGTTGGCATTAGTCTCGTCGAGCGCCTCAAGGTCTTTTTCTTCTTTCTCAAGTTTTATCTTACATATATACCTTACTAATATAATAGCGCCGATGATGCCAAGCACACCAAGTGGGTATGCGCAAGCATAGGCCGATGCAATCTGTGGAGCGTTGCTGCCGAATACGGTAGTAAGGGCCTCGTTGGCAGCACCAAGTCCCGGGGTGTTAGTCACGGCACCATACAGTGTACCAACCATCATAGGCAGATTGGTAACGTTGCTTGTGTCGAAGAAGATGTAGTAGCATGCGAACATCACAACGATATTCAGCAGGATGGCGGTAGCGGCCATCGCATTTAGCTTGATGCCCTGTGTACCAAAGCTTTCAAAGAATCCAGGACCTACCTGCAGACCAATCATGAACACAAAGAGGATCAGTCCGAAGTCCTGTACGAATGTGAGAATAGGTGTAGGCGCAGTAAAGCCGATGTGTCCGGCCAGAATACCTGCAAACAGTACAAAGGTTACACCCAATGAAACACCAAAAATCTTAATTTTTCCTAAATAAACTCCAATCGCTATCACAATAGCGTAGAGCAGCGCGATATGCGCTACTGAGTCAGTTGTCGTAAAAAGGTCTTTTAACCACTGAAATGATTCCATAAATAATTCTAAATATAATACCTATTCAATAAAATATCTCTAAATTCGAGTGCAAAGTTACTTAAAAATTGCCCATTTCTATCATTTTTGTGCACCAAATTTCGTATAAATAGTGTTTTTTTATTTCTTTCACACTTCAAAATGCCTTTTTGTTTCAAAAAGTTGTATCTTTGTCACCTGTAAGTATAAACTTAAAACAACTTATATAATATTAAACGTATAAAACTATGGCAAACAAAGAAAAGCTCTTTACCGAGTTCACAGCGCCAACCAAACAAGAATGGTTGGACAAGATTGAAGTCGACCTTAAGGGGGCTGACTTCCAGAAGCGCTTGGTATGGAGAACAAACGAGGGCTTTAATGTTCAGCCCTTCTATCGCCGTGAAGATCTGGCGAACCTTAAGACACCAGATGCTCTCCCTGGAGAGTTCCCATTCGTGCGTGGAAACAAGAAAGATTCAAACGAGTGGTACATCCGTCAGAACATCGACGCACACGATCCAAAGGAGGCTAATAAGAAAGCTCTCGACATTCTGAACAAGGGTGTTGATTCGCTTGGCTTCAAGGTTCCAGGAAAGCTGGTTTCAATGGAGACTATTGAAACGCTGCTTGATGGCATCTACTGCGATTGTGTTGAGGTAAACTTCACTACATGTCAGCGTCATTCGCTTGAACTGGCTGAAATACTGAAGTCTTATTGGCAGAAGAAAGGTTACGATAAGGAAAAGATAGTAGGCTCAATAGAGTGGGACCCCATGAAGAAAATGGTGCTGAAGGGCAAGGATGTATCTCCTGTTCTCGCATTTGGTCCTAAACTGGCTGAGTCGCTCAAGGAATATCCCAACTTCCGTGGTATCGCGGTTCATAGCGATGCACTCAACAATGCCGGCGCTTATATCGTTCAGGAGTTGGGTTACGCTTTGGCTTGGGGTAATGAGTATCTGCAGCAGCTCACCGATGCTGGTGTTGATGTTGATACAGCTGCTAAGAGCATTAAGTTCAACATGGGCGTTAGCGAGAACTACTTTATGGAGATTGCCAAGTTCCGTGCTGCCCGCCTCTTGTGGGCTCAGATTGTGAAGCAGTATGAGCCAAAGTGCGATTGTGCTTGCAAGATGATTATCAACGCTACCACCTCTACTTATAATCAGACGCTGTTCGACAGCTATGTTAATCTGCTCCGTTCGCAGACCGAGGCTATGAGTGCTGCTTTGGGTAGTGTTCATTCGATGGTGGTTACACCGTTTGATGCGCCTTACGAGGAGGCTACCGATTTCTCTGAGCGTATCGCCCGCAACCAGCAGCTGATTATCAAGGAAGAGAGTCATTTCGACCGTATTGTCGACCCAGGTGCAGGTTCATATTATATCGAGCACCTGACTGACGCTCTGGCTACTGAGGCTTGGAAGATTTTCCTGAAGGTAGAAGATGAGGGCGGTTTCCTTGCTGCAATAAAGGCTGGAACAGTTCAGGACGATATCAATGCTACCAACGTGAAGCGTCATGGCGATGCTGCCAAGCGCAAGGAGTTCCTGCTTGGAACCAACCAGTTCCCTAACTTCACCGAGAAGAGCGAGGGCAAGCGTGCTTACAAGCAGAATTGCGGTTGTGGCGGTGTGCACCATCAGGGCGAGGAGAACGTTGCTTTCAAGGCTATTGAGAGCACACGTCTGGCTGCTGATTTCGAAGATCTGCGCATACATACTGAAGAGGCTAAGGTTCCTACAGCCTTTATGCTTACCATTGGTAATCTGGCCATGCGTCAGGCTCGTGCACAATTCTCGTGCAACTTCCTGGCTTGTGCTGGTTACAAGGTGATTGACAACCTCGGATTCAAGACCGTTGAAGAGGGTGTTGATGCAGCTCTTGAAGCTAAGGCTGATATTGTAGTTATCTGCTCAAGCGACGATGAGTATGCTGATATGCGTAAACAGTTTAAAGATATTGATATCTATGCAGGCATCAAGGCTCAGGATGGTGCCAAGTGGATTAAAGATAATGGTATTGAGGCCAACTGGAAAACCCCAGAGCACATTGAGGTTCGCCCAGTTTATACAAAGGAAGACCTCGAAGGTATGGAGCACCTCGACTTTACAGCTGGTATCCCTCCCTATCTGCGTGGCCCGTACTCAATGATGTACCCCTTCAAGCCTTGGACCATCCGTCAGTATGCCGGATTCTCTACAGCTGAAGAGTCGAATGCATTCTATCGCCGTAACTTGGCTTCTGGTCAGAAGGGTCTTTCTGTAGCTTTCGACCTGCCTACACACCGTGGTTACGACCCTGATAACGCTCGTGTAGTGGGCGATGTTGGTAAGGCTGGTGTAAGTATCTGTAACGAGGAGAACATGAAGGTGCTCTTCAGCGGTATCCCTTTGAACAAGATGTCTGTATCAATGACTATGAACGGTGCCGTATTGCCTATCCTGGCATTCTACATCGTAGCTGGTCTGGAGCAGGGTGCTCAGCTCGAGGAGATGGCTGGAACTATCCAGAACGATATCCTAAAGGAGTTCATGGTGCGTAACACTTATATCTACCCACCAGCATTCTCGATGAAGATTATCGCTGATATCTTCGAGTATACCTCGCAGAAGATGCCTAAGTTCAACTCGATTTCTATCTCAGGTTATCACATGCAGGAGGCTGGTGCTACTGCTGATATCGAGCTGGCTTACACCTTGGCCGATGGTATGGACTACCTGCGTACGGGTGTGAATGCCGGTATCGATGTGGATGCTTTCGCACCTCGACTCTCATTCTTCTGGGCCATCGGTATGAACCACTTCATGGAGATTGCCAAGATGCGTGCTGGTCGATTGTTGTGGGCTAAGATTGTGAAGAGCTTCGGCGCTAAGAATCCTAAGTCGCTGGCTCTGCGTACCCACTCGCAGACTTCGGGTTGGTCGCTCACCGAGCAGGGCAGCTGTGCTGGGTCACACTCAGTCTCTGCACACCAACGCCCTTGATGAGGCTATCGCTCTGCCTACCGACTTCTCGGCTCGTATCGCTCGTAACACTCAGATCTACATTCAGAACGAGACGAAGGTGTGCAAGCAGATTGACCCATGGGCTGGTTCTTACTATGTAGAGACGCTGACTAACGAGCTGGTTCACAAGGCTTGGGAGCACATTCAGGAGATTGAGAAGCTGGGCGGTATGGCTAAGGCCATCGAGACCGGTCTGCCAAAGATGCGTATCGAGGAGGCTGCAGCCCGCACTCAGGCTCGTATCGACTCAGGTTCGCAGACCATCGTGGGTATCAACAAGTATCGTTTGGACCATGAGGATCCAATCGATATCCTCGAGGTCGACAATACTGCTGTACGCAAGCAGCAGGAGGAGTGCCTGAAGGAGGTTCGCGCCGCTCGCGATGAGGCCGCTTGTCAGGCTGCTCTTAAGGCTATTACCGATTGCGTTCGCGACTTTAAGGAAGGTCGCAAGAGCGAGAACAACCTGCTCGACCTGGCTGTAAAGGCTGCTCAGCTGCGTTGTACTCTTGGTGAGATTTCAGATGCCTGCGAGGAGATCGTAGGTCGTTATAAAGCAGTAATCAGAACAATTTCAGGCGTGTATAGTTCAGAATCTAAGAACGATAAGGACTTTGAGTTGGCTTGCAAGCTGACTGATGAGTTCGCTGAGAAGGAAGGTCGCCGTCCTCGTATCTTCATTGCCAAGATGGGTCAGGATGGTCACGACCGTGGTGCAAAGGTAGTAGCAACGGGTTATGCCGATTGTGGTTTCGACGTGGATATGGGCCCACTGTTCCAGACTCCAGCCGAGGCCGCTCGCGAGGCTGTTGAGAACGATGTACACATCGTAGGTGCATCGTCGCTGGCAGCTGGACATAAGACGCTTATCCCACAGCTCATCGAGGAACTTCATAAACTGGGTCGCGACGACATCATGGTGACAGCCGGTGGTGTTATCCCTGCTCAGGACTACGACTTCCTCTACAAGGCTGGAGTAGCCTGTATCTTCGGTCCTGGTACGCGCATTCCGTACTCAGCCATCGAGATGATGAAGATATTGTTAGACAAAGAGTAAATGAAAACAGTAGATGTTGTGATAATCGGAGCCGGTTCTGCCGGCTCCGTTTGTGTTATGGTTTCGACAGAGCATTACGACCATAGCCCGCGCTGAAAAAACTGTGATTCTGTGATACTGGGATAAAAAACAAGCCCGCCTGGCAATAATGCTAAGCGGGCTTTGCTTGTTTTAGGCAACGTGCTTGGGTTTTCGCTTCTCGCCCGTCCACAACAACTTGTAGGGGTTGGTGTTATCACAACCAAGCTTCTCAAGCAGATTCTGGGCATCCTCGTGGGTAAACGAGTCAGGCAGATACTGCAGTCGATTGCCTGGGCCGCGATGCGAGGTAACCTTCTCGCGCGCCAAATCATTGCGGAGTCGGTCGCCAAAGAATGTCATCTTCACCCACATGTCGTATCTGAACGACCACATGGCAAACTCTTCAATCTCCTTGCTCCACTTGCCTTCGGCTATGTAGAGCACCATGGCACGGAGCCACGCCATTATCACAGCACGGTGGCTGGTGTCGAAGTATGCCTGATCGCCTGTGAGATTCTTCGTGTCGGAGGCCTCACGCTGGATTCGCAGAATCAAATCCTGCGCTTTCTTCAGATCGTAGTTGCCACGTGCGGCTATCAAGCGGTCGATGAAAGGCTTAAGCCTTGCCTTGAATTTTGCATCGTAGAATCCATGCTTCGGAATCATGTCATCATCGGTAGGAATGATGGTGGCAAACGATATTCGATTGAACGAACCATCGGCAAGCATCTCGTCGTAGAAGTCCTGTGCGCGCTTGACGGTGCTCGAAGCATTCCAGTTGTAATGCAGGCGGAAACGTGCTGTTACCGACTTTTCACCTACGCGCTCCTGTCCGTACCAATCGCAGTCGAAGGCTGTCTGGAAAATGTTTCTAAGACGCATCTTTTTCTTTGTTGCATCAAGCTGATCAAAGAGCTCAACCTCGTTAAGCTGCGAGTAGATGAAGTGCCCCTCGGCATCCTTACCCTTCTGAGCCAAAGCCGCAGGAGTGATATCGGTCATCAGGGTCTGCACAATCAATCCCTCGGGGCGTTCAGGTGCATCCTGATTCGAGCCTTTCTTGGCGCACTCGTCCTTGTAGTCCTGCTCTCGCTGACGGTTGATTTTGTCGCGCTCCAGAATATCCTCCATAATGCAGTCGCACACACGACCTACGCAAGCCTTTCCCGATGCGGTCTTAGCCATTGTGTGGTTCATGAATGTGGCCTCACGATAATCGTTGTCGTAATAAAGGAAATGTACATCATACAGATGTGCACCCAGCGCGGGGAATACGCTCATGCTTACAGCTGGCCAAAGGTTCTCAGGCTCCTTGCTTGTCAGCAGCTTGATAAGCTTAGGCAGCTTCTCGGGCATTACTGGAGGCTCCGAACCCATAAGCTGGGTTATCATCACTTTTGGCTCCTCTTGTACCTCCACACACTCTTTGTAGAGCTCGCGCAGAGCCAATGGCATGGGCGCATTCAGCTTGGTGTAGTTCTCGTAGAAGTCGGCCACAAGTCGCTGACAGTCAAGCTCCTTCGCATAGTTTGGCATTCGTACAGAGAGCACATCCATCAGCTCCTGTTGTGGTATCAGTCGGCAGATGCCAACTGAGAGAATTGCCACAAGCGATGTGTGCCAATTATGAACACCCACAACATCGATGGTTTCTGGCTTAAGACCTGCTTTTACCAGAGCGCGGTCGAAGATGCGGAGGTTGAGCTGAAGTTTTGGCGAATCGAGGGCGAGGGTTGATGATGGAGCCATTACGTTTGAAACCACTACCTCGTTTTGGGGGACTGGTTTGGCCTCTACAGGCATCTCAACCTCACGATCCTTCAGCAACTCCTCTTCGTCCATATACAATATGTACGCGCGAGGAACGAGATACGAGCAGCGTGCATAGTCCTTCACTGAGCCATCGTAGTTGGCGTCGTTAAGTTGCTCCGACATCCACTTCTGAGCCTCTGCCAGAGTCATACCTTTGGGCATCTCGAATATCAGTCGCAAGCCCTCGGTTGAGGGTGTTACGTGAGCCATGTTGATGCCAAGTTCGCTTATTCGGTCGGCTATCATTGAGTGATAGTAACCGCGTGGATTCTCAATGTGGTCGATGTCGTACATCGAGAGTCCGGAGGGAATGGCTTCTGCGTTCTTGCGTTCACCATTCTTAAAGATGGCGTGTGGAGTAAGCACGGGCAGTTGCTTCTTCATCGCCGTCTTGTAGTCGTCAAACTCTGCACGAGTAGCCTCACCCTTTTTCACTGCCTCCAGCTTCTGGGCGATATTGTCGCACACGTTTTTAACTTCTGCTGAATCGAAAGCTGCGTTCAGCATCTCAACTGTGCAAGGCTGTACCTTGCTGAAATTGTTTTTTGAAAATCCAATCATATTCGATAATTTAAGTTTGTTAAAGTTCACGAAAACCAGCCTGCAGGACCAGTGCTCCGGGGCGTTTCTCAGCTCCGAAATCGATGCAAAGTTATACATAATTATTTAACCTAAATTGGTGTTTTTTGTGTTTTTCGGGCAGTTTTTAGGGCAGCCGAATGGAGGTTTGAAAACCTGCCGAATCAGCCGAATTGTGGGTTATGATTCTGCCGAATGGAAAAATAGATTAATGATTAAGTAGTTGTGCGAATAATACAAAAAACGTTCTAACCAGTTCTTGCATTCGCTTTATTGTAGCCTTTGTGTTCTTTTGATATTTGCTTGTCCAATCTCTGTGAGTCCAAACTTGCATAGGTGGTAGCTTTCCATTGTCAACAGCCCAGTTGTTATACTCGTAGCGTAGCATGTCGCAGTAAGGTTTATACTTGCGATTAGTTTCCTCATCAGTCTTCAGATCCTTTAGTAGTCCAGGAAACAGTGCGTCGATATCAGTAAAGAAATTAACGTAAGCTGCCTTCGCATCGCGCTCTCCTCTGTAGTATCGCCAAGCGGCATAGATGCAGAACCACTCTTTCTTGCCTTCGGTGTCAATCTTCGCGATACATTCACGCAGCACCTCCTTGAATTCTACAGCCTTTTCATCGCTTACATAACTGAAGAACTTAAACTCGGGCATTTCGGGCGTTTCTGTTATCAGAGGGAGTTTCTTATGCTCTTCGTTCTCTGACTGTGGGGTCATTAGTCTGAAGTGATTGCGAACTTCTCTTTCAGCCAGCATAGCATCTTCTAGCGCACGATTCTCTATCCCCCAATCTTTTATAAACATCATGATTGGGAGTGCGTCTCTAAACGTAGGCAACTGCTTACAGTAACCCACCAGATATTGCAAGTCTATCTGGCTATTCATTGTTATCCATCGCGTGCGCTCGTACCTTATTATTATAGATGTGGATTTTTGTTCAACTCATCTATAAGATACTGAACCTCGGGTTGATTGTTTTGGAATGTAATATCAAACTTTCTGTTCTTAAAAGCGTGATAATATTCACTACGCATGTTGCGGATATAATCCAGTAACGCCTTGTCACTTTCCTTTTCTCTCGCATCGAAACAAAACGACAGAGCGCTGCTCTCAGCCCACCAGCCACTTTCAGCCTTTCCCATCGATATTGGCACTACTATATGGTCTTCATCTTCATCGGTCTCAAATCCCTCGGAATCCTTCTTCTTGGGCCAATCGATGGTAAGTCCCAGATGGTGTATGCGCCAGATAATGAATTCTGGGCGCTCATTGAATATCTTATGGTTGAACATGCTCAGATTGCTGTGGATGATTGAGTGCAGCTGGTGCATAGGTAGGGGCGAGTCTAGTATCTCGCAGTCCTCGAGTTCGAATTTCTCGTAGACAATACCCGCATAGCAGTTCTCGCCATAGTCCACCACAGGACGACTTATGGTCTTTATGGTTTCCTCGCCCGTTTTGGGGTCGACGGCAGGGTGAATCTCTATCAGCGTGGCCACATGGCGCGCCAATACACCTTTCATATTAAGTACTGGATACGGTTGATCCAGTTTCATCAGATGAGTCTGTATCATTTTTTAGTTTCTTATTTTCTGGGTGCAAAGATAGTGCATTTTTCTGAGACTGCCAAGCCTTTGCTGTCCCAATATCCCAGAATCCCAGTTTTTTTTCAATCCACTAACCCCTTATAAACCCTTTTATAAATGTTAATATATATATAATTATATAAATATATGTATAATATTTGAAGGCTTTTCAGGGCTATGGCGAGTAATAGAAACTGGGATACTGTGATACTGAGAGTTTGTATCGATAAAAAGCCAAAAATGCAGGATGCCACCTTTCAGGC
>ONAK01000049.1 GCA_900315765.1 uncultured Prevotella sp. | reverse complement strand
CAAACGTCATACGGTGGAAGATTATGCCAGCGAACTTTGCATCTCACCCAAATACCTGACTGCCGTCTGCAAGAAGAATTCCGGCAAGACCGCCAACGAGTGGATTACGGAACATGTGTTGGAGGATATTCGTTACTACTTGCGACAGACAGATCTCAGTATCAAACAAATTTGTGAAAAGCTCGCTTTTCCCAACCCCTCCTTCTTTGGTAAATACGTGAAAGATCATTTCGGCATGACGCCATTGGAATTAAGAAACAGTTAAATTAAATTCCCTAAACTATTCAGGCTTGTTGAGTTTTGTGGCGAGGCCGTATGCCTGCGTATCAAAGTTCTGCTGAAAGTAACTAGAAAGATAGAAGGTATTTACCACAGTCGGAGCCGACAATGAGATATACATAAACAAAAATAGGAGCCAAACGGCTCCTAATTTTTTGTAGTCGATAGGGGAATCGAACCCCTATGCCAAGATTGAGAATCTTGTATCCTAACCATTAGATGAATCGACCGAGTAGCGAGAACAATCAAGCTTGCTTGAATTGTCGAGTCGCAAGGGAGAAAGAGTCGAAGACTCAATCGACCGAATGTCAAAGATGTTTGTAGTCGATAGGGGAATCGAACCCCTATGCCAAGATTGAGAATCTTGTATCCTAACCATTAGATGAATCGACCATCCTGTTATGCTCTCTCAGAGACCTCCCAAAGGCGGAAGGAGGGGGATTCGAACCCCCGGTACGGGAACCCGTACGGCAGTTTAGCAAACTGCTGGTTTCAGCCACTCACCCATCCTTCCAAAAAGGACCCTAGAGCTGTAAACCTTGGGGCATCTCCTCGATTGCGGGTGCAAAGGTACTACTTATTTTTGAATCCTCCAAATTTTTATGCTACTTTTTTTCGAAAAAGTTATTTGAAGGCAACAACCTCCTTAAGCTCTGAGTCGAGATAGAAGGTGTTCTGCAAAGTGTCTCCTTCGTGTAAGTATTTCATTCTCAGGTAGTAAACCTCGCCTGTTGGCACATTACCATATGTAATACCGCTTTTATACAGTTCTGCGCCTGTTTTTCGCATTTTGGCAATGAGTGAATCATTTATGTGGCGTGTAGTGCCCAAGTCGCCAAAATCCAGACGTTTGGTCTCTACGCCTTCCTTCATGTTTTCTGCCACAAAGTCCTTTACCGTCTGCTCAGCAGTGTGCTGTTTGCCGCACGATGCAACAAACAGCACACTCAAGCATAGGGTTATATTTATAAGGTACGCGCGCGTATGTATCATTTCTGTGGAATGTTTTTAAGAACATCAAGCAGATGATCCCATACCATCTGTACTGTAGGAATCAGCAGGCGCTCGTCGGGAGTATGTACAAATCGCAGGGTAGGGCCGAAGCTTACCATATCCAACTGTGGATAGCGCTCAGAGAACAGGCCGCACTCCAATCCTGCGTGGATGCCACGAACCACAGGCTCCTTGCCAAACAGTTTTACGTAGCTCTCGCGAACAATCTTCTGCAATTCGCTGTTAGCCTTCATCTTCCAAGCGGGGTATCCGTCGCCCGATTCAGTCTCGGCACCTGCAAGTTCGAATGTTGCACGTATGGTGGCGCACATATTGTCGAGGTTCGACATGACGTTCGAACGCTGACTGCTCAGAATCTCGATGGCATTCTCGCTACTGTGTATGCTTGCAATGTTGCTCGATGTCTCAACCATTCCGCCTAAGGCTTCATCCTGACAAATGGCATATATGCCGTTATCTACAGCCTGGATAGCCCATACAAACTTTTTGGCAACCTCTGGATCAATCACCTTCTGTGCATCTGTGCTCTCCATAGCCCAAACCATCTGAGTGTCGGTTACATGGAATTCATCCTCTACTTCTGCAGCAAATACGTTCCAATCGGCCTTTACATTCTCTTTGATAGCATTGGGTACAGCAATCACAAACTGTCCGTCGCGAGGAATGGCATTATGCAACTTACCGCTGTGAAACTCAGCCAGCTGTATGCCCTCATAGCGGTTCATTTCCTGATACAGGAATCTACCCAGAATCTTGATAGAGTTAGCACGCTTCTTGTTGATGTCGTCACCAGAGTGTCCACCAACTAAGCCTTTCAGCTGTCCCTTCATAAAGAAACTGCCAGCGGCAGCCTCCTGACGATTGAAATTGAACTTGGCTGTGGTGTTACGTCCTCCTGCGCATGAAACGAAGATCTCACCCTCGTCCTCTGAGTCAAGGTTGATGAGGTAATCGCCAGTCATAAAGCCAGCCTTCATACCCTCGGCGCCACTCAGACCAGTCTCTTCGTCGCGAGTAAATACACACTCGATAGGACCGTGCTCAATATCGTCGCTTGCCAGAATGGCCAGCTCGATAGCGCATCCGATACCATCGTCGGCACCCAGCGTTGTTCCCTCGGCGGTAAGCCACTCGCCGTCAACGTATGTTTTGATGGCGTCCTTGTCGAAGTCGAACTCTACATCTACGAGCTTATCGCACACCATATCCATATGGCTCTGAAGAATCACTGTCTTGCAGTTCTCCATACCCTTGGTGGCTGGCTTGCGTATAATCACATTACCTGTTTCATCTACTTTGGTATCCAGATTGTGGCTCTCGCCCCATGTCTTCAGATACTCAATCATCTTCTCTTCGCGCTTTGAAGGACGCGGAATTTCGTTAATCTTCGCAAATTCAGCGAACACAACTGCAGGTTTTAAATCGTTTTTATTCATTATTAATGCTTTTTTTGTTTGATTTCAATATAAAATGCTTAACTTTGCAGCCGCAAAGATATAAAAAATGATTGAGACTCTACTCATAACCACGTTAATAATTGCTATATGTATGGCATTTTTGCTCGTAAAGGTGCTTTTTAAGCGCAATGGCGAGTTCTCATCGCAGCATATTCACGATTCGCAGGCGATGAAAGATAGGGGTATACACTGTGTGATGGACCAGGATCGCGAACTTCGCACCAAGAGTCGTTTCGCAGTGAGCGAAAAGTAAAATAGTAAAATTTAAATATTACAATAATTAAAAATGAAAAAGTACATTTTCTCTGCACTTGCTATCGCAGCTATGATGGTATCGTGCAACAACCAGAGTCCTAAGATGGACGATCAGCCAGCAGCTGCTGCCAGCGGCGACGGCCTTAAAATCGCTTATGTTGAGGTTGATTCACTGATGACTCAGTACACCTTTGCAAAGGATTACAGCGTAACACTTCAGAAGAAGAGTAACAACGCACGCAATACCCTCAACCAGAAGGGTAACGCTCTGCAGGCTGCTGCTGCCAACTTCCAGCAGAAGTTGAATAACAATGGTTTCCAGAGTCGTGAGCAGGCTGCCTCTCAGCAGGCCGCTATCGAGCGCCAGCAGCGCGATCTGCAGGAGCTTCAGGCACGTCTCGAGAACGAGCTGGCTAGTGAGACCGCTAAGTTCAACGAGGCTCTTCGTGATTCGCTGCAGAACTTCCTGAAGGTTTACAACAAGGATAAGAAGTACGATTTGATTCTTGCTAAGTCTGGCGACAACATTCTGATTGCCGACAAGAAGCTCGATGTTACTCAGGACGTTATCAACGGTCTGAATAAGCGCTATAAGCCATCAGCAAAGCCTGCTGCCGACACAAAGAAGGACGAGGCTAAGACTGAGGAGAAGAAATAAAGTTATTTTTTTATAATAATCTTGCGGACCCTTTGACCTTACCATAGGCCGGGGTCCGTTTGCCTTTAACAAACCGCTACTAACATGAAAAAACTCATAATGCTATTAACCGCGTTCTGCTGTCTTAACGCAGCAGCACAACCTGAGTTTGTTAAGAAAGTAGGGCGTTTTATTGATTCTATGAGTGTTAAAGGTGTTGATCGTCGATATATCGATGCCCCAGAGAAACCTTGGCAGGTGATGATTCAGGGCAACATAAACCAAAGCGACCTTAAAATGAAGTCACAGATTGATGGTTCCTTATTGTTCGATGATGTTAAAAGTGTCCTTACGTGTGAACCCCGTGTAAAACCTGATGTAACAAGCTATATTGGTTTTTGGGCAGGCTATCGCGGATATGGTTTGGGCTATAGCGTTAATGTTGGTGGCGATAAGGGAAGTATCTTTAAGATTGGTGCCACTGGTGGTTCGTATGGTGTTAATCTGCGCATACATAGGTTCCAAACCGATAAACCTATTATACACTATGATTATGATGATGAATTAGGTAATCATGAGTCGTACGATGGTCATTACAGCCTTATCGACCCCATGTATGTAAAGATAGTCACACTTGATGCCTATTATCTGTTCAACGGTAAGCGTTTCTCTTACTGTGCGGCCTACGATCAGAGCGTATTCCAGAAACGTTCTGCAGGGTCATTTATGGTTGGCGCCATGTATTACAAGTCTACCATCGCCTACGATTACGGCCTTGATGCCGATTTTATTCTGATGATGGATGACATAGGAAAAATCAAGCAGTATCAGTTTGCCGTGGGGCCTGGTTATGCTTATAATTATGTGCCCTGCAAGGGGCTGCTCATCAATGCGATGGTCATGCCGATGATTACACTTAGCAATAAAGTTGATGTGTGGCATTATAATTCAAACCTCCGTAAAAAAGCCGCTAGCGGTGACGATAGTCCTTTGAATGTTTTCGACTATATAACTTATCCTTCTGAGGGAGCTGATAAGATTACCTATCCTGAGGCTAAGGATTACAAGGAAACCCACCGCAGTAATATAACCATGATGTTCGATGCCCGTCTGTCGCTAACTTATAACGTGGGCAACTGGTTCTTTAATACCTATGCCCAGATAAATAGGTTCCGCTTTAAGCTCAACTCTACAGAGGGGCGTTTGTCTCATTGGTATATAAATGCCTGTGTGGGTGTGAGATTATAAACATAACTCTCACCTCTCACCTCTGAAAATAGAGCATTGGTTGATAGAATTTAATAATTTGTTTATTTAAACTTAAAAAAGTTGGTCGTTTCGGATTAATATCATATCTTTGCACACAGAAACGAATGTTTAACGATTAAATAAAAGATTAGAGAATTATGAAGAATTTGAAATCAATTGCTGCAGGACTTTGTGCTGCATTGGTATTAGTAGGTTGTAATGTAAGTAACACAGCTAAGGGTACTGCTATAGGTGCTGGTGGTGGTGCTGTGGTAGGTGCTATCATCGGTAAGATAGCTGGTAATACTGCTATCGGTGCTGTTATTGGTGGTACTGTAGGTGCTACAACAGGTGCCATCATCGGTAAGAAGATGGACAAGGCAAAGAAGGAGGCTGAGGCTGTTAAGAACGCTCAGGTAGAGACTATCACTGACGCTAACGGTCTGGAGGCTGTAAAGGTTACCTTCGATTCTGGTATTCTGTTTGCTACAAACAAGGCTGATCTGAATGCTACATCTAAGGCTTCGCTCACTCAGTTTGCTGAGGTGCTGAAGGAGAACAGAGATATGGATATCGCCATCATTGGTCATACTGACAACACTGGTAGCGATGCCATCAACAATCCTCTGTCAAAGAACCGCGCTCAGAGCGTTTCTAAGTTCCTGAAGTCACAGGGTGTTGCTTCTGCACAGATCAAGACTATCGACGGTCAGGGTTCTACAAATCCTGTAGCTGATAACTCTACAGCTGAGGGTCGCAAGCAGAACCGTCGAGTTGAGGTTTACATGTATGCTTCTGAGAAGATGATTAACGAGGCAAACGCAGAGGCTGCGAAGTAAAATGTAAAAATGATAATATTTAAGAATTAAATAATTGAAGGTTCTTAAGAAAACAATAAAGTGGATAGTGGTGGCATTCTTTGCTTCCACTATCCTTTCTGTTGTGGCCCTTCGTTTTCTGCCTGTATACTTTACACCACTGATGTTTATACGTTGTTTTGAACAAGTGGGCGAGGGTAAGAGTCTGAAAATGAAGCACCACTGGGTGCCGCTGGAGAAGATATCGCCATCACTGCCGATGGCTGTTATGGCCAGCGAGGATGCTAAATTCCTGCAGCATCACGGATTTGACTATCAGGCGATAGAACACGCTGCCAAGCGCAATAAGGAGCACCCCGAGAAACGTAAGTTGGGCGCATCTACCATTTCGCAGCAAACGGCTAAGAATGTATTTCTGTGGCCTGGTCGCTCGTGGGTTCGCAAAGGATTCGAGGTGTACTTTACTGCGCTGATAGAGATGATGTGGAGTAAGCAGAGAATTATGGAGGTATATCTGAACTCGATAGAGATGGGTGAGGGTATTTATGGTGCCGATGCTGTGGCTGAGGAGCACTTTAATACGACGGCAGAGAATCTGTCGAAGGCACAATGTGCGCTGATAGCGGCTACGCTGCCTAATCCCAGAAAGTTCTCGAGCAAGAATCCTTCTGGGTATATGCTGAAGCGTCAGGCTCGCATTATGCGCGAGATGAAGTATGTAGACAAACTGCCTCGTGAAGGCGAGGACGCAAAGAAAAAGAAGAAATAATCTACTGCTTGCGTAATTCCCAGAAGGCGACGGCTGCGGCTGCAGCAACATTAAGTGAGTCGACCTGATGTGACATAGGAATGCGGACTGTAAAGTCTGCATTTTCTATTGTAGCTTGTGGAAGTCCGTCACCCTCTGTCCCCATGATAAACGCCAGTTTGGGCTGCTGTTTCAAAATAGGATCGTCGAGCGAGATGGACTTGTCTGTAAGAGCCATTGCTGCCGTACGGAATCCAAGCGCCTTCAGTTGTTCGTAAGAATCGAGCCACGTCCAGGGTACTAGGAATACCGTTCCCATTGATACACGTATGGCCCTGCGGTTTAGTGGGTCGCAACTACTACGGGTAAGCAGTACCGCATCGATGCCCAATGCTGCTGCACTGCGGAAAATGGCTCCTATGTTAGTCGTATCGCAAACGGCATCGATAACACAAACTCTGCAGGCGCCGTTCAATACATCTTCAATTGCAGGTTCAGGTTTGCGACGCATGGCGCAGAGCACTCCGCGGGTTAGGGTATAGCCAGTGAGCTGAGCCAGTAATTCGCGAGAACCTGTGTAAATAGGTATATCGCCACAAGCAGCTATGATGTCTGCTGCATCTCCTGTGATATGGCGCCGTTCGCATAGCAGTGCTGTTGGCTCATACCCTGCTTGTAGAGCCACGCGTATAACCTTTGGACTTTCTGCGATGAAAAGGCCTTTTTCTGCATTGAGCTTATTTCGAAGCTGCGATTCTGTGAGTGCTCCAAATATCTCAATACCAGGCTGTTGTAGCGATATTATTTCAGTAATTCTTGAATCCATTTATTTAGTGTAGAAATCTATTAAACGTTGTAGCCACTGTTGACATACCATACAGAATTCGGGCTCTTCATTGGTGCGCATCCTGCAGTTCTCGTAGCCACGCCAAACGCCTTTAGACAGGTAACCTCCACCTTCGATTAAACCGGCTTTTCCTGCACGCACAAGGTTCTCCCATTTCCCGTTGAAATCGTGCTTTGTTGTAATATTGGGCTCCCAGGGCTCTGTGTCAGCAAAATACATTGGGTCGTCGTCTCCGTATGGGTACTCGTCGGCCAGACCTCCGAAGGAATGCCCAAATTCGTGTACCACTACCGGACGGAAGCTAGGGCCGTTGACGTAGGTGAGGTTGTAAGAGTTGTAGATACCTCCACCACCATAACGGTCGGTGTTCACCAGTACGATGATATGTTCGTATGGGGTGCCAGCCAATACGTCGTGCAGACGCTTCAGATGCAGTGTGGTGAGATAGCGGTTGCTATAGAAAGTGTCGAAATGCGAGCCAAGTACCGTATTCTTCCAGATGCCCTGATTTGGCTCGCTGGTGCCTGTGTCGACCGATGGCGACTGTACGGCAATCATGTTGAAACGGTCTTTGAGATGCTTGAATGGTTCGTGTTTGAACAGCGATTCCATCGCCACCTTGCAATCCTCGATAAAACGGGGCATCTCGTCGGCTTGGTATCCCTCAGCCACATAGGCCACATGAATGCAATGGCTGGTATCGGCAGCCTGCTGCAGTGTGGTATAGGGCATTGTAGCGATGGAGTCGGTCTTTCGGATAAGGATGTCCTTGGGGTCAACACGATGCGTTGTGGTGGCGCTCACGCGGTCGTGATAGTCGTAAAGCTCTACGGTAATGTCTACAGGTTGCTTGGGATAGGGCACAAGAAACACGTTTTCGAATGATTTCTGGGTGTGTTTGGCTTCGTCGGTGGCCAACCATTCCTGGAATAGCGTTGAAAACGAATTGCGATAGATTACCTCTTTGGTATCAGTGGTGCGTACTATTATCTGTCCGTTGCCTTTTAATGGTACTTCGGCCAGATGTTGGCGCTTTCCATACCATCGGGGCATGGATATGAGCTCATCAACATAGATGTTCTGGGTGAGATTGTTGCCTGCAAAAATATAGTCGAGGCGCAGGGTGCGATCGCAGAAATAATCACTGAAGCGCTGGGCGCTGGCTATAGAGAATAAAAATGATAAAATGCTGATTATTAGTAATTTCTTCATAATTCGTTAATTAAATCCTTTACGTAGTTTCGCGACCAGTCGCGCAGATGAAATTTCTCGTCGTCGTACTGCAGAATATCGAGGTCGAGTGTTACGATACCATCCTCATTATGCGTTCGCCCCTGGCGTTTCTCCGTCTCTTTCAGAACTTCATTAAGCAGGTTGAATCCAAAGGCCGTAGTGCCCTTACACAGTTGGTTGAGATAGGGCTCGCTCCGCAATGAATTGATGGGCTCAGTCCAAATGGCCGATGTGAAATGTGCCTCGGTTAGCAACTGGGTGAGTTGTGCTCGGGCTGCCTCGAGATTGGCTTCCTGATTAAAGTTTGAAGCCAGGCTGATAATAATATGATGTTCTTTCTGTACCATAACGATTGCAAAGGTAGTGATTTTAAGGCACGAATTACACGAATTTCACGAATTTTAAAGATTTAATAATTATTTTCGTGTAAATTCGCGCAATTCGTGCCAAATATTCATTACCTTTGCAAGGTCATTATATATAATAAGGTATAATAAACTATCAAAAGAGTATAAAAAGTGATATGTTGAGTTGACAAAATGAAAGAAAAAGAGTAAAATCTGTGAATTTCTGCTTAAATATTTGGTGGATTAAAATAAAAAGTGTAATTTCGCAGCGTTTTTCAATAAATAGAATATAAACCATTTAAAAAATAAACAATCAAATGAAGAAGTACAACTTTAACGCAGGTCCCTCGATGCTTCCTCGCGAAGTGATTGAGAAGACCGCTCAGCAGTGTCTTGATTTCAACGGCTCAGGTCTCTCTCTGATGGAGATCAGCCATCGTGCAAAGGATTTCCAGCCTGTAGTAGATGAGGCTGTAGCTCTGGTAAAAGAGCTTCTTGAGGTGCCCGAGGGCTACTCAGTAATCTTCCTTGGTGGTGGTGCCAGTCTTGAGTTCTGTATGATTCCTTATAACTTCCTTATTAAGAAGGCTGCTTACCTGAACACTGGTGTTTGGGCTAAGAAGGCTATGAAGGAAGCAAAGCTTTTTGGTGAGGTAGTAGAGGTGGCTTCTTCGGCCGATGCCAACTACACCTTCATCCCAAAGGATTGGACAGTTCCTGCTGATGCAGACTACCTGCACATCACAACTAATAATACTATCTACGGTACTGAGATCCGCAAGGACCTTGACGTTCCCGTACGTCTGATTGCCGATATGTCATCTGATATCTTCAGCCGTCCTGTTGACGTTGCTAAGTATGATGCAATCTACGCTGGTGCTCAGAAGAACCTG
This sequence comes from uncultured Prevotella sp., assembly GCA_900315765.1. GTDB lineage: Bacteria > Bacteroidota > Bacteroidia > Bacteroidales > Bacteroidaceae > Prevotella. The sequence goes on along the minus strand of ONAK01000049.1, from coordinate 9,792 downwards.
GCTATGGCTGGTGTTACAATCGTAATCGTAAAGGACGACGCTCTGGGTAAGGCTCCACGTGAGATTCCTACCATGCTCGACTATCGTACACACGTAGATAAGGGTTCTATGTTCAATACTCCTCCTGTAGTGCCCATCTACAGCGCACTTGAGAATCTGCGCTGGATTAAGGCTCAGGGTGGTGTTGCTGCTATGGACAAGCTGGCACATCAGCGTGCTGAGATTGTTTACGGCGAAATCGACCGCAACAAGATGTTCAAGGGTACAGCTCAGGCTGAGGACCGTTCACTGATGAACCTCTGCTTCGTAATGGCTGATGAGTATAAGGAGCTTGAGAAGGACTTCCTTGACTTCGCAGTATCAAAGGGTATGGTTGGTGTTAAGGGTCATCGTTCAGTTGGTGGCTTCCGTGCATCTTGCTACAACGCTCAGACCATCGAGGGCTGCAACGCTCTCGTAGCCTGCATGAAGGAGTTCGAAGCAAATCATTAATTAAGTAATAGTCAACACAGAGATACAAAGGCACAGAGATTTAAATTTTGAGATAATAAATAAAAACTCTGTAACTCTGTATCTTTGTGTTTAAATATAAACAATATGAAAGTATTAGTTGCAACAGAGAAGCCATTCGCAGCAGCAGCTGTTAATGGTATTAAGGCAGAGATTGAGGCAGCCGGCAATGAGCTGGTGCTGCTCGAGAAATATACAGAGAAGGCTCAGTTGCTGGACGCAGTTAAGGATGCCGATGCAATGATTATCCGTAGTGATAAGGTTGATGCAGAGGTCCTGGATGCTGCTAAGCAGCTGAAGATTGTGGTTCGCGCTGGTGCTGGTTACGATAACATCGACTTGGCTGCTGCTACAGCTCACAACGTAGTTGCTGAGAACACTCCTGGTCAGAACTCAAACGCAGTTGCCGAGTTGGTATTCGGTCTGTTGGTGATGGCCGTTCGTGGTTTCTACAATGGTAAGAGTGGTTCAGAGCTGCTTGGTAAGAAGCTGGGTATTCTAGCTTTCGGTAATGTAGGTCGCAACGTGGCTCGTATCGCTAAGGGCTTTGGAATGGACGTTTATGCTTACGATGCTTTCTGCCCTGCAGAGGTTATCGAGAAGGCTGGCGTTCACGCTGTAGCTAATCAGGACGCTCTGTTTGAGACCTGCGATGTAGTATCACTGCACATCCCTGCAACACCTGAGACCAAGCAGAGCATCAACGCTGCACTGGTTGGTAAGATGAAGAAGGGTGGTGTGCTGGTTAACACAGCCCGTAAGGAAGTTATCAACGAGCCAGAGCTGATTAAGCTGATGCAGGAGCGTGAGGATCTGAAGTTCGTTACCGACATTATGCCAGATGCAAACGACGAGTTTGCTAAGTTCGAGGGTCGTTACTTCTCAACTCCAAAGAAGATGGGTGCCCAGACAGCCGAGGCCAACATCAATGCTGGTATCGCTGCTGCTAAGCAGATCAACGCCTTCTTCAAGGATGGCGACACCAAGTTCCAGGTAAACAAGTAAAAATCGGGAAACTGATATAGCAAAAAGAAATCCCTCTCCAAATCGGAGGGGGATTCTTTGTTTATCTAACTACAAACTTTCTGCCGTTTTGGATATAGACTCCTTTTTGAGGATTCTTTATGCGCTGCCCCTGCAGGTTGTAAATGGCATCGTTATTCTCAGCCTTTACATACTGAATGGCATGTATGCCTGTGGGCTTGGGGGTTGACTCAGGTGTTACTGTGCAGCCCCAGGCTGCAGTTATTGATGCAGGAACCTCTGTGCCATCGGCCTTTATCATCTTTGCTTCTATCACTTTGGCGGTCTGGGCGCCAGAATTGGTCTGAAGCGTAACTCCCCAAAAGGTAGAACCTAATACTGAGGCATCGAATTCTGCAGTTGTTTTTGTTGAAGTTGACGATAGAGGCACATATTGTTCCTTGAAGGAATCACCACTTTTCTTGTCGCCGTATATCTTGAATTGCAGTTTGTCACCATACGCCTTGTCCATTTCTACACTAACGCCCTTATAGCCACTCAAGCTTACGGCAGTACGGCTCCAGTCGCCAAAAAGAAACAACTCCGACCACTCACTTTCATAGTCTACCTTATAGATTGTTTCAAAGTCATCCTCAGTGGGATATTTATATCCGTCGATGCTTCCGTAGTAGGCCTTGATAAGCGTCTGTGCGAGGTCGGGCTGATGGAAAGCAGGCATCGAACGGAAAGCACCGTCGGCCATTCCCATCCAGTAGAATGTACCGATACCATTCTGTTTGGTTTGCTTGATGAGATAGTCCATAGCATAGAGGGCTACTTCCTTATCCTTAGCGTAATAATCGATATCCGAAGGCCATGTGGTAAATGTGGCATATTCGCCAATGATAACGGGCGCTCTGTCAATCAGTTTGGCTTTGATGTTGCTAATCAGATTGTCGATTTCGTTTTTAGCGTTGCTCTTGCTTTGCCAGTTAGGATAGCTGTGAATCTGGAAGATGATGTGATTGCTATCCTCGGGCTTATCCAGATTCTGCATGGCGTTAGGAGTGCTGCTGGCAGAGTAGGTGTTTACTATCAGGTTGCGCTTTTCGTTATTGCCACCAGTGTTACGAACGGTAGTTACGAAACTCTTGGCATAGTTGTTGATAGCCTTATATCCGTCGGTCTTGTTGCTTGGCTCGTTCCAGGTGCTACTCTCGTCAAGCATCTCGTTGTATGCTTCAAAAAGTAGTTTCTCATCATAGTCCTTGAATTTTTCGGCTATCTGTTTCCACAGATATTCGTACTTCTCTTTGTTGGCAGTATAGCTTTTGCTCGACGCCTTCAGCCACGATTTGAAGGTATTACTGTCGGCACCAGTGTCGTGATGCACATTCAGGATGCAGTACATGCCGTTGTCGAGCACGTAGTCTACCACCTCTTTTACGCGATTCATCCAGGCCTCATTCACTTTTCCGTCTTTGTCCATCTCCTGATACCATGTAACAGGCACGCGAATGGCTCCGAATCCGGCCTCTTTCATCATCTTCAGAAGCTCTGGTTTGGTTACAGGTTGCCCCCAACAGGTTTCATGCTGTTCGGTGGTGGTCCATGTCTTGCTGCCATCGTTAGCATCGAGGGTGTTTCCAAGATTCCAACCCACGCCCATGTTTCTAACAGCGTCTTTAGCGGTTTCAATACTCTGGGCTTGTGCTGAAAAACTCATCAGCACGCCACATGCAAAAAGTAGTATTTTCTTCATTTTAATGATATTAATTAGAATTTATAGTTATAAATTTTGTGCAAATTTACTAATTATTTATGATGTTGCCAAATATTATCATAAAGATTTTGCAAATTCAGAACTTTTGAGTAATTTTGCACCACTAAAGAGCAATAATCATTTAACAATCAAAATAGTATGGCAATAGTAAAACCTTTTAAAGGTATCCGCCCACCAAAAGAGCTGGTGGAGAAGGTAGAATCACGTCCTTACGACGTGTTGGATTCTGAAGAAGCTCGCGCCGAGGCTGGCGATAACGAGATGAGTCTGTATCACATCATCAAGCCTGAGATCGACTTCCCTGTAGGCACATCCGAGTACGATCCTCGTGTGTATGAGAAGGCTGCTGAGAACTTCCAGAAGTTCCAGGACAAGGGCTGGCTGGTTCAGGACTCGAGCGAACATTATTATATTTACGCGCAGACCATGAACGGCAAGACTCAATACGGACTGGTGGTTGGTGCTTATGTTGACGACTACATGAAGGGCAACATCAAGAAGCATGAGCTTACCCGCAGAGATAAGGAAGAAGACCGTATGAAGCATGTTCGTGTAAACAATGCCAACATCGAGCCTGTGTTCTTTGCTTATCCTGACAATGCTGTGCTCAACGAGCTGATTATGCGCTATGCAGCTACTGAGCCTGAGTACGATTTCGTTGCACCTATCGATGGCTTCCGTCATCAGTTCTGGGTAATCAACGACGATAAGGATACTCAGGTGATTACTGAAGAGTTTGCTAAGATGCCAAGCCTGTATATTGCCGACGGTCACCATCGTTCAGCAGCTGCAGCTCTGGTTGGTGCTGAAAAGCAGAAGCAGAATCCCAACCACAACGGCACCGAGGAGTACAATTACTTCATGGCCGTTTGCTTCCAGGCTTCACAGCTTACCATTCTCGACTACAACCGCGTGGTAAAGGATCTGAATGGTCTGTCGTCTGAGGAGTTCCTGGCAGCCCTGCAAGTAAACTTTGAGGTTGAGGATAAGGGTACCGAGATTTACAAGCCCCAGCAGCTCCACGAGTTCTCACTCTATCTCGACCAGCACTGGTACAGCCTGAAGGCAAAGGAGGGAACATACGATAATACCGACCCTATCGGTGTGCTGGATGTTGACATCTCAAGCCGTCTGATTCTGGATGAGATTCTGAACATCGGCGACCTGCGTTCTTCACAACGTATCGATTTTGTTGGTGGTCTGCGTGGCCTCAAGGAACTGAAGCGCCGTGTTGATTCTGGTGAGATGCGTGCTGCGCTGGCCCTCTATCCAGTATCTATGCAGCAGATTATGGACATTGCCGACAGCGGTAAGATTATGCCTCCAAAGGCTACTTGGTTCGAGCCAAAACTGCGCTCAGGACTTGTTATCCACAAACTGAGCTAAGCCGATGAAGACCAAGCATATACAATACGAGACTCAGGGCACATGTTCAAAACTGATTGACGTGACTGCCGACGAGAATAACGTGATACAGCAGGTGTTTTTCCTTGGAGGCTGCAATGGCAACCTTCAGGGAATCAGCCAGTTGGTGCGTGGACAGAAGATTGACGATGTCATCCCCAAAATTAACGGCATTCGCTGTGGAGCCAAGAATACATCGTGCCCAGACCAGTTGTGCAGGGCGCTTGAAAAATTGAAGGACGCTCCACTTGAGGGATAAATAAGAAAAAGGTTTCGATAAAATTCGAAACCTTTTCTTTTGCTTTTGCGGAGAGTGAGGGATTCAAACCCCCGATACCCGAAAGGGGTATACCGGATTTCGAGTCCAGCGCGATCGATCACTCTGCCAACTCTCCAGTTGCTTTCTTGCGATTGCGGATGCAAAGGTAATGCATTTTTATGAAACCACCAAATTTATTTTAGTAAAAGTTGTCTTATAGGCGACTTTATTCGAAAGAAAGTTTCGCTAAGCGGCTTTTTAGCTGCTCAGCCTCGCTTTTCCTGATACTAAGCTTTATCTCGCAGGTGTTATCATAGGTCTGTGAAACAATACGTGGCTGCATATCTTTCACTATACGCATCACATCGTTCATCAAAGGATAGGCGAAAGAGTAGGTGATGATTTCCTCAACTTGGCGTGTTTCTATCTCAGAGTGGGCGAGGGCGTCGGCAGCAGCTTCGCGATAAGCCACTATCAGCCCCGATGTGCCAAGATTCACTCCGCCATAGTAGCGCACCACCACAATGAGTATGTCGGTCAGCTCGTTGGAGTTTATCTGTCCTAAAATAGGTTTTCCTGCCGTGCTCGATGGTTCGCCATCGTCGTTGGCACGAAACTCCAGCCGCTCAGGGCCTAACATATAGGCATAGCACACGTGGCGGGCATCGTAGTATTTCTTACGATAGCCAGCTATCAGGTCTTTTATTTCATCAACCGTCTGTACATGATGAGCGAAGGCAAGGAATTTGCTACGCTTTTCGGTGTAGTAACCCTCGCCTCCGCTTTTCAGTGTCTTATATTCGTCTATCAATTGTTAATTATCAATTGTCAATTAGTTATTATACTCCTGCCAGCTCTTAATCTTCACATCATCGATGCTCATAGCAGTGAAGGCCTCGATGAATGCCTTTGCCAGACGAACGTTTGTCATCAATGGAATGTTGTGGTCGATGGCACCACGACGAATCTTGTATCCGTTGGTGAGCTCGCGGCTGGTGTGGTTCTTTGGCACGTTGATTACCAAGCCCACTTTGTGCTGCGAGATGAGATCCATCACGTTGTTCTCGCCATCCTCATCAGGCCAAGCTACAGCGATAGCTTTCACGCCGTTGTCGTTGAAGAACTTGGCTGTACCAGCTGTGGCGTAGATGGTGTAACCCTTCTTGGCCAACTGCTGTGCAGGCTCAAGCAAGCTTACCTTACCCTTGGCACCGCCCGATGAAATCAGTACGGCATCTTTTGGAATAGAGTAGCCGGTAGCAATCAGCGAGTTGAGCAGAGCCTCGTTCAGGTCGTCGCCCAAGCAGCCTACCTCACCTGTAGAGCTCATGTCAACACCCAATACAGGGTCGGCATTCTGCAGGCGTGCGAATGAGAACTGACTGGCCTTTACACCAATGCGGTCGATGTCGAACTCGCTCTTGTCAGGTTTCTGATAAGGAGCGTCGAGCATAATCTTTGTAGCCGTCTCGATGAAGTTACGCTTCAGAATCTTCGATACGAATGGGAACGAACGGCTGGCGCGGAGGTTACACTCAATCACCTTCACCTCGCGGTTCTTAGCCAGGAACTGGATATTGAATGGTCCGCTGATGTTCAGCTCGGAAGCAATCTTGCGGGCTATCTTCTTAATCTGTCGGATGGTAGAGAAGTAGATGTTCTGAGCAGGGAATACCATGGTGGCATCGCCTGAGTGAACACCTGCATACTCAACGTGCTCTGAGATGGCATACTCGATAACCTCGCCCTTGTCGGCAACGGCATCAAACTCAATCTCCTTCGTCTCAGTCATAAACTTAGATACCACAACAGGGAACTCCTTAGAAACCTCGGTAGCCATGTTGAGGAAACGATGCAGCTCCTCCTCGTCGTAGCAAACATTCATGGCAGCACCCGAGAGCACATATGAGGGACGAACCAGAACAGGATAGCCCACCTTGGCCACAAAGTCCTTCACATCGTCGAACGATGTCAGTGCCTGCCATGCTGGCTGGTCGATGCCCAGCTTATCGAGCATAGCCGAGAACTTATCGCGGTTCTCAGCACGGTCGATGTCCACTGGCGATGTTCCGAGCACAGGCACACCCTGACGATGCAGCTTCATAGCCAGGTTGTTAGGAATCTGTCCACCCACGCTTACGATGACACCACGAGGCGACTCCAGGTCGATCACGTCGAGTACGCGCTCCAGCGAGAGCTCGTCGAAGTACAGACGGTCGCACATATCATAGTCGGTAGATACGGTCTCAGGGTTGTAGTTAATCATTATCGACTTGTAGCCCAGCTTGCGAGCCGTATTGATGGCGTTAACCGAACACCAGTCGAACTCAACCGACGAACCGATGCGGTAAGCACCCGAGCCGAGAACTACCACCGACTTCTCGTTGTTATAATAATTAATATCGTGTGCGGGTACATATTTCTCTCCCTCAGCATTGCCGAAAGCAGGCACATGAGTGTAGGTGAAGTAGAGATAGTTTGTAAGCTCAGGATGCTCTGAAGCCACGGTAGGTATGCGCTTTACTGAAGGCACGATGCCCTTCTGCTGGCGATACTTACGTACTATCAGGTTCTCCTTCTCCATGTTTCCGCCCTGAGGCTTCAGCACAAAGCGTGCTATCTGGAAGTCGCTGAATCCGCAACGCTTCACCTCTAGCAGCAACTCATCAGGCAGCTCCTCCAGCTTGTTGTACTTCAGCAGTTCGTGCTTCAGGTCGACAATGTGCTTCAGGCGCTCCAGGAACCAGACATCAATCTTTGTCAGTTCCTCAATGCGCTCTATGGTGTAACCCTCTTCCAGGGCTTGAGCAATGGCGAAGATACGCAAATCGGTTGGGTTTGCCAGCTCCTCGTCCAGATTCTCAAACTTGGTGTGGTCGTTGCCCACGAATCCGTGCATGCCCTGACCAATCATACGCAGTCCCTTCTGAATCATCTCCTCGAACGAGCGGCCGATACTCATAATCTCACCAACCGACTTCATCGAAGAACCAATCTGGCGACTAACACCGGCAAACTTTGTCAGGTCCCAACGTGGAATCTTACAGATCATATAGTCCAGCTGAGGAGCTACGTAGGCCGATGATGTAGTGCCCATCTCGCCAATCTGGTCGAGTGTGTAGCCGAGTGCAATCTTGGCAGCCACGAAGGCGAGGGGATAGCCTGTTGCCTTTGAGGCTAAGGCTGATGAACGGCTCAGTCGGGCGTTAATCTCGATGATACGATAGTCGTTAGTCTCAGCGTTGAAAGCGAACTGAATGTTACACTCACCCACGATACCCAGGTGCTTCACACACTTAATGGTGATATCCTGCAGCATCTTAACCTGCTCCTCGCGCAGCGAGCATGTTGGAGCCACAACGATCGATTCTCCTGTGTGAATGCCCAGAGGGTCGAAGTTCTCCATCGAGGCCACAGTAAAGCAGCGGTCGTTGGCATCGCGAATGCACTCAAACTCAATCTCCTTCCATCCCTTCAAGCTCTCTTCCACCAGAATCTGTGGTGCAAAGGTGAAGGCCGATTCAGCTAGCTCAATAAACTTTTTCTCGTCAGGACAGATACCCGAGCCCAGACCACCCAGCGCATAAGCCGAGCGAATCATGATGGGGAATCCAATCTCGTGAGCAGCCTTCAGGGCATCTTCCATCGACTCTACAGCGTGGCTCACTGGTACCTTCAGGTCAACCTCGCCCAGCTTCTTCACAAACAGGTCGCGGTCTTCTGTGTTCATGATAGCCTCTACGCTTGTTCCCAGCACCTCAACGCCATACTCCTTCAGTGTGCCGTTCAGGTAGAGCTCAGTACCACAGTTCAGCGCAGTCTGTCCGCCAAAAGCCAGCAGAATGCCGTCGGGGCGCTCCTTCTTGATAATCTCAGTCACGAAGTGTGTATTCACAGGCTGGAAATACACCTTGTCTGCGATACCCTCACTGGTCTGGATAGTTGCGATGTTAGGGTTTACGAGTACACTTTTGATACCCTCCTCACGTAGTGCCTTCAGTGCCTGCGAGCCAGAATAGTCAAACTCACCGGCTTGTCCGATTTTCAAGGCACCCGAACCGAGTACCAACACTTTTTTCAGTTCTTTTTTCATATCCGTATTGGGTTTATTTTGAGTTACTGTTTTTATCGGCTGCAAAGTTACGAATAATAATTCAATCCTCCAAATTCTGCTTCGCAGTAAAGTGTTAAAAAATGGGCTCACTTTCTTAAAAAATGAGCCCACCTTATATAAAAGTAATTTTTATGCGCTTTACTCAAAGTAGGTGATGGTGCGAGTCAGCTCCATCTCCTGTCCCATCATGCTGGTCTTACGACTAATCCAGTTGCCCTTGTCGTCAAACTTGTAGTCGCTGAAAGGCATCTCAACGTCCTGTCCCATCATGTTCATCTTCATAGCCTTAACCTGGCCCTTCTCGTCGTAAACCAAGGTCTGCTTAATTTCCTGGCCCATAACGGCGGTTGTCTGGCTGATAAGCTTACCGTTCTCCCAAGCAAACTTTACTGTTGCCTCCTGTCCCTGTACGCTCATCTTGCACTCCTGTATATAGCCGTCGGCATCATACTTGGCATCGCTCAGTCCTTCCATCTTCATCTTTCCGTCCTCGGTAAAGTCGGTGGTACGTGGCATACCCATCACGCTTGTAGCTATCGACTTAACCTTGCCCTGAGCCTCATTAGCCTCTACGTCGTGGAACTTGGTCTGTGCCTGCATGGCCAAAGTCATTGCCAGTGCGGCGAAAATCATTGTTAGTTTTTTCATTTTGAAAAAGTTTTTTTTAATTTGGTTGTACAATATTAGTTGATAATAACTGCTGCAAAAGTACAACTTTTTTTTTATCTACCAAAGAAAAATCAAAAAAAATCCCCTCAA